>NZ_QKTQ01000019.1:0-50266 GCF_003234875.1 Curtobacterium sp. MCBD17_028 | reverse complement strand
GACAGGCCCGGCCCGGCCGGCCCGGCCCGGCCCGGCCCTCCTCCGCGAGATCGCAGTCGTTGCCGCTCTGACCAGACTCAGAGCGGCAACGACTGCGATCTCACCGGATGGCGGGGGCGGCCGGAGGGGTCAGGGGGTCAGGAGGACCTTGCCGATCGTGGCGCCCTCCGCGACCAGGCGGTGCGCGTCGGCGGCCTGCGCCATGGGCAGCACGGTGTCGACGACCGGCGCGACCCGACCACGCTCGACGAACGGCCAGACCTCGCGACGGACCGCGGCGACGATCTCGGCCTTCTCCTCGGCCGGACGAGCACGGAGCGTCGTGGCGGTGACACTGGCGCGCTTCCGCATGAGGAGCCCGAGGTCGAGCGGGGCGTCCGGGGCCGAGCCCGTGCTGCCGATGACGACGAGATGGCCGTTCACCGCGAGCGCTTCGAGGTTCCGCTGCAGGTAGGTCGGCCCCACGATGTCGAGCACGACGTCGACCCCGGCGCCGTCGGTCTGCTCCCGCACGACGGTGACGAAGTCCTCGTCGCGGTGGTTGATGACGACGTCGGCGCCGAACCGCCGGGCTGCCTCGAGCTTCGGCGTGCTGCCCGCGGTCGCGAACACGCGGGCGCCGAGGGCGTTCGCCCACTGGATGGCGTGTGACCCCATGCCGCTGCCGCCGCCGTGCACGAGGAGCGACTGCCCCGGACGCAGGCCCGCGACCATCCCGACGTTCGAGTACACCGTGCACGCGGCTTCGGGCAGACCCGCGGCCGCGACGAGGTCGAGGTCGTCGGGGACCGGGAGCACTTGCGCGGCGGGGACGGCCACGAGCTCGGCGTACCCACCGCCGCTCAGCAGCGCGCAGACCCGATCGCCCACGTGCCAGTCGCTGACGCCCTCGCCGACCGCGGCGATCGTGCCGGAGCACTCGAGCCCCAGGATCGGCGAGGCACCCTGCGCCACCGGGTAGTGCCCCCGCCGCTGGAGCAGATCCGCGTTGTTGATGCCGGCGGCGGCGACGGCGATCAGGACCTCACCCGGACCGGCGACGGCGTCGGGGACGTCGGACCAGACGAGGACGGCCTCGTCGCCGGGAGCGTCGAACGTGATGGCGTGCATGCGGTCGACGCTACGCCGGGCTCCTCAGCCTTCCGTGCCGGTGTCGTCCCGGGGCGCGGCCACCCGTTTCGACTGGGTCGAGCCGCGCTGCCGGAGCCACACGGTGGCCACGATCATGACCGAGATCACCATGAACTCCGATTGCCAGTTCTGCATCGACTCGAACCAGAACTGGCTCGTGGCGAGGTAGCCCCACCCGGAGACGACGGCACCGCCGTGCTCGCGTTGGTCCTCGTTGTAGGCCGCAGCACCGCCGAGGACGTGCCCCACGACGCTGCCGACGAACAACAGCGCGAAGAGGATGAGCAGCGAGTTCTCGTACAACACGAGTGCCAGGCCCCCGCGCCGGACCGGCCAGGGGACACGAGCGTCGTCCCGGTGCTCCCGCGGGTCCTCGTCCTGCTCGGCCGCTTCGTCCAGGGGCTTCGACTCGCTCGACCCCCACTGGAACAGGAACGACGTCAGCACGACGTACGACCCCATCTGGAGGAACTCGCTCTCCCAGTTCTCGAACGTCGCCTCGACGAAGTCCCCGCTCCGCAGGAACGCGCCGAGGGACTCCGCCGCCCGGCCGTGCTCGAGTGCGTCGGCGTTCGCGACGTGCCAGCCGCTGAACACCATTCCCGCGAAGAAGACGAGGAACGCGATCAGGTTGACGAGCAGCAGCCCGTTCCGTCGCGCCCACGTCCACTCCTGCGGCCGGTCACGCAGGAAGGCGCTCATGTCGTCCGCCGGGTTCCCGCGTGCCGACCGCGGAGCACGATCACGCCGCGGGTGCCTGCGCGGCGTCGAGGCGCTCGATCTGCTCGGGCCGCAGCTTGACGTCGGCCGCCCGCACGGAATCGAGGATCGACTGCGGTCGTGACGCACCCGGGATCGGGATGACGACGTCGCTCTTCTGCAGCTCCCACGCCAGTGCGATCACCTGCGGGGAGACGTCGTGCTCGCGCGCGACGATCGAGAAGGCCTCGTGGATGGCCCCGAGGTCACCGGCCGACGTGATGCCGCCGAGCGGAGCCCACGGCAGGAACGTGATGCCGAGCTCGTCGCACAGGACGAGTTCGACCTCGCTCGTGCGGAACGCCGGCGAGTACTGGTTCTGCACGGACACGAGCCGCCCGTCGAGGATCTCGTTCGCCTGTCGGATCTGGTCGACGTCGGCGTTCGAGATGCCCGCCATGCGGATGACGCCCTCGTCGAGCAGGTCGACCAGGGCACCGATCGAGTCGGCGTAGGGCACGGCCGGGTCGGGCCGGTGGAACTGGTAGAGGTCGATGGCCTCGACGCCGAGGCGCTTCGCCGATGCCCTGGCGGCCTCCTTGAGGTAGGCCGGGTCGCCGTTCTGGGTCCACCGCTCGTCCGGCCCGGGGCGCAGGTGTCCCCCCTTCGTGGCGATGACGACGTGCGACGTGTCCCCGCCGTACTCCGCGATGGCCTTGGCGATGAGCGATTCGTTGTGCCCGACCTCGTCGTGGCCGCCCAGGTGGTAGGCGTCCGCCGTGTCGATGAGGGTCACCCCGGCCTCGAGCGCGGCGTGGATGGTCGCGATCGCGCGGCGTTCGTCCGGTCGCCCCTCGATGGACATGGGCATGCCGCCCAGACCGATGGCGCTGACGTCGGTGTCTCCGATGGTCCGTTGTCTCATGGCTCCAGCATGCGCCGCCCGCACCGAGCCGGTTCCCCGCGAGGCATCCCTGTGGATGTCGACAGCTCTCCGGCCCCGGTGGAGGGATCAGCGGTCAGCGGGAACGCGGCCGGCGACGAGCAGACCTTCAGCGCCCCGCGGCGTACGCCTGCTCGCCCCGCGGGTTGGCGGCGGCCGACAGGACACCGGTCCGTGGGTCGCGGCCGACGCTCGAGAGGCGACCGAGGGTCCAACCGCCGGCGCGCGTGACGACGTGCCCCCGGGCCTCCAGGCCGGCGATGACGTCGTCCCCGATCCGGTCCTCGACGACGATCCCCGCCGGCTCCCACGTGCGCGGCCAGAACGACCCCGGGAACGAGGTCGTGTGCAGCGCCGGGGCGTCGATCGCCTGCTGCGGCGACCAGCCGCCGACGATCGTCCGGAGCAGGTAGAGCAGCTGCCACTGGTCCTGCTGGTCACCGCCGGGGGAGCCGAGGGCGACGACGGGCTCGCCGTCGCGGAGCACGAGCGTCGGGGTGAGCGTCGTGCGCGGACGCAGCCCGGGGCGGAGCGTCGAGGCGGTGCCCTCCTCGAGCCAGGTCATCTGCAACCGCGTGCCGAGGCAGAAGCCGAGCTCGGGGATCGTCGGCGAGGACTGGAGCCATCCGCCGGACGGGGTGGCCGACACGATGTTGCCCCAGCGGTCGACGACGTCGATGTGGCACGTGTCGCCGCGCGTCTGGCCGTCGGGGCCGACGTGCGGTTCCGCGCCGGCGAACGAGTCGACGGTGGGTTCCCCGACGCCCTCGGGGCGCTCGTCGAGCGCCGGCGGCAGGTACTCGGTGCGGAGCGGGGGCATGGCGCCGGCCGGCACGCCGGCGTCGCCCGGGCGGATCTCGGCGGAGGCCCGGTCAGCGATGAGCGCGCGTCGCTCGGCTGCGTAGGCCGCGGACAGCAGCCGCTCGAGCGGCACGTCGTGGTCGCCGTAGTACGCCTCGCGGTCGGCGAGGGCGAGCTTCTGCGCCTCGACGATGGTGTGCGCGCCCTCGACCGTCGACGGGTCGAGCAGGGCGTCGTCGAGCGGTTCGAGGATGGCGAGGGTCTGCAGCAGTGCGGGCCCCTGCCCCCAGGCGCCGGTCTTCGCGATGGTGTGGCCGCGGAACTCGAGCGTCACCGCGGGCTCGTACGTGGCCCGGAACCCGGCCATGTCGGCAGCCGTGATGACGCCCGCGTGGTCGGTGCCCGACGAGTGCCGGTGCGGCGTCCGGACGAACCGCTCGACGGCCTCGGCGACGAACCCCGACGCCCAGGCGTCCCGGGCCGCGTCGATCCGTGCCGACCGGTCCGCCGAGCCCTCTCCGGCCGCGACGAGCCGCTCGAGCACGTCCGCGTACGCGGTGTTCCGGACGACCTCGCCGGCGACGGGGATCCGGCCCTCGGGCATCCAGCGCTCGGCGGAGGACGGCCAGTGCTCCGTGAACAGGTCGGCGACGCGGCCGATCGTGTCGGCGACGCGGGCGGCGACCGGGTGGCCGTCGCGCGCGTACCCGATGGCGTAGGCCAGGACGTCGGCGAGGTCCCACGTGCCGTGGTCCCGGAGGAGCAGCAGCCACGCGTCGACGGCGGCGGGCACGGCGGCCGCGAGGGCGCCCGACCCCGGCACGAGTTCCAGACCCTCGCCGCGGTAGTGCTCGACGGTCGCACCGGCGGGAGCCGGGCCCTGCCCCATGAGCACGACGGGCGTGGGGTCCGCCGCGGTGGCGAACACCGCGGTCATGTCGCCGCCCGGGCCGTTGAGGTGCGGCTCGACGACGTGGAGCACGAACGCCCCGGCGACGGCCGCGTCGAACGCGTTGCCCCCGCGCTCGAGTACCGACTGCGCCGAGGCCGTGGCCAGCCAGTGCGTCGAGGCGCTCATGCCGTGCGTGCCCTGCAGGTCGGGGCGGGTCATGGTCGTGGGTGGGGTCGTGTAGGTCACGAGGTCCTTCCTGGTCATGCGGGCCGCTCGGTCGGTTCGAACCGTGCCGCGTTCGTGTCGGCGACGATGCCGGTGTCCCCGCCCGAGCGCGCCTCGTGCAGCCGCGACCCCGTGCGTACTCCGTGCAACTGGTGCGGACCGGGGCCGGAGCGGGCGGCGCCGTCCCCGGGGTTGACAAGGGCGCAGCGGGTCAGGGACAGACAGCCGCACCCGATGCAGCCGTCGAGGTCGTCGCGGAGGGCCTCGAGCTCGCGGATCCGGGTGTCGACCGCGTCGGCCCATCGTCGTGAGAGCGCCGTCCACTCCGCCGGGTTCGGGGCACGGTCCGCGGGCAGGGCGTCGAACGCCTCGCGGATCTCGGCGAGGGACAGACCGGCTCGCTGCCCGGCGGCGAGGACCGCGAGCCGACGGAGCGTGTGGCGCGGGAACAGTCGCTGGTTGCCGGCCGTCCGTTCCGCCGTCACGAGACCGCGTTCCTCGTAGTACCGGATGGCCGACGGGGCGATCCCCGACCGGCGCGACAGCTCGCCGATGGTCAACAGGTCGGTCGCGGTCGGCACGCGTTCATCGTCGCACCGATCCGGCCCCTCGCGGTCCTGGGGGTTGTCAGGTCCCGCTCCCGCCGGGCCACGGAGAGTCACCGGCCGGGGTCGTGCCGCCGAGGTCGCCGAGTGCCGACGCGGACAGGACCCCGCCGCCGACGACGCATCCGACGGCCACCACGAAGCCGATCGCGGCGATCCACCACGAGCTCCGCCGACGGATCCAGGCCCACACCGCCAGGACGAGCGCCGCGACCCCGACGACGAACGCACCGCCGGCCGCGAGCGCGCCGCCGCCGACGAGCGCTCCGGTCGAGCACCCGCTCGCCGGGTGGCATCGCGGTGCCGATGCCAGGACCGCGACGAGCGCGATCACGGCGGTCACGATGGTCATGACGCCGGTCGCGGCCAGCAACAGGACCGTCACCACCCGGTCGGCGATGCGCCCGACCGGTGGGATGAGCGAGGTGCCGCCCTGCTCCCACGCGATCCGGGCCTCCCGTTCGGCCTGCGTCTCCATGTGCGGCCGGGAGGCCCGGCTGCCGTCCGGCGCGCCGCCGTCCGTCCCCCCGGTCATCGGGGTTCCACCCCGAAGGCCTGCGCCAGGCGTTCGATCTTCTGTGCGCGCCCGAGCCGGGGCAGGTCGCTGCCGTCCCGGACCACGCGGTCGCGCGCCTCGAAGTCGTCGAGGAAGTCGCGGGCCCAGGCGACGTCGGCCGGCGTGGGCGAGATGACCTCGTTGATCACGGGCAGCTGGTCGGTGTCGAGGCACAGCTTGCCGGTGAGGCCGAGCGCCACCGCGACCTGCGCCTGCTCGCGGAGGATCGGGTGACTCGTGCCGACCGTCGGGCCGTCGATGGGGCCGGGCAGGTCCCCGACGCGTGACGCGACCACGAGCCGGGATCGCGGGTAGGCCATGGCCAGGGTGTCGGCGGAGGTACCGGTGTCGCGGCGGTAGTCACCGCTCCCGAACGCCAGGCGGAACGCGCCCTTCGCGCGGGCGATCGCCGTGGACTCCTCGATCCCGAGGGCCGACTCGACGAGCGCGACCACGGGGTGGGTGCCCCCGAGGCGGTGCCAGGTGTCGGTGACCTGTTCCGCGGCCTCCGTCTTGGCGAGGACCACGCCCCGCAGTCCGGGCAGGCCGCGGAGCGCCTCGACGTCGTCCGCCCAGAACGGCGTCGTGACGTCGTTGATGCGCACCCATGCCGATCCGCCGCCCGCGAGCCACGCGGCGACGGTGGCGCGGGCCTCCGGCTTGCGCTTCGGGTCGACCGCGTCCTCGATGTCGAGCACGACCTGGTCGGCCCGGGATCGCGCGGCGCGGTCGAAGCCGTGCTCGGCGGTCGCGGCGACCAGGAGCCAGGACCGGCTGATCTCGGCCGGGACGGCACGGCGTTCGGAGGTGGAGGTGCGCGGACGGTCGTCGATGGCCATGCGTCGTTGGTACCACACCCACCCCCGCGCGCCAGGGGCCGCGGAGGGCTGCGTGTGGAGGGTCGCGTGATCACGCTCGGATGTGTCGAAATCGGCGTTCATTGACCGTCGGGGCTCGGCGGGCCGCCTACAGTATCGGTGTGTGGCGTGTCGACAGGACTGCAGAGCGCGAGGACGACGTGGATGACGACGTCCGCGCCGATGACCTGCGCGCGCCCGAGCAGGTGACGAGCCCACAGCAGCTGAGCCTCGGGGACCCGCGCCTCACGGCGGGGAACGCGGCCGAGCCCGTGTGGGACGCCTGGCGCGAGCAGCTCTCCGGTGTCGGTGGCACGTCCCCGCTCATCCACTTCTCGGATCACCCCCGGGCTCGCATCGAGCTCAGCACGACCCACCCGGGTGGTCTGGCACAGTTCATCACCGGCAAGACGACCCTGCTGTCGAGCCTCATCCGCGACGAGGTCGCGTTCCGCGCCGCCCGCATCGCCGCCGGGTTCGTCGAGGAGAAGGGCACCGAGCTCGCCACGGTGCGCGGGATCGACGCGGTCGAGCTCGGCATCGGCATGGTGGACTGGCGGCACGCCGACGTCGACCACCGCGGGCCGGTCCTCCTCCGGCCGCTCGCCATCCGCCGCCACGGGCGCGACTTCGAGGTCCGACTGCTCGGCCAGCCCGTCCTCAACCCGGCGCTCGCCGACGCCCTGCGCGACCAGTTCGGGATCGTGCTCGACGCCGAGGCCTTCGTCGCGCTCGCCCAGCAGGACGGCTCGTTCACGCCGAACCCGGTCATCGACCGCCTCCGCGGCCTCACCGCGCACCTGCCGCACTTCAGCGTCCACCCGCGCCTCGTCGTGTCGACGTTCGCCGAGGTCGCGTCGAGCATGGTCGAGGACACCCGCGACCTCTCGCACCCGGTGCTCGACGCCCTCGCCGGCAACCCGAGCGCCAAGTGGCAGGTCGAGCAGTCCTACCGGCCGGTCGAGCAGACGCCGTCCGACGAGCGCAGCCCCGAGACCGACACGCTCCTGCTCGACGCCGACGACGAGCAGGAGAACGTGATCGCGCAGATCACGGCGGGCAACTCCATCGTGGTCAAGACCCTGCCCGGCACGGGTGGCACCCAGACCATCGTCAACGCCCTCGGTGGCCTCGTCGCCGCGAACAAGCGCGTGCTCGTCGTCAGCCCGCGGCGCGCGACCCTGCGCGGCATCGCCAGCCGGTTCGTCGAGGTCCAGCTGCCCGGCGTCGCCGTCACCCCCGCGACCCTCCGGCGCGACCTCATCCGCGCGATCGGCCGCAACGAGAAGTCGACGAAGCCGAACCTCCGCGAGGTCGACGACGCGCTCGTCCGGCTCCGCAAGGTCCTGCTCGACTACCGCGGCGCACTCGGCCGCGTCGACCCGGCGTTCGGTGTCTCCGTGCTCGACTGTCTGGTCGAGCTGTCCCGCCTGTCGCTCCTCCCGGTCCCGCCCGCCACGACCGCGCGCCTGTCGCGGTCGTCCGTGGAGGCCATGGTCGACGGTCGCGCGCGCGTCGCCGAGACGATGGTGAGTGCCGCGAACCTCGGCGAGTTCAAGTACGGGCCGGACGACTCGCCCTGGTACGGCGCCCGGTTCGCGTCCAGCGCCGCCGCGCACAAGGCGCACCAGACCGCGCAGGGCCTGCACGCCACCGAGCTGCCGACGCTGCTGCAGCGCGCGAACGACCTCATCGGCTCGACCCACATGCGGCCGTTCACGACGATCGGCGAACTCGGCGTGTACCTGCGGCTCCTCACCGAGATCCGCGACACCCTCGACCGCTTCCTGCCCGTCGTGTTCGATCGCTCCGTGTCCGAGCTCGTCGCGGCGACGGCCCCGCGTGGTGAGGGTGCCCCGATGTCGGCGACGAACCGCCGTCGCCTCAAGAAGCTCGCCCGCGAGTACGTCCGTCCGGGCGTGCACGTGTCCGACCTGCACGAGGCCCTGACGCGGGTCCAGCAGCAGCGGGTCCTGTGGCAGCGGTACGTGGCGGCCGGGGTCGCCCCGGAGATCCCCACCGGCATCGCCGACGTCCAGGTGCTCTACTCGAACGTCGCCGAGGACCTCGCGCGTCTCGACGAGCCGCTCGGCAACACGTCCCGTGAGCGGCAGCTCGCCAACCTGCCGATCGACCAGCTCGTCGCGGACATCGGCGAGCTCGCGGCCGAGAGCGACGTCCTGCACAACCTGCAGGAGCGCACCGAGCTCATGACGACCCTGCGCGACCTGCAGCTCGAGCCGCTCATCACCGACCTGGCGAACCGCCACGTGCCCGAGTCCCAGGTGCCGGCCGAGCTCGAGCTCGCGTGGTGGCAGTCCTGCCTCGAGATGCTGCTCGAGGGCGACCGCGCCCTGCTCGGGGCGAACACCGACATGCTCGACCGCGTCGAGGCGGACTTCCGGCTCGTCGACGACGCCCACGCTGCCGGGGTGTCCCAGGGCCTGGCGTGGCAGCTCGCCGAGAACTGGAAGGTCGGCCTGGTCGACTGGCCGGACGAGGCCGCGCAGCTCAAGGCGCAGCTCCGGCAGCCCGCGATCACGTCGCGACTGCTGCAGGACTCCGCACCGCACCTGTCCCGCGCCATCGCACCCGTGTGGCTCGCGTCGCCGTACGAGGTCCCGCAGATCGCCGACACGATGCCGTTCGACACCGTGATCCTCGTCGACGCCGGTGCCGTGACGATCGCCGAGACCGTCGGGGCGATCCGCCGCGCCAAGCAGACCGTGGTCTTCGGCGACCCGGTCACCCAGACGCCGTCCCCGTTCCGCATCGCGGTCGACCCGGACCACCGGGCGCTCCGCGTCGACGAGCAGACGCTCGACTCGCTGCACGCCGACTCCGCGCTGGCGAAGCTCTCGACGCTCCTGCCGACCCTGTCGCTCACGCGCTCGTACCGCGCCGGCGGCGAGGACCTCGCGGAGCTCGTGAACCGGCGCTTCTACGGGGGCCGCATCGAGTCCCTGCCGTGGGCGGGTTCGTTCCTCGGCCACGGCTCGATCGCGATCGACTACGTCGCCGAGGGCAAGGCCGTGCCGGACCCCGAGTCCGGCGCCGTCGAGAGCGTCGACGCCGAGGTCGACCGTGTCGTGCGGCTCGTCCTCGACCACGCCAAGAACCGGCCGACCGAGTCGCTCATGGTCATCACGGCGTCCGCCAAGCACGCCGTTCGTGTCGAGCAGGCCGTCCTCGCCGCCGTGCAGGGCCACAAGGACCTCACCGAGTTCGTGATCGGCGACCGCCCCGAGCCGTTCATGGTGGTGACGCTCGAGCAGTCCGTCGCCCAGAGCCGCGACCGCGTCGTGTTCTCGATCGGCTACGGGCGCACGCCCCACGGCCGCGTCCTCCGCGACTTCGGTCCGCTCGGCAAGCCCGGCGGCGAACGCCTGCTCGCCGTCGCGATGACCCGCGCCCGCCGGTCGATGATCATCGTCACGTGCTTCCAGCCGTCCGACATCGAGGCCGAGCGCATGGGTCACGGCACCGTCGCGCTCGCCGAGATCCTCGCGGAGGTCCGGGCCCGCACGAGCATGGAGTACGTGCCCGACGACAGCGACCCGCTGCTCGTCGACCTCGCCCGCCGGCTCGAGATGCGCGGCATCCCCGTGGCGCTCGGACACCGCGGCAAGCTCGGCCTCGTCGCCGCGCACGGCGGGGTCTGCGTGACGATCGAGACCGACGCGTCGCTCGCCAAGGGCTCCCTGCGCGAGTCGCTGCGCCTCCGGCCCGAGGTGCTCCGACGGCTCGGCTGGCACTACGTGCGCGTCCACGCCTTCCAGCTCTTCTCCGACCCGGACCGCGTCGCCACGACGGTCGCGCAGGTGCTCGGCGTCGACCGTGGTGCGACGCAGGAGATCGCGATCCCGCCGGTCCCGGCCCGGCAGTGACCGCGGGCTGGCCAGCGGTCGCCGGCTGGTCCCGATGACCGGGAGGCGCGCCTCCCGACCGGCCGGACCGGTCACCCCAGGGACGGAACAGCTCCGCGGGAGCTGGGCGGCCCACGCCGACGTCCGTTCCGCCACGGGGGCGGAGGCCGTCGCCGCTGGTCCCGCGGGCGACCCGTCCGCCGTTGGCCCCGCGGGCGACCCGTCAGCCGGGCGGACGACGGGCGCACAGGACCGCACGTCTGACGGCGCCACGGCCGCTCATGACCGACGGCCGGGAGGCCCGACTCGCCGCCGCCGGGTCACGACCGCTCCGGCGCCGGGAACGGACCCGAACCCCGCGCCCGAGCCGGAGCGGCACGGCGCGGGGGAGAACGACGCGCGGCTGCTGGGCGACCGGCCGCCGCACTGGGGCTGAGGCGGCCCTCCCGCCGCCCGTGAGCCCTCCTGCCTCCCCGTTCCGCCCTCGCACGGCCCCCGTCGGACCGGGACGACGTTCAACGCGTCGCCCGACAACGGTCGTGTCGGCGGCGGAAGTCGGCGGATGGAACTGTGCGGCTCACGTACGCAGGGGCGACGCGTCGATCGGGGAAGCGTGGCAGCGCTCGGCAGCGCGAGGTCAGCGAGGAGACTGCCGTCCGTGCGGTGCCGACCTCAGCGAGCGGGGACGGCGTCGCCGCGGCGCTTCCGCACCATGGCAGCGGCGTACTGTGCGCCGGCGAGCACGTGCCCGACCGTGCCGAGGACGATGCACACGAGGGCGACGACACGCACCCACGTGAGGTGTTCGGCGACCGACGTCGACGAGAACAGCAGCACGGGCAGCCCGACGAACAGCAGCGCCGAGCGGATCTTGCCCGTCCAGGTCACGTCGAGGTCTGGTGACCCGCGGAACAACGCGCTCGACATGGCGACGAGCACCAGGTCCACGACCACCACCACGGCGACGACGACCCACGGCAGGAGCCCGACGAGGACCAGCGACAACACGATCGCGACGATCGACAAGCGGTCCGCCACGGGATCCAGCGCCTTGCCGAGTGCGGACTCCTGGTGGAATCGGCGGGCGATGAAGCCGTCCGCCCAGTCGGTGACCCCGAGTCCGACCAGCGACACGAGGCCCCATCCGGGGTGTCCCGCGACGACCAGTCCGACGTACACGGGGATGAGGACGAACCGGACGAGCGTCAGCAGGTTCGGCCAGGTCTGCCAGTCCGGACGGGCTCGCCTCCCACTGATGTCCGCCATGGCGTCGGGCCTCTCGTTCGCCGTCGTGGCGAACCCGCCGGTCGCCCATCCACTCAGGATAGCGGCGGTGCCTCCGGCACCTGGGTGGCGAGCGATCGGCCCGGTCTCAGAGCTTCGTCGTGCCGCTGATGCCCGGTCCCGTCGGCGCGTCGGTGGGGGCGACGTGCGCGCCCGCGGCCTGACCGGTGATCCCCTGCTGCTGTCGGAGCAGGTCGCGGATCTCGAGGAGGACCTCGACATCGGTCGGCGGGACGTCCGCCGGCGGCTGCTCGACGTCGTTCTCGACGCGCTTGAACGCGAGCTTCCTCAGGCGGTTGACCGGCAGCACGAGCGCGAAGTAGACGACCGCGGCCACGATGACGAACTGGATCACGGCACCGAGCACGGAACCGAAGTGGAGCTCGGCGTGCGCCCCGCCGACTCCGGGGATCGTGAGGACCCAGGTGTGCTCGAGGCTCGACGCGTTGAACAGCGCCCCGACCGCCGGGTTGATCACCGCCGTGACGATCGAGTTGACGATCGCGGTGAACGCGGCGCCGATGACGACGGCGACTGCGAGGTCGATGACGTTGCCGCGGAGCAGGAACTCCCTGAAGCCCTTCACGGGACCCCCTCGTGTCCAGGTGTCGGCCCGCGCCACGGGGACCGGCCGGGCGTCCAGTCGACCGGCACGGATCACGCTACCGACGGAGCACGACTCAGGCCGCGCTGGAGCTCCCGGATGAGGACGACGACGGTGAGGACGAGCCTGTGGAGGACGAACCGGATGAACTCGACGAGGTCGAACCGGATGAACTCGACGAGGTCGAACTCGACGACGACGACTCGCTCGGCGTCGATCCGCCACCGGACTCGGACTTCGTCCCCGATGCCCCGGACGACGACCGGGAGTCCGTGCGGTAGAAGCCGGACCCGTTGAACGTCACTCCGACGGGGCTGAACACCTTGCGGAGCACGCCGCCGCAGGTCGGGCACTCGGTCAGGGCCGCGTCCGAGAAGGACTGCTTGACGTCGAAGGCGGTACCGCACTCGGTGCAGCGGTAGGAGTAGGTGGGCACGTCAGCTCCGGAAGGTGAGGATGCGCGATGGGGTGATGATGCCGTCGACGGGCTGGTCGTGGCGCTCGCGAGGGACCTCGTCCACGTACTCCGCGTCGAACACCACAGCATAGACGGGCGGACGCTTGGCCATGGATCCGAGGGTCTTGTCGTAGTAGCCGCGCCCCCAGCCCATCCGCATGCCGGCTCGGTCCACGGCGGCCGCGGGCGCGAGGATGACGTCGACGTCGTTGATCGCGATCGGCGAGAGCACCTCGCCGACGACCTCGGGGACGCCCGCCAGACCCTGGTGCTCGGTCTCGCCGTCCCCCACGGCCCAGTCCAGCAGGCCGTCGTCCCGGGCGATCGGGAACAGCGTGCGGATGCCCGCGTCGAACGCCCAGTTGAGGAACGGGCGGACGTTGGGCTCGTCGGACGACGGGAGGTAGGCCGACAGCGAGGAGATCGCCCGCTCCTCCACGAAGCGCTGGAGCGTGGCGGTGAGGTCCGTGGTGAACGCGCTCCGCTCCGACGCGGTGTGCATGCGGCGACGTTGCCGCAGCTCGGCACGGAGGGCTCGTTTGGCGTTCCCGATGTCGCTCTCGGCGCTCATGGCCACGAGCTTAACGGCTCGTCCCCGCGTGGCCATGTGTCCTCCACACGGTCCCCCATCCGTTAACGCCCGCGTCGTGGGGGCAGCGGATACGCTCGTCGCCATGGGTTTCCAGATTTCCAAAGCAGTGATCCCGGCCGCAGGGCTGGGGACGCGGTTCCTCCCCGCGACCAAGGCGATGCCGAAGGAGATGCTCCCGGTCGTCGACAAGCCCGCGATCCAGTACGTGGTCGAGGAAGCCGTCGACGCGGGCCTCCATGACGTCCTCATGATCACCGGTCGCAACAAGAACGCGCTCGAGAACCACTTCGACCACGTGTCGGAGCTCGAGGAGACCCTCCGCAAGAAGGGCGACCACGACAAGCTCGCCAAGGTGAACCAGTCGACGGACCTCGCCGACATGCACTACGTGCGCCAGGGCGACCCGCTGGGCCTCGGCCACGCCGTGCTCCGCGCCAAGATGCACGTCGGCCGCGAGCCGTTCGCCGTGCTCCTCGGCGACGACATCATCGACGCTCGTGATCCGCTGCTCAAGCGCATGATCGAGGTGCAGGACGAGAAGAACGCGACCGTCGTCGCCCTGCTCGAGGTCCCGGCGTCCCAGACCCACATGTACGGCATCGCGACCGTCGAGGAGACCGACGAGGACGACGTCGTCAAGATCACCGGTCTCGTCGAGAAGCCCGCCCAGGGGGAGGCCCCCTCCAACCTCGCGATCATCGGTCGCTACGTGATCCGCCCCGAGGTGTTCGACGTCCTCGAGAAGCAGGAGCCGGGCAAGGGCGGCGAGATCCAGCTCACGGACGCGCTCATGAAGATGGCCGGCGCCGAGGAGTGGACGGGTGGCGTGTACGGCGTCGTGTTCCGTGGACGCCGGTACGACACGGGTGACAAACTCGACTACATCAAGGCGATCGTCCAGCTCGCCTCCGACCGCGACGACCTCGGCCCCGAGCTCAAGGAATGGCTCAAGGAGTTCAACGCGGGCGAGTAGCCGTCCCGTCCGGGACACCCGAACCAGGAACGCGATCCCCCGATGACGACCATCCCCACCCTGACGCACGGTCGGATCACCATCCGCCCGCTGCGCCTCCGTGACACCCGTGACCTCGACATGGCCCTGTCGATGAACCGGAGCTGGTTGCGGACCTGGGAGGCCACGAACCCGTCGGGACTCGTGTCGGCGGACGTCCGTGGGAGCATCCGGGCCCTGCAGGCGAACGCGCGTGCAGGGCTCGGCCTGCCCTTCGCCATGGAGCTCGACGGCCGGTTCGTCGGACAGCTCAACGTGTCGGGCATCAGCTACGGCTCGCTCGCCAGTGCGTCGATCGGTTACTGGGTGGTCGAGAGCGCCGCGGGGCACAACGTGACCCCGACCGCCGTCGCGCTCGCGACCGACCACTGCTTCCGTTCCGTCGGGATCCACCGGGTGGAGATCTGCATCCGTCCGGAGAACGCGCCCTCGCTCCGGGTCGTCGAGAAGCTCGGGTTCCGGTACGAGGGCCTGCGGCGCCGGTACATCCACATCAACGGTGACTGGCGCGACCACTTCTGCTTCGCGCTCGTGGCCGAGGAGGTCCGCGAGGGCGTCCTCGACCGCTGGGTGCGCGGCGCCGTGCCCGCAGGTCAGGGCAGCGTGCCCGACCAGGCCCGTGAGGAGGCCGCGATGCCGATCGCGACCTCGCGCCGCGGCTGAACTCGTCCTCCACAACCCGAATCCGGCGCGACTCGCTCAACACGCGACGCGCAATGACCGATCGGCGCGCGGCCCGCCCATACCGTGTTCCCCGTGAGCATCGGGTCCTGGAGCGGAGGCATCGTCCTCCTCATCGCGGCGGTGCTGTGGCTCGTCTACCTCATGCCCTCGTGGCACGCGCGTCGGCAGTACCTCGCCACGGAGCGCAACGCGGTGCGTCTGCAGCAGACGCTCCGGATCCTCGCACAGACCGCCGAACTCCCGGACGAGGTCCGCATCGAGATGAACGCCCGATCCCTGGCAGAGGCCCAGCGTGTGGCCGCGAGCGAAGAAGCCCGCCGCCGCGCCATCGTCCGAGCACACGAGGCCGCACGCCAGCGTGAGATCACGCGACGCCTGGCGGAGCAGGAGCCCGAGCTCGAGCGGGTCGCCGCGTCGCCGGCGCTCACCGCCCGCCGCATGCGTCGTTCTCGACTGGGGGCGACGCTCATCGGCTTCGTCGGGCTCGTGGTCACCGTGGTGACGCTCGTCGCCGCACCGGCGATGTGGCTCATGGCGCTCGCCGCCGCGCTCGTGGTCGTGGGGGCGGTGGCGGTCCTCGCGCAGCTCGCCGCCGTCGGCCGCGCCCGGATGCGCCGTGCCGCCGGGGTCGCCGCGGCGACCCGGGCACCCGCACCGCGCGCCCGGTCCGCACGGGCACGGAACGCCGCTCCGATCGACACCGCCGTTGGCACAGCGGAGACCGCACCGGCCGCCGAGGACCGGAGCTGGACGCCCGTGGAGGTCCCCAAGCCGCTCTACGTGTCGCGACCGGACGTGGAGCGCGCCCGTGCGGAAGCCCGCCAGGCGGCCGAGGAGTCGTCGGCGGCGCTCGCCGCACGCCTCCGCGAGCGCGTCGCCGAGGCCGCTGCGGCCGCGGACGCGGAAGCAGCGCGACGCCGAGCAGAGGCAGCTGCCGTGGCCGCGGGCGCGACCGACCCCGACCTCGCTCGGGTCACGCCGATCCGATCCGATGTCGAGGCCGCTGCGGCCGCGCTCGCCGAGCACGACCAGGCGACGCCGACGACCACCCTGGCCGAGCGGATGGGGCTGCGCGCTCCCGCCGCGGACGGGGCCGCTGGTGGACCACAGCCGGGAGGCCCGACCACCGCCACCCGGACTGCGGACGACCGGCGGCCGGAACCGGCTGCACCGTCGGCACCGCCGAGCAAGTACGCGGGTATGGGGATCATCGACGAGGACTCGTGGGAGCGCACGGACCTCGACGCGGTCCTCCGGCGCCGCCGCGCGGTCTGAACGCGGTCGCCCAGCCGGACCGATGTCGTGCCGGGCTCGATTTCGGATCGAGCCTGCTGCGGTGCTAGTCTTGCTGGGCACTCGGGGCTATGGCGCAGTTGGTAGCGCGTCTCGTTCGCAATGAGAAGGTCAGGGGTTCGAATCCCCTTAGCTCCACCGAGAACCGCACGGCAAGAGGCCCGGGTCCACCAGGATCCGGGCCTCTCGCCGTCTCGGCGGGTGGTCGTTCTGCACCTGTCGTCTCGGCATGGTCGTTCTCCGCTGCGGGCGATGGTGGTGGTGCGCAGCGGCCTCTGGCACCATGGGCGCACCGCGACGGGGCGCACGCCGCTCCACAGCCAGCACGCGAGGAGCGACGATGCCCACCGCACTCAACCCCTACATCGGTTTCCGTGACGAGGCCCGCCAGGCGATGGAGTTCTACCGCGACGTCTTCGGCGGCGACTTGACGCTGTCGACGTTCGGCGAGATGCACGCGAGTGAGGACCCGACCGAGCAGGACAAGGTGATGCACAGCGTCCTGGTGACCCCGCACGGCCTCCTGCTCATGGCCTCGGACACGCCGAACGGCATGGAGGCCCCGACAGGGTCCCGCATCAGCATCTCGCTGAGCGGCGACGACGGGCAGGAGCTCCACGGCTACTGGGACGGTCTGGCCGACGGGGCGACGATCATCGCGCCGTTGACCGCCGCCCCGTGGGGCGACGAGTTCGGGATGCTGAGCGACCGCTTCGGCGTCACCTGGCTGGTGAACGTCACCGGTCCACGGTCCTGAGCGGCGTCGGTCGTCTCGGGGTTCCAGATCTCGGGAACGGTGGGCCACCGGCGCATCGTCGGACGTATCGCTTACCCTGTCCGGACGATGACTGCTCCCGCCGCGCTCACCCGACGTTCCCTGTTCTCGCTGGCGGGCGTCGCCGGTGTCGGCCTGGCGCTCGCGGCCTGCACGGCGGACGACCGGTCCTCGGGGTCCGCGACGCACGGCCCCACGACGGGCAGCGCGTCGACGGGCGCGGCGCACCCGGTCGCACGGGCGCTGTCGCCGGCGCAGGTGCCCTTGGCCGGCGGGGTGACCGTGACCATCACGGGGTCCGGCCTGGCGCGGGTCGCGGGCGTGACGGTCGGCGGGCTCGCGGCACGGGACGTCCACGCGACGGGTGAGCGGGTGACCTTCACGGCTCCGCACCAGGCCTCCTACGCCCCGGGGCGCGCGGAGGTGGCGCTGTTGACCCGTGCGGTGGAGCCGGTGCCGTCGGCGAACGTGACGACGTCGGACGGCAACGGCAGCACGAGCAACGACGGCGTGAGCGGGGACACCGCCACGAGCGGCGCGACCTCGACCCCGACGCCCACCGCAGCCACCGCGGGAACGCCCGTCGCCACGACGACGCTGACGTACGCCGCGCTGACCGCCGTCGACCGTCAGCTCCAGTACGCGATGGCGCACTGGTCGAACTACAACCTGGCGGAGTACGGCAACATGAACGCGATCGGCGGCGACTGCGCGAACTTCGTCAGCCAGACGCTCGTCGCCCGCGGGTGGCAGCAGCGCGACGACTGGTACAACCACGACGCCGGGGCCGAGCACTCCGCCACCTGGACCTACTGCCCGTCGCTCGACCCGTGGTTGCGGACGAACGCCGCCGCCTTCGGGCTCACCCGGCGGACGCTGGACGAGCGCGCGAAGGTCGGGGTCGGTGACATCGTCATGTGGGACTGGAACGGCAACGGGTCACCGGACCACACGACGATCGTGTCCGAGGTGTTCCCGAAGCCCGACGGCACGGTGCTCATCAAGTCCGCGAGCCACAACGAGGACGGCCCCTACCGTGACCTCGACGAGATGCTCACCGTGCAGCACCCCGGTGGCACGGCCTGGTTCCACACCTTCGACGCGTAGGGGAGCGCTGGCCGCCGAAGCGGGTCGGCGCATCGGCACAGGGGGGCGAACGCGCCCCACCACAACGGGGAGCCGGGTCACGGGAACCCGATGTACCAGATGAGCACGATCGCGATCGCCTGCAGCACCACGCCGACGACGGCGAGCACGACCGTGCGCCGCCGCGTCCGCACGAACAGGTCGGTCCCGAGCACGGGCGCGGCGGGCATGAGCAGCCGCACGAGGCTCTGCTGTGGCAGGAACACCGCGACGAGGTAGACCCCGTACGCGGCCACGAACCCGACCACCTCGGGCCCGAGCGCGCGCGTGCTCCGCCGGACGAGCAGCCACACCGCGGCGGCGATCACGGCGATCACCAGGACGAACCCGCCGTTCCCGAGCCACCGTCCGGCGAGCATGAACCACGGGGTCATCGGCACGAAGTGGACGTGGCCGACGTACCCGGTCCACCAGGCGAGCTCGCTGTCGAGGTAGGTGTCCGGCCGCCCGGTGACCGCGCTCGCGATGAACGGCCAGGCCAGACCGGCCACCGCGACCACGATCCCGGTGGCGGCGAGGCCGAGGCGCGTCGTCCAGGGGACGCGCTGGATCCACCGTCGGGCGGGCAGGCCCCGGGTGCGCGATCGACCGGCCCGGACCTCGATGGCGACGAGGTGCACGGCGACCGCGACGGCCAGCGCGAGGGCGCCCGGGCGGGTGAACGCGGCGACCACGCCCAGGGCGGCCACGAGCGGGTACCGGCGTTGCACGAGTGCGAGCAACGCGCCCGCGACGAGCAGCAGGGACAGCGCCTCGGCGTAGGGCACCTGCAGCAGGAACCCGAGCGGCCCGAACACGAACAGGGCCGTGGCGCGCCGGGCCCGTCGGGACCCGGCGACGGCGCGGACGAGCCGGTAGAGCACGACCGTGCCGCCGGCGCCGCTGAACAGGGAGACGACGACGCCCGCACCCCAGAAGGACAGCCCGGTGACGGTCATGACGACACGGACGACGGCGGGGAACACCGGGAGGAACGCCCACGCGTTCGGCTCGACGTGCCCGTGGTGGTCCAGGGGGACGGACCGCGGGTACCCGTGCACCGCGACGGTCTGGTACCACCACGCGTCCCAGGAGCCGGAGAACGCCAGCAGACCGTGGGCGCCGCCGTGGCCCTCCGGCTCGTGTCCGGCGGCGGCCCCGACGAGCAGCACGCCGACGAGCAGCACGGTGCTCACCGCACGGGAGCCGACCCACAGCAGGAGCGGGGCGGTCCACCCGCTGTGCCGTCCCTCCAGGGCGATCCGGATCAGGCGGGCGAGCCGCCTGATCCGGAGCAGGCGGGCGAGCCGCCGCGGCCGGGAGGCCCCGCCCACGCCGTGGACGGCCGTGCTGACGGGCGTCGGCAGAGCTGGCACGACCTCGATGATCGCAGAGGCGCGACGGGCGCGCGCGCTCCGACGGGAGGTCACTCGATGGCGGCCTCGCGGGTGAGGACCATGACGTCCATGCGTCCGGTCTGCACGACCTCGCCGTGCTGGTTCCGGAGGGTCACGGTGCGCTCGACGATGCCGGTGCGGCCGGAGCTCGTGCGACGGGTGGACAGGATCTCGACTGTGCAGGTGAGCGTGTCACCGATGAACACGGGCGCGGTGAACCGCCAGCCGTCGATGCCGAGGAGCGCGACGGCGGAGCCCTCGAACACGCCGGTGCGGGCGATCAGCCCCAGGCACAGGGACGCGCCGAGCATGCCGTGGACGATGCGCTGGCCGTACCGCGTCTGCTTCGCGAACTCGACATCGGTGTGCACCTGGTTGTTGTCGTTCGTCCACGACGCGAACGACACGACGTCCGCCTCGGTGATCGTGCGACCCGGGGTCACGAAGGTCTGTCCGGCGGCGAGGTCCTCGAGGTAGTGCGGCACGGGGCCAGTGTCCCACGCGGGCTCCGACCTGCCGCGCTGCCCGCGTCCCGGGCCAGCCGGAGCCGACCACGGCCTCCCGGCGCGGACCAGGGAACCGCGCCGGTCCGTCCGGCGTACGCTCCGGCGCATGAGCGACGCAGCCCCGACCACCGCCGCGACGGACCCGACATCGACCTCGGAGCCGCGCGACGACCGCCGGGTCGACGCCCTGACCCACGAGGTCGTGGCCGCCTGGATGGCGGGGCAGCGCTGGTACGCCGCGAAGGGCCTCGACCCCGCGCTCCGGCTCATCGCCGCCCTCGAGGGGGAGGTCGACGGCGTCCGGGTCAGCACGCAGCTCGTCATCGACGACGCCCCGAGCACGCCCGTGCTCTACCAGGTGCCGCTCACCGTGCGGACCGAGCCGGTCGACGCGCTCGACGAGGTCCTCATCGCCACGGACGGCGAACGGTGGCTCTACGACGGGCCGCACGACGCCGCGTACGCACGGTGGCTGCTCGGGACGATCGACGGCGGCGCGACCGTGCAGGCCGACGGTGCCAGCGTGGAGGGGCAGCACCTCGCCGACATCGGCGCCGTGACCGCCGTCCGGGTGCTCCGCGGCGAACAGTCGAACACGTCCGTGATCTGCGACGTCGACGGTGGCGGCGGCCAGGTCATCGTCAAGGTGTTCCGGGTCCTGCACCACGGCGACAACCCGGACGTGACCTCCCAGGCCGCGCTCTCGGCAGGTGGCTCGACGCGCGTGCCGAGGTCGTTCGGGGCGCTCCGGGGCACCTGGCCGGACGTCGGGCGGGACGAGGGCACGGCGACGGGGCACCTCGCGTTCGCGCAGGAGTTCCTGCCGGGGCTCGAGGACGCCTGGCGCGTCGCCCTCCAGGCCGCGCAGGACGGCGTGGACTTCACCGAGCAGGCCCACGGTCTCGGGCAGGCGACGGCCGAGGTGCACGCGGTGCTCGCCGAGCAGCTCCCGACGGTCGCGGCCGGCACCGACGAGATCGCCTCGGCGGTCGGGTCGATGCGGCAGCGGCTCGAAGTCGCCTCCGACGAGGTGCCCGCCGTCGCCGAGCACGCCGACGCGATCCGCAGGATCTACGACGCCGCCGAGGGTCTCGAATGGCCCCGGCTCCAGCGCATCCACGGCGACCTCCACCTGGGGCAGGCGGTCTCGTCGCCCGACCGCGGCTGGGTGCTCCTCGACTTCGAGGGCGAGCCGCTCCGGCCGATGCCCGAGCGGTCGCGACCCGACGTCACACTGCGGGACGTCGCGGGCATGCTCCGCTCGTTCGACTACGTCGCCGGCGCCCTGCAGCACGGCGACCACCCGACCGATGCGAGTGGGTGGGCGCACGATGCGCGCCGCGCCTTCGTGGACGGGTACATCGCGGCGTCCGGGACGGACATCCGTGCCCAGCGGACCCTGCTCGACGCGTTCGAGATCGACAAGGCCGTCTACGAGGCCGTGTACGAGGCGCGCAACCGTCCGGACTGGATCGGCATCCCGATCGCGGCCGTCGCCCGGCTCGTCGAGCGGTCCGCGCCCGACTCGGCCTGACGCCGCCCGCGGCCTGACGCGCCGCCTGGCCTGCCGTGCCGCCCGTGGCCGGACGCGCCGCCCGATCAGGCGGGGACGGCGCCCGTGAGCTGACTCGCGGCGAGCGCCAGGGTCATGATGCCGAGCACGGCTGCCGTGAAGGCCATGCTGCGCGCGGCGACACGCCACACCCCCGTGGCTCGGGGGCGGGCGATGCCCGCGATCGCGGCGACCACCGCGAGCAGGCTGACGATCCCGAACGGGTCGACCACCAGGGCGAGCAACGCCAGCGCGAGCGAGCCCCAGCCGAACAGGCAGAAGCGCCGCGCGGCGTGCACGCTGAACCGGCCGCCCGGGGTGAGCGCGATCGATCCCGTGCGGGATCCGCACGCCCAGCCGTGCTCGTCGAGGTCCTGCGACGTCACCGAGAAGTGCGGGGCGACGGACTCGGGCGTCGTGGGGGCCAGTGTCCGGTCGGCCAGCGCGGGCGCCTGCGTGGCACTGCCCCACGTGCGACCGTCCCACCACCGCAGACGCGTCGCATCGGCGGGGTCGGGGAACCAGCCAGCAGCCGGCAGTGACACGGGGACGTCTCCTGATCCTGGAAGGGGTGGAACGCGATCGAGCCTACGAAGCGCGTCCCATCCGCCCCAGCCCCAGCACGAGTGTCGGCAGAAGGGGGGACAAACCGGACGGGAGGTACGGTTCAGGCCGCGCCCACGGCCTCCCGGTCCCAGCCGAGCTCGCTCCCGACGGCCTTGACGCCGGCGAGCAGGCGCGCGTTGAACTCGACGCCGAGCTGGTTCGGCACCGTCACGAGCACGGTGTCGGCGGCCGCGACGGCCGCGTCCTGGGCGAGCTCGGCGACGAGCTGCTCCGGCTCGCCGATGTACGAGCGTCCGAATCGCGCGAGGCCGCCGTCGAGGTGCCCGACCTGGTCCTGCCCCTCCACCTGCGCCCGGACGCCGAAGTAGTGGCGGGACTCGTCGTCGATGATCGGGATGATGCTCCGCGACACGGAGACGCGCGGTGTGCGCTCCCAGCCGGACTCGGCCCACGCGTCGCGGAACCGCTGGATCTGCTCGGCCTGCAGCTCGTCGAACGGCACGCCGGTGTCCTCGGTCAGGAGGGTGGACGACATGAGGTTCATGCCCTGCTCCGCGGTCCACTCCGCCGTCGCGCGGGTGCCGGCACCCCACCAGATGCGGTCGGGGAGCGTGTCGGACAGCGGGAAGAGGGGCAGCGACCCCTCACGGCCGGTCATCTGCGGGTTCGCGTTCGCCATCGGCTGCCCGGCGATCGCCTGGCGGAAGATCGCGGTGTGCTGCCGGGCCATGTCCGCGTCGGTCTGCCCCGCCGCGGGCGCGTACCCGAAGGACTCGTAGCCCGCGAGCGCCGTCTCGGGCGATCCCCGGCTCACGCCGAGCTGCAGGCGGCCGCCGCTGATGAGGTCGGCGGCCGCGGCCTCCTCGGCCATGTAGAGGGGGTTCTCGTACCGCATGTCGATGACGCCGGTGCCGATCTCGATGCGGCTCGTCCGCGCCGCGATGGCGGACAGCAGCGGGAACGGCGCGGCCTGCTGCGGCGCGAAGTGGTGGACGCGGAAGTACGCGCCGTCCACGCCGACCTCCTCGGCGGCGACGGCCAGGTCGATCGCCTGCACGAGGGCCTCGCGGGCGGACCGCGCCCGGGACCCCGGCACGTTCTGCCAGTGCCCGAAGGACAGGAACCCGATCTTCTTCGTCATGTGCATACGAACGCACGGACCCCGGCGAGCATTCCGGCCGGGAGGCACGCTCCGAGCCCGTCCCGCCACTAGCGTCGAGCAGAGACCGCCTGTGGATAGACGCTGCACACGGCTGGCGGTCCGATACCGTTGATGCATGAGGCCACTGCTGCGTATCAGGGCGACGAACTTCCGTAGCTTGCGAAGCGTTGACGTGCTGCTCAATCCGCTCAACGTGTTGGTCGGTCCTAATGGCGCGGGAAAGTCCAATTTCCTCGACCTCATCGAATTTCTGGGAGATTCAGCGCGCTATGACCTTCCCGACGCGTTGGAGCGCCGAGGAGGTATTGATCGCGTGCGCTTCCGAGGGGTGCGCCCTGACTCTGGTCGAGTATCTATTCACGTCTCCGCGAATGTGACCACATACAGCAGTGAAAATACTCCCGATGAGTACGAGCTTCGATTCTCAACGCGAAAGCTCGCTCAACAGTCGTCATTGCTGCTGCGGAATGAGGAATTTATTTTCAAGCGGCTACGAGGGCGCGGGCGGCGGATCACCGTCAGTGGCGATAAGGCCGAAATCGTCGACTCTCGAGGTTCGCACAGCCAAGAGCGAGCGCTTCCGCTCCGAAGTAACTCTTTGGCGCTCTCCACGCTGCGCCGGCTTCCTCCAAAGGAAGGCGGGGAGGAGATAGATCGCTTTGCTCGACTCTTCACCACCTTCCGCGTGTTCAATGTTGACGTCAGCGCGGCTCAACTTCCCTCCCGCATTTCCGATGACGCTATTGCGCCAGACGGTCGAAATCTGGCTTCCGTGCTCGTAAAGCTTTCCCAAGATGATCAACCTTATAAAGACTTCATCGACGATGCGCAGGCGATGATTCCGGGATTTGAGCGCCTGGAGTTTATCGAGGTAGGTGGTGCAGATCGTGCGGTGGCCGTTCGCATAGTCGAGCGTGGGCTACGGGATTCCACGTCACTTGCTGACGCCTCCTTTGGTACCATCCGAGTTCTCGCACTCCTTGCTCTCCTTTATGACCCTAATCCCCCTCTCCTTACCTGCATTGAAGAGATCGACCATGGTCTGCATCCATACCTCTTTGATAGACTCGTTGAACGCCTACGGGAGGCTTCAAGCCGCACTCAGCTTCTCGTCGCGACGCATTCGCCAGCGCTCGTCAGCCGCCTGTCACCCAGGGAATTGATCGTCGTCGAGCGAAGTCCTGACGGGGAGACGCGACTACCGGCAGTGGATCCCGAGCTCGTTGCGGCGAAAGCTGAGGTGCTGGCCGGAGAAGTTGAGCTAGGAGAACTCTGGTTTTCGGGCGAGCTTGGTGGGGTGCCGCGTTGACTGCTCGACGCTCTTCAGTGCGATCCAAGCCGAGAGTCATATTGATATTCGGAGAGAATGAAAATGATACCAAAGCGTTGCGAGAGATAATTCTCTCTCTGCGGGGGGACGCGACGGTTCGTGTTGACGCGCGCCGCAAGCCCTCAATTAATCTCCGGGATGCTCCTGCCGATGCGATTCCGAGCCGAGCGGCTGCGATACTCAAAGTGGTTCGAGCGGCGGAGGTCGACTCAGAGGTAGTTGCGGTGATAGCACACCAAGACTGCGACGCCGTCGAACCTGCACACGTTGCAGTTGCCGCGAAAGTCGAAGCAGGCTTCGCGGCTGCGGGGTACTCGGCGGTGGTTGCGGCGGCGCCTGCTTGGGAGCTCGAAACCTGGCTGATGCAGTGGCCTGATGTCTTCCAAAAGCATGTTCCAAGTTGGAACCGGCCGAATACAGACGGAAGGCATGTGGGTCTGATGAGCGACGCCAAGGAGAAGTTGGCCCGGATGTTGAACGGGACGACCCAGGGCCGCCAGTATCGGGAATCGGATGCGCCCAAGTTGATGGAGATCGTTCGACTACAGAACTGGGTTCGTGCTCCCGCCGCGAAGAGTCTCTCGTTCCAACTGTTCGCGCAGAAGATTGACGACATAGGTGAATGATTTGACCGCGTACCCGCGCAACGAGCGAGTCGAGGCACCCCAACCCTTCGACGCGCGCCTAGCGCTGCTCGCCGAGCGAGACCGGACGCTCCGCCTCTTCGGCACGGTCCAGCGGAGCATGGACGACGTCGCATCTGCGCGGGACGGTGCGAACAGCGACGACGAGCACGACCCCGAGGGCGCCACGCTCGCCTGGGAGCGCGGGTCCCTCGGCGCGGTCCGCGACGACGCCCGCCGACGGCTCGAGCTCGTCGACGCCGCGCTGCATCGTCTCGATGACGGGTCCTACGGACGGTGCCTCGTCGGGGGCGAGCGCATCCCGCGGGCGCGACTCGCCGCCGTCCCCTGGGCGCGGACCTGCGTCGCACACGCGGGCTGAGTCGCACACGCGGGTGGAGTCGCACACGCGGGCTGAGTCGCACACGCGGGCCGAGTCGCACGCGGGATGACCGGGGCGCTCCGGTGTCGCTCGTGGCGGGACCGCTCCCGGTGTCCGATGCCGGGCCTCCCGGTCGTCGCGGGGGGACATCACCAGCCGCACCCCCGGGGTTTCCCAGCCGGGGTTCCTAGCCTCGAGCCATGGACGGCGACCGCGTGCACACCGACGGGGCCGACCCCCGTGCCGCGGACGACGATGGAGCAGCGCGAGCCCCCGGACAGGCGCTCGTCGCGGCGCCGGTACCGCCGAAGCGACACCGGTTCCACTGGTTCCGCGACGTGCGAGCGTGGATCCACGCGCGGCCCCACCTGCACTTCGTCTACCGCGTCCTCGTCGGGATCGTCGGCGGCCTCGTCATCATCATCGGGCTGGCGCTCGTGCCCCTGCCCGGGCCGGGCTGGCTCGTCGTGTTCATCGGTCTGACGATCCTGTCGAGCGAGTTCGCGTTCTTCCACCGCATTTCGACCTGGCTGCGCCGGAAGCTGCACGACTTCTGGGATCGGGTGCGTCGGCACGCGCCGTCCTCGCGGGTGCGGGCTGCAGCCGACCGGGGCAAGGCGTCCGTGGACGCGGCGCACGACGACGCCCATCGGTCGATGGGGGCCTCGTCGCGCTGATCGCGCTGCCGCTGCGGCTCCTCCCGCGTTGAACCGCGCTTCGCCCTGTTGAACCGGGTTGTTCCGCGGTTCAACACGACGGAAGGCGGTTCAACCGGGCGGGATCCAGGTCGGGGGTGGCGTCAGACGGTGCGGATCGTCCCCGTCGCGATGCGCTCGACCTCGTCGGCGGCGGCCTGCTCGAGCGCAGCGGTCCGGGGCGACCGGAGCTGGGCCACGAGGGCGACGACCGCCGCGAGCACGACGAACCCGCCGTAGGCGACGCTCACGGGCACGATCCCGACGCTCGGCTCGAACACCCCCGCGACGACGCTCGGTGCACCGAACGCCAGGTAGCTCGCGACGTAGATCGCCGACAGGAGTCCGGCCCGGTGTGCGGGGGACGCCGTGGCGAGCAGCATCCGCAGCCCTGCCTGGAACCCCGCCCCGAAGCCGACGCCCGCGATCACCGCGCCGACGACGACGCCCACGAGCAGGTGCGCGACGACGAACCCGAGCGTGACGACCGGCCCGACGACGAGCGCCACGAGGCCGAGCACGACCGCGTGACGGGCGTCCATGCGCTGGATGACGACCCCCGTCAGCGCACCGGTACCCGCGAACGCCGCGATGAACCCGCCCGCGGCCACGTGGTCCGTCACGCCGAACACCGCCGGCAGGAGGGACGGCACGATGGACAGGAACATCCCGCCGAGCGCCCAGCTCGACACGAGGGCGCCGACGACGCTGCGGAACAGGCGCTTCGACGACGCCGGGATCCCGAGGGTGGGGCGCAGGGACCGCAGCGCTCCCGGCTGCTTGCGGACGCGTTCCGGCACGACGACGAGGGTGGCCGCCGCGAGCACGAGCAGTGCGCCGAAGACGATGTAGACGAGTTGCTCGGGCAGCGGTGCCCACTCGACGAGCATGCCGCTCGAGAGCGCCCCGACCGCGAGGGCGATGGGCGGGACCGCGCCGTTGAGGACGCCGGCGAGGGCGGGATGCCGTTCGAGTGAGTGATCGAGGAGCGCCGCACCGAGGGCCCCGATGAGCACGCCCACGAAGACGCCCTGCACGATGCGGGCGACGATGAGCATCGCGACCCCGTTCGCGAGCACGAACAGCACCATCGCGGCGACGACACCGAGCGCACCGACCGCGAGCACGGGCTTCCGGCCGACGTGGTCCGACAGCGCGCCGGCGGTCAACAGGCTGACGAGGAGCCCGGCCACGTAGATCGCGAACACCCCGGTGAGCATGATCGGGCTCAGGTGCCACTCGGCCGCGTACACGGGGTAGATCGGCGAGGGGATGGCCGACGACGCGACTGAGATGAACATCATCGCCGCGACGATCCAGAAGGCGACGACCGAGCGTCGCGGCTGGGTGGACACGGCCTGTCCGTGGTCGCTCGTGCGCTCCGTCGGTGCCATGCCGTTCCTCCTGGTCCTCGGGCTCGCGCCGCGCGGTCGCAGTACGAGCAGACTCGTACTGTACTCCCAGTACGACCCGAGTCGTACTGCTCAGTACTGGGTGGTAACCTTCCGCGCATGTCAGCAGCCGTCGCCGTCGCCCCCACCCCGGCACCGCTCCTGCCGCAGCCGGACCCGGACGCGATCGCGCTGCCGAGCGTGATGGCGGCGCTCTCGGACCCCATCCGCCTCACCATCCTGCACCGGTACCTCGTCGACGGCGACGGATCCGAGCAGGCCTGTGGATGGGTGGGGATCGACCGGCCGAAGTCGACGCTGACGCACCACTTCCGGGTCCTGCGCGAGGCCGGCCTGCTCGAGCAGCGTCAGGACGGCCTCGAGCGACGCAGCCGCGTCCGGACCGAGGTCATCGCCGCGCGGTTCCCCGGCGTGCTCGACCTCGTCCGCACGTGGCAGGTCCCGCCCGCCGTGCTCCTCGAGGACCTGCCGCCGCTGCCCGCACCGCGCACCGCCGGCGCGCACACCCCGGCTCGCGCGTGACGACGCAGCACGCCCCCGAACTCGCCCCGGCGCCCGCCCGCCGGATCGTCCCCGACGGCGCACTCGCCCGTGCGCTCGCCGAGGACCTGCGCGACGCGGGGTACACCGTCGACGCCGTGGACGCGCTCTGGGGCACGGACGCCGCGGCCGCCCTGCACCGTGGCGACCGCGTCCCCGCGCTCCGGGCCCTGGACGCACGGCGACGCGCCGGCATGACGACCGGTGCCACGAACGACAGCGCGGACGACCGAGCACCGACCGCCACCGCGCCCGCCGCCACAGCACCGACCGCCACTGCGCCGACTCCCTCAGCACTGACCGCCACAGCGCCGACCGCCACCGCCACGCTCGCCACGTGCTTCGTGCTCGGCGTCGCCGTGCCCCGGACCGACGCGGACGCGGCCCTGCCCACCGCCGGCGTCGAGGCGCTCGCCGCCGCGGGCCTCCTGCGCCTCGTGGGCGACCACGTCGTCCCGGCGGTCGACCTCCGGCCCTACGCCTTCGTCGACGACGCCGGCGCGGGCAGCTGGTGGATCCTGTCCGACCTCGGCGAGGCCGTCCTCGGCGGGCCGCTCGGCGAGGACCACGTGCTCGGCGTCGGCGGTGCCACGATGACCCTGAGCGGCCTCATGGTGCCCGTCCCCGTCCGTCGCGTGCTCGACCTCGGCACGGGCTGCGGGATCCAGGCGATGCACGCGCGTCGCCACGCGGACCAGGTCGTGGCGACCGACATCTCGGAGCGGGCCCTCGCGATCGCGCGGTTCAACGCCGACCTCAACGGGCTCGACGGCATCGAGTTCCGCCTCGGGTCCCTGTTCGAGCCCGTCGCGGGAGAGCGGTTCGACCGCATCGTGTCGAATCCGCCGTTCGTCATCACACCCCGGCGCGACGACGTCCCCTCGTACGAGTACCGCGACGGCGGCATGGTCGGCGACGGCCTCGTCGAGACCGTCCTGCGCGGACTCGCCGAGCACCTCGAGCCGGGAGGCACGGCGCAGCTCCTCGGGAACTGGGAGTACCGATGGGGCCAGGACGGGCTCGACCGTGTCCGCGGCTGGTTCGACGACACCGCGTCGGCGCGCGACGTCGACGTCTGGGTCGTCGAGCGCGAGCAGCAGGACCCCGCCCGCTACGCCGAGACCTGGATCCGCGACGGCGGCACGCGCCCCGGCACCCCCGCCCACGACCGACTCGTCGACGCCTGGCTCGACGACTTCGCCGCCCGACACGTCACCGCCGTCGGGTTCGGCTACGTCGTCGTCCGCCGACCGGACCCCGTGGCGGAGGCGAGCGGCGCGCCGAGCGGCGGTCGGGCCTCCCGGCTGCGGCGCTTCGAACGGATCGCGGACGCGCTCGGCAGCAACCCGACCGGCCTCGGCGCCGCCGTCGCACGGACGCTCGACGCCGTCGCGTGGTCGCGCGGGCACGACGACGAGGCCCTCGGGCGCGCGCACCTCGTGGTCGCCGGCGACGTGACGGAGGAGCGCCACTACTGGCCGGGCAACGACGACCCGACCGTGATCACCCTCGTGCAGGGCGGCGGATTCGCGCGGCGCGTGGACGCCGACACCGCGCTCGCCGCGTTCGTCGGTGCCTGCGACGGGGACCTGTCGGTGCGGGCTATCATCGAGGCGATCGCGGACCTCACCGGCGTCGGGGCCGAGGACCTCGCCGCCGATCTGCTGCCGCGCGTCCGTGCCCTGCTGCAGGACGGCCTCCTGCGCCCGCCCGCCTGACCTGCTCGGTCCCGTTCGTCCCGCCCCCCACCGCCGAGATCGCAGTCGTCGCCGTTCCGACGGTGGTCAGAACGGCGACGAGTGCGATCTCGCGGAACCGGCTCAGCGGCCGTCGCGCCAGCTGTACTGCGGGTCGTAGCCGATGAGCTCGCGGGCCTTGTCCGACGACAGGAGCGAGCTGACGCCGTCGATCGCGCTCTTCCGGGGGATGTCGGGGACGAACCGCTCGACGAGTTCGATCGTCGGCGTCGTCATGACGGTGTCCGGCGAGGCGATGATGAACGCCTCGAACCCGGTGAGGTCGCTCTCGACGGCCTTGCGAACGGCCTGGGCGCCGTCACGCGAGTCGATGTAGGACCACAGGTTGAAGATCTTCGCCTCGGGCTGCTCGTCCCACGGGTACGCGGGGTAGTCGGTCTCGTCCATGACGTTCGAGAACCGCAGGCCGATCATCTTGAGGGTCGGGTCCCAGCGGGTGAAGTGCCGCGCCATCTCCTCCTCCACGGCCTTGCCGAGCGAGTACGAGGACTGCGGGCGGACGGCGAACTCCTCGTCGACCGGCAGGTACGGCGGCTGGTGCTCGCCCATGGGGATCCCGAGCAGCGTCTCGCTCGACGCCCACACGACGTTCTTGATCCCCGCTGCCTTGGCCGCGTGGAACACGTTGATCGACGCCGTCACGTTGTTCGTGATGAGGGCGACGTCGGGCACGAGGCCCGGCGCCGGGATCGCCGCGAGGTGGACGACGGCGTCGACGGGAGTGTCGTACCGGTCGTCGAGCCCGATGAACGCGCCGAGCACCTGCCCGTAGTCGGTCAGGTCGGTGCGGACGAACGCGACGCCCTCGGGCTTGTCCGGGGACGGCACCCGGTCGAGCAGGACCACGTCGTAGCCGTGCGCGTCGAACTCGCGCACCACGGCCCTCCCGAGCTTGCCGCTGCCACCGGTCACCACTACGCGCGTCATCGCGCCTCCTCGTCGTCGAGTCCCACCGGGCATGGAGCCCGGTCGCGGCCCCAGGCCGCCCGTCCAATCATGCCCGGTCCTGCGCATTCCGGCTCCACCCGGAGAATCGGCCGCGTGATCTGGCTTTCGATGCGGTCGTATCAGTAACATGCACTTCGGTGGACACGGCTGGTTACCGTGACGCCCGCACCGTACGTGGTCGTTCGGAGCGCGCCGCAGCCTCCTGATCCGGCTGTCGGTGCCCCATCGACTTCGGTGTGTCGATGCGCCCTCGTGGTCTCCACGAGGGCGCATCGTCGTGTTCGGGCCGCGGAGCGACGGAGAACAGCCAGGATGCGTACTGTTCCGCGATCGGACTGTTGACGGGTGACAAACGCACAGCGCGATGCGATCATGGACGCACCATCCCGTTCGGATCAGGGCCGGGATGGGCGCCTCGGCGGGGGAGGGGTCCTCACCACGCCGCCTCTCCCGCCGAGGTCAACCCCGGCGAGTGGCATTCCCTGATCGCCGGACGGTCCTGGTCCCCGTCGCCGGGTCGGGCGTCCGCGTCGCTCAGTCGGCGGGCGTCCAGCCCAGGTGCGGCGCGATCCGGTCGGCGACGAGCGACAGGATCCGACGATGGGACGCGGCGTCGCCGTTGGCGGGCAGCGTGATCACGAGCTGGTCGGTCGCGGCGACCGCGGGGTCCCCGAGCAGCGCCTCCACGATCCGCTCCGGTTCGCCGGCCAGCACCTTGCTGAACCGGAACGGCGGGGTGCCGGAGCGCGGTCGACCCTCGTCGTCCATGCCCGCTGCGTAGCTCTCGATGAACTCGCGGTGCGTGGCGGCGTCGGCGTCGGTCTCGAACGGCACGACGATCCGACCGATCGCGACCCGGCCGGTCCGACCCGGGTGCGCCTCCGCCAGGCGTTCGCGGTACGCGACGATCTGCGCGGCCTGGGCGTCCGCGAACGGCGCCCCGGTGTCCTCGGTGTTGAGCGTCGACAGATGGAGGTCGAGCCCCCGCTCCGCGGTGCGCACCGCCGTGCCCGTGCTGCCGCCGCCCCACCACACGCGATCGAGCACACCGGCGCTGCGCGGCTCGACGACCAGGTCCTTGCCCGCCGGGATGCTCTCGTACCCGCCGCCGCTCGTGCCGAGGGCGTCGCCGCGGAGGGCCTCGAGGAGCCGCGCCGCGCGGGCCTCCGCTTCCTCGCGGAACGGACGGTCGACCGCGCCGAACAGCGGATCGAGCACCGGCCCGGACTGCGGGATCCCCGTGCTGATGCCGAGCTCGACGCGGCCACCGCTCAGGAGGTCCACGGTGGCGACGTCCTCGGCGAGCCGGATGGGGTCCTCGTACCGCATGCCGAGCACGGCGGTGCCGAAGCCGATGCGACGGGTGCGTTGTGCCGCCGCCGCGAAGAACGTCATCGGGCTCGTCAGGAACGGCTCGAAGTGCCGGCCGCGGACCCAGCCCGTGGCGTATCCGAGTCCCTCGGCGTGCTCGAAGAGCTGCAGGCCGTCCTCGAGCGCGGCGGCCGCCCCTGCGGGCCCGCCGTGGTTCGGGACGAAGGACAGGAACCCGAGTTCGCGCAGCACGGACCCGAGCCTAACCCGTCCGGTCGTTGCGTTCGCATGGACATACGCGCGATCGGTTCGGCCGGACCACACCCCGGTCGACGACGCTCGCGACGCTGGTGGCCGCCCGCCCCAGGCGGGATGCGGGAGGATCGACCCACCATGACCGACGTCACCGCCCCGGCACCCCTGCTCACCGCGCTCCCGCCGGCCGGTGACCCCGACGCCGTCTACGCCGCCTTCGCCGAGTGGGCCGAGTCCACCGGCCGTCCGCTCTACCCCGCGCAGGACGAAGCGCTCATCGAACTCGTCTCCGGCGCGAACGTCGTGCTGAGCACCCCCACCGGGACCGGCAAGTCGCTCGTCGCCGCCGGCGCGCACTTCGCCGCGCTCGCCGAGTGCAAGCGGTCGTACTACACCGCCCCGATCAAGGCGCTCGTGTCCGAGAAGTTCTTCCAGCTCGTCGACCTGTTCGGCCCCGAGAACGTCGGCATGGTCACGGGCGACTCCTCGGTGAACGCCGACGCCCCGATCATCTGCTGCACCGCCGAGATCCTCGCGAACACCGCGCTCCGGCAGGGCCCCGACGCCGACGTCGACGTCGTCGTGATGGACGAGTTCCACTTCTACGGCGAACCCGACCGCGGTTGGGCGTGGCAGGTCCCACTGCTCGTCCTGCATCGTGCGCAGTTCCTGCTCATGTCCGCCACGCTCGGCGACATCGAGGTGATCGCCGAGGACCTGTCCCGGAGGACCGGCCGCGTCACCGCGCGCGTCACCGGGGTGTCCCGCCCGGTCCCGCTCGACTACGAGTACGTCATGACGCCCGTGCAGGAGACCGTCGAGGCGCTCCTGTCGGACGGCAAGGCGCCCGTCTACATCGTGCACTTCGCCCAGGCCGCGGCGCTCGAACGCGCCCAGTCCCTGACGAGCATCACGGTCGCCTCGCGCGAACGCCGTGACGAGATCGCCGCCGCCATCGGCGGCTTCCGGTTCAGCGCCGGGTTCGGCCAGACCCTGTCCCGCCTCATCCGCGCGGGCATCGGGGTGCACCACGCGGGGATGCTCCCGAAGTACCGGCGACTCGTCGAACAGCTCGCGCAGCGGGGCCTCCTGCCCGTCATCTGCGGCACCGACACCCTGGGCGTCGGCATCAACGTGCCCATCCGGTCCGTGCTGTTCACCGGCCTGACGAAGTTCGACGGCACGAAGATGCGACAACTCAGCGCGCGGGAGTTCCACCAGATCGCCGGTCGCGCGGGACGAGCCGGGTACGACACCGAGGGCACGGTCGTCGCCGAGGCGCCCGAGCACGACATCGAGAACGCACGTGCCCTCGCCAAGGCCGGTGACGACCCGAAGAAGAAGAACAAGGTCAAGCGCAAGAAGGCCCCCGACGGGTTCGTCTCCTGGGGCGAGGCGTCGTTCCAGCGGCTCATCGCCGCCGAGCCCGAACCGCTCGCGTCACGGATGCGCATCACCCACGCGATGGTGCTCGCGGTGGTCGGTCGCGGTGGCGACGTCTTCGGCGCCGTGCGCGACCTCGTGTTCGCGAACCACGAGCCTCCCGCCCGTCAGTTCGCGCTCGCGCGCCGCGCGCTCACGATCGCGCGGACGCTGCTCACCGCCGGCGTCATCGAGCGGGTCCCGGCCGGGAGGCCCGGGGAGCTTCCGACGGTCCGGCTCACCGTCGACCTGCAGCCGAACTTCGCCCTGAACCAGCCCCTGTCGCCGTTCGCGCTCGCCGCGTTCGAGCTGCTCGACCCCGAGTCGCCGACGTACGCCCTCGACATGGTGTCCATCGTCGAGTCCACGCTCGACGACCCACGTGCGATCCTCGGCGCCCAGCAGTTCAAGGAACGCGGCGAGGCCGTCGCCGCCATGAAGCGTGAGGGCATCGAGTACGAGGAGCGCATGGAACTCCTCGAGGACGTCACCCACCCGCGGCCGCTCGCGGAGCTCCTCGAAGCCGCGTACGAGGCGTACGGCCGGGAACAGCCGTGGGTGCTCGACTTCGCCCTGTCCCCGAAGTCCGTCGTCCGCGACATGTTCGAACGCGCCATGACCTTCGGCGACTACGTCCGCTTCTACGGCCTCTCGCGCTCCGAGGGGCTCGTCCTCCGCTACCTCTCCGACGCCTACCGCGCGCTGCGGCAGACGATCCCGACCGAGATGCGGACGGACGAGCTCACCGACATCGTGGAGTGGCTCGGCGAACTCGTGCGGCAGGTGGACTCCTCGCTCGTCGACGAATGGGAGGCCATGGTCGCCCCGCACCTCGTCGGGGACGCGCCCGAAGCGGAGATCGCCCCGCCCGCGCCGAACCGCTTGACGACGAACACCCGGGCATTCCGGGTGCTCGTGCGGAACGAACTGTTCCGGCGCGTGCAGCTCGCCGCGCTCGACGACGCCGAGGCCCTGGGGGAGCTCGACGCCGCCGCCGGCCACGACTGGCGTGCCTGGGACGCCGTGCTCGAGGAGTACTACGCGGAGCACGACAGCATCGGCACCGACGCCGACGCACGCTCCATGCGGTACCTCGTGCTCGACGAAGCGGGGCCCGGGCGGACCTGGCGGGCGCGGCAGATCTTCGCCGACCCCGAGGGTGACAACGACTTCGGGATCGTCGCGACCGTCGACCTCGACGCGTCGGACGAGGCCGGGGAGGCCGTGGTCCGCGTCACCGAGATCGGCCGGTTCGACGGCTGGACCGAGGTCGACGTCGACTGAGGTCCGTCCGGCGGTCAGCCCTGCGAGGGGGAGACCGCGTCCGACCGGCCGTTCGGGTCGAGGTTCAGCAGGTCGCCTTCGTCGAGCCAGTCCCGCTCGTGGAACCCGCTCTGCGGATTGAGCCACCGCAGTTGCGCGAGCGTGATCCCGAGGCGCTTCGCCACGGTCACCGCGCGGTCCCCGTGCGCGACGAAGTACTGCACGGGCTTGCCCGTGGCGTCCCGGACGATCGTGCCGTAGGCGTACGGGACCGCCGCTGCGATCGTGCCGATGTGGAACCCGGGGTACGGGGACGGCACGTGCCAGGTCAGGGGCGCGGCGGCGAGGACGTGGTTCGCCCACGACGGGATCGTGTTCGCGGCCGCCTCGGCGTCGGTGTTCAGGGGGACGAGCACCACGCTCCGGAGGAAGCTCGGGTCGTTCCCGGCCTCGGACAGGTCGTCCACGGTCGGCGGTTGTCCACCGGCGCCCCACTGGACCAGACCGATCGACGCGAGGTCGTAGCCGTCCCCCTGGTGCGCCACGCTCGGGCGGAACTCGAGCGACATCGGCTGGGACACCGTCGTCCGGAACCCCGACAGCTCGGCGGTGAACGTGCCGTCACCGTCCGAGACCACGCGCACGTGTGCGGATGTGTCGCCGCTGGGCGACGTGACGTCCGTCTCGGCGACCACCGTGCCGCGCGGGAGGGACGCGGGCTCGTGCTCGTCCACCGTGGTGTCGGGAGCCGTCGTCGTGCCTGCCGCTGGCTGTGACGGGTTCGCCGACGCGTGCGGACCGTGCGCATGTGGATCGTGCGGGTGCGGTCCTGGCGCTGCCCCGTGACCGGCACCGAACACACTGCAGCCGGCGAGCGCGAACGCCGCCAGCGCCGTGACGGCAACGCCGCCGATCGCACGAGTCCCCATGGCTCCCCCCCCCCCCGTCAGCCGGAGCCTAACGGCTCGCGCGCGACCGGGACAACCGGCGAACGGAGGACGCATCGCGGTCCTGACGCGGAGGGGCGGATCGCGGTCCGTCGTCCCGGTGCGAGGCCGCCCCCGATCGCCCCTCAGAAGAGCGTCGCGGGCGGCGTGGCCTCGGGTAACGGGGCGGGGTCGGTGACCTCGACCCCGGGCCACCCCGGCCCGTGCGGGACCTCGGACCGACGCTGGTAGGCGGTCGCCGCGGCTCGGGCGCGAGTGTCGGCGGCCTCGTTCATCTCGTGGCCCACGTGCCCCCGGACCCACTCGAACGTGACCTTGCGGCCCTGCAGTTCGGCGTCGAGCTCCTTGATGATCTCGACGTTGAGCACCGGCTTGCCGTCGGCCTTGCGCCAGCCCTTGCGCTTCCAGCCGGCGAGCCACTCGGTGCAGGCCTTGATGGCGTACTGGCTGTCGCACAGGATGTGCAGGGGCTCGCCCGTGGCCTTGGTGGCACGCAGCAGCTGGAGCACGGCGGTCAGTTCGCCCTGGTTGTTCGTGGCGCTCGGCCATCCGCCCGCGGCCCACCGGTCGTCGTCCACGTACCAGGCCCAGCCGGCGGGGCCGGGGTTGCCGAGGGCGGAGCCGTCAGCGGCGGCGACGATCGTCACGGGACCTCCAGGTGCTAGCGAGTGCCGGACCACGGTACCCGACCTCGGCGGCGTGCCCCGGGCCTCCCGGCCGGCCTGTGGATGACGATCAGGCGGGGCCGCGCTCGGCGGTGCGCAGCGCGGCAACGAGCGCGTCGCCGTCCGCGACGTCCCAGAACGCGAGCTCCTGCGGGCCGAACAGGCCGTCGAGCCCGGTGTTCCGGTAGACCTGTGCGTTCACCGCTCGGTTGCCGAACGTGCCTCCGGCGACGACGCTCGTCCACTCGACGCTGCAGTGCCTCCGGTCGCGGGACCACGACGTGGTGTGGTCCGTGCGACGGACGGGGGTCTCACGCGTCCGGCCCGCAGCCGTGACCAGCACTCGACGGTCCGTGATCGCGTATGCCGTGACCCGCTTGCGGTGCCGCTTGACGACGAACCGTCCGAGCAGCATGTGCAGTCCCACCAGGGCGAAGACCCCGCCGAAGAGGACGAAGAACCACGGGGCGCCGGACGACACCGCCGTTGCGAGCCAGAACGCGACGAACGCACACCAGATGATGCTGAAGGGCACGAGGAACGCATCGCGCCCGGTGAACAGGACCGACGGGTCCCCGCGACCGCTCCAGAGCAGGTGCTCGCCGGGTTCGAGCTCGCGCGTCACCTGGTCGCGGGCACTCGGATCATCGCGAGGATCGGTCACGACGACGACGCTACGGGTCCGGGGGACGGCCTGCCCGCGGGATGAGTGAGCGCTCAGGCGACGCGGTCCGGGTGCGACCCGATGCGCTCCCCGTTCTCGAGCGCCGCGATCGCCGCCATCTCCTCGTCGTCGAGTCCGAACCGGCCGACGTCGATGTTCGACGCGATGCGCGCCGGCGTGACGGACTTCGGCAGGACCACGACCTCCTGCTGCAGGTTCCAGCGCACGAGCACCTGCGCGACGGACACGTCGTGCTCGGCCGCGATGCGCGCCAAGGTCGGTTCGTCCACCAGGCGTCCGCGGCCGAGCGGCGACCAGGCCTCCGTCACGATCCCGTGCCGCGCGTGGAAGGTCATGAGCTCCGTCTGCGGCAGCCACGGGTGCCGCTCGACCTGGTTCACCGCCGGGAGCACGTCCGTCTCGTCGAGGAGCCGCTGCAGGTGCTCGACCTGGAAGTTCGAGACGCCGATCGAGGTCGCGCGCCCCTCGGCCCGGATCCGCTCGAGCGCCCGCCAGGTGTCGACGTAGCGGTCGTTCGCCGCCGCCGGCCAGTGGATGAGGTACAGGTCCACCCGATCGAGCTCCAACCGGTCGAGCGATGCGTCGAACGCCCGCATCGTCGCGTCGAACCCCTGGTTCGTGTTCCACACCTTCGTCGTGACGAACACCTCGTCGCGGTCGACCTCGGCGGTCCGGAGAGCCCGGCCGACCCCGGCTTCGTTGCCGTACATCTCGGCCGTGTCGACGTGCCGGTAGCCGACGTGCAGGGCCTCGCGCACGGCACGCTCGGCCTCGTCGTCGGAGACCTTGTACACGCCGAGACCGACGGCGGGGATGGTGTTGCCGTCGAGCAGGGCGACGGTGGGGACGGTTGCGGGATCGACCATGGTGTCCATGCTGCCCCGCGGCGGCTTGCGCTGGTTCCCCTGGTGCCCCTGGCCTCCCGCTGGTGCCGCTGGTGCCGCTGGTGTCCTTGGCCTCCCGTTGGTCTTCGGCATCCCCCCTGTCCGACGACGCCCGCGGTGTCGAGGACAGGCGGACCAGCGGGGAGTGGGGCCAGCGGGTGGCCCGGGCAGGCCGCGTGCGGGCGGGCTCAGGTCGTGGGCAGGTCGACCGGCTCGGTGTCCGGGATCGGCGACGCGTCCCGCCCACGGAGGTCGGGCAACCACCGCCGGGCGAACAGCGGCACGAGCACCCCGACGAAGGCCGTGACCGCGCCGACCGCCAAGCCGCCGACGGCACCGTGCGCGTCGATGAGGAAGCCGGCCACCGCGGACCCGAGCGCGGCGCCGATGAGCTGCCCGGTCCCCATCCAGCCGTAGGCCTCGGCCGTGTCGCTGAACTTGACGGTCGACGACACCGAGCCGAACATGACCGCGAGTGCGGGGGCGATGCCGCCGCCGGCGATGAGCAGGGTCAGGCACAGCCACCAGAAACTCGGGTGGACCGTCGTGAGGACGAGCCCCACGAAGACGATGACCATCCGGATCCACAGTCCGTTCGGCGCGATCGGACGGTGCCCGAACGCCAGCCCACCGCCGAGCGACCCGATCGCGAACAGGGCCAGCACGATGCCCGCGTTCGGGCTGCCGTCACCGAACGCGCTCGTCACGCCGGCCTCCACCGCCGCGCACGCGCCGATGAGCAGGAACCCGGTGAACGTGGCGACGAGCACCGACGGGCGACGGAGCACCGTGCCGAACGCGCGCTTCGAGCGGGGGATGCGCACGCGGCCGACCTCGGGGGACGCGATGAACCAGATGCCGCCGACGACGAGGAACGCGATGGCGATCACGATCGCGAGCACGGTGCTGATCTGCGTCGCGACGAACGTCGTGATGACGGGGCCGGCCACCCAGATGAGCTCCTGCGCCGACGCGTCGAGCGAGAACAGCGGGGTCAGCTGCGCCGACGTCACCATCTTCGGGTAGATCGTCCGCACCGCCGGTTGCACGGGCGGAACGGCGAGACCGCCGACGAACCCGACGAGCATGTACAGCGGAACGGGCATGATGACGAACGCGACGGCGGCCATGCTCACCGCGCAGACCGAGGTCGTGAGGATGAGCACCGGCCGCATGCCCCACTGGCCCATCCACCGGCTGGTGAGCGGACCGGCGATCGCCTGTCCGATGCTCGAGGCCGCCAGGACGAGCCCAGCGGCGCCGTAGGAGTGCGCCACGCGCTCGACGTGGAGCAGGTACGCGAGCGACAGCATCCCGAAGGGGAACCGGGCGGTCAGCTGTGCCGCGATGACGCGGCCGACCCCCGGAGTCCGCAGCAGGTTCCCGTACGCGCTCACCGTCCTCAGTGTACGGACGCGACGGTGCCGGCCGGGAGGGTCGACACGCGCCGTGGAGAGCGGCCCGCCGTCCACAGATGGCCGGTCGCGCACCTCCCGGGGGCGACGACCGGCGGGGCCTCGGACGGTCGTCGGTTGCCACGTCGGAGGCTCCGTCCGCCACCTCCACAACGGGGGAGGGGTACTGCTCAGGACCCGACGCGCGACACGCCGAACCGCGAATCCCACACCCTGTGGAACACGCCCTCCACCGCTGTGCACAGATGTCGGTGGCCGGGCGGAGACTGGCGGAAATCCGGGCCTCCGATGGGCTCCACCGGAATGCCCCACCTGTGGGGACTGTTGTGGAGAACTACACGGGTGTAACACTTCCTCTTGTGGTCGACTCCGGTGTCGGACACAAGATGTAGTATCGACCAGCCGGGACAGACCGGCCCCTCACGGGGCCGGAACGCCCCTCACCGGGGCCATCACGGACCGGCCGTCCGGACCAGGAACCGGGCCCACACGCACCAGTAGCAGCACACCGAGAACCACCGCCGGACAGCCCGTCCGGGACACCACCTCTGGGGAGATCATGGCCGTCACCGTCTACACCAAGCCGTCCTGCGTCCAGTGCACGGCGACGTACCGCGCGCTCGACAACAAGGGCATCGAGTACGAGGTCCACGACGTCTCCTCCGACCCCGCCGCGCTCGAGCACGTCAAGAGCCTCGGTTACCTCCAGGCGCCGGTCGTCGTGACCGACGACGACCACTGGTCCGGCTTCCGTCCCGACAAGATCGCCGGCCTCGTCGCCGAGATCGGCTGACTGCAGTACCCGCTTCACCCGTAGTGCTGTCGGGCCCCGAAGGGGCCCGACAGCACTACGGCCCAGACCTGCAGCAGGAGGTCACACGATGAGCCAGCTCGTGTACTTCTCGAGCGTCTCGGGCAACACGGCACGGTTCGTCGACAAGCTCGGACGCCCGGCCGTCCGCATCCCGTTGTTCGCCAAGGAGCCCCCGCTCCGCGTCGACGAGCCGTACGTGCTCGTCCTGCCGACGTACGGCGGTGGCAACGGGCGCGGCGCGGTGCCCAAGCAGGTCATCTCCTTCCTCAACGACGAACACAACCGGTCGTTGATCCGCGGCGTCATCGTCGGCGGGAACACCAACTTCGGCGACGCCTACGGACTCGCCGGCGACATCGTGGCCGCCAAGTGCCACGTGCCCGTGCTCTATCGATTCGAACTCTTCGGGACCCCTGACGACGTGCAGGCGGTCAACTCAGGATTGGATGCATTTTGGACGCAGCAGTTGCAGACGTCGATCTGACGTCGCCCGCGACGGGGATGGACTACCACGCCCTGAACGCCATGCTCAACCTCTACGGTCCGAGCGGCGAGATCCAGTTCGACAAGGACCGCGAGGCCGCCAAGCAGTACTTCCTGCAGCACGTCAACCAGAACACGGTCTTCTTCCACAACCTCAAGGAGCGTCTCGACTACCTGGTCGAGAACGACTACTACGAGCAGGCCGTGATCGACCAGTACTCGCTCGAGTTCATCCAGCGGCTCAACGACCTCGCCTACTCCAAGAAGTTCCGGTTCCAGACCTTCCTCGGGGCGTTCAAGTACTACACGAGCTACACGCTCAAGACGTTCGACGGCAAGCGGTACCTCGAGCGCTTCGAGGACCGCGTCGTCATGACCGCGCTCGGGCTCGCCCACGGTGACGAGGACCTCGCGGTGAACCTCGTCGAGGAGATCATCGGCGGCCGGTTCCAGCCGGCGACCCCGACGTTCCTCAACACCGGCAAGGCCCAGCGCGGCGAGCTCGTCTCCTGCTTCCTCCTCCGCATCGAGGACAACATGGAGTCGATCTCGCGCGGCATCAACTCCGCCCTCCAGCTGTCCAAGCGCGGCGGCGGTGTCGCCCTGCTGCTCTCGAACATCCGCGAGGCCGGGGCCCCGATCAAGCAGATCGAGAACCAGTCGTCCGGGATCATCCCCGTGATGAAGCTCCTCGAGGACTCGTTCTCGTACGCGAACCAGCTCGGTGCCCGTCAGGGTGCGGGCGCGGTGTACCTGTCGGCGCACCACCCCGACATCATGCGGTTCCTCGACACCAAGCGCGAGAACGCCGACGAGAAGATCCGCATCAAGACGCTGTCGCTCGGTGTCGTCGTGCCGGACATCACCTTCGAGCTCGCCAAGAACAACGAGGACATGTACCTGTTCTCGCCCTACGACGTCGAGCGCGTCTACGGCATCCCGTTCGGCGACGTCCCGATGACCGAGAAGTACCGCGAGATGGTCGACGACCCGCGGATCAAGAAGACCAAGATCAAGGCGCGCGACTTCTTCCAGACGATCGCCGAGATCCAGTTCGAGTCGGGCTACCCGTACATCGTGTTCGAGGACACGGTGAACAAGGCCAACCCGATCAAGGGCCGGATCAACATGTCGAACCTGTGCTCGGAGATCCTCCAGGTCAACACCCCGACGACCTACAACGAGGACCTGTCGTACAACACGATCGGTAAGGACATCTCCTGCAACCTCGGGTCGCTCAACATCGCGCTGACGATGGACTCGCCCGACTTCGGCAAGACCATCGAGACCGCGATCCGTGGCCTCACCGCCGTGTCGCAGCAGTCGCACATCCGCTCGGTCCGCTCGATCGAGGACGGCAACGACAAGTCGCACGCGATCGGCCTCGGGCAGATGAACCTGCACGGCTACCTCGCCCGTGAGCGCGTCCACTACGGCAGCGAGGAGGGCATCGACTTCACGAACATCTACTTCTACACGGTGCTGTACCACGCACTGCGGGCGTCGAACACGATCGCGATCGAGCAGGGCACCGCGTTCGAGGGCTTCGCCGACTCGAAGTACGCGTCGGGCGAGTTCTTCGACAAGTACACCGAGCAGGCGTGGGTCCCCGCGACCGCTCGGGTGCAGGCGCTGTTCGACGACGCCGGCATCCACATCCCGACCCAGGCCGACTGGGCCGCGCTCAAGGCCTCGGTCCAGGAGCACGGCATCTACAACCAGAACCTGCAGGCCGTGCCGCCGACGGGATCGATCTCGTACATCAACCACTCGACGTCGTCGATCCACCCGATCGCGTCGAAGATCGAGATCCGCAAGGAAGGCAAGCTCGGTCGCGTCTACTACCCGGCGCCGTTCATGACGAACGACAACCTGGAGTACTACACGGACGCGTACGAGATCGGCCCCGAGAAGATCATCGACACGTACGCGGCGGCGACGCAGCACGTGGACCAGGGCCTGTCGCTCACGCTGTTCTTCAAGGACACCGCGACCACGCGCGACATCAACAAGGCGCAGATCTACGCGTGGCGCAAGGGGATCAAGACGATCTACTACATTCGCCTCCGTCAGCTCGCGCTCGAGGGCACCGAGGTCGAGGGCTGCGTCAGCTGCATGCTGTAGCCGCCGGTCGCTGATCGCGACCACCTCCGGTCTGGAGGGACGGTGCCAGCCCGCACCGTCCCTCCAGACCGGCTCCCACCACCACATCCCATCCGCGCATCCCCACAACCCCCGAACGAGGAACCCACGTTGGTCGAGAAGCTGAAGCTCATCGATTCGGTCCAGGCCATCAACTGGAACCGCATCCAGGACGACAAGGACGTCGAGGTCTGGAACCGCCTCGTCAACAACTTCTGGCTGCCCGAGAAGGTGCCGCTGTCGAACGACGTGCAGTCGTGGAACACGCTCACGCCCGAGGAGCAGACGCTGACCATGCGCGTGTTCACCGGCCTGACGCTGCTCGACACCATCCAGGGCACGGTCGGCGCGGTCTCGCTGATCCCCGATGCGCTCACCCCGCACGAGGAAGCCGTCTACACGAACATCGCGTTCATGGAGTCGGTGCACGCCAAGAGCTACTCGTCGATCTTCTCGACCCTCGCGTCGACGCCCGAGATCGACGAGGCCTTCCGCTGGTCGGTGGAGAACCCGAACCTGCAGAAGAAGGCGTCCATCGTGATGGACTACTACAAGGGCGACGAGCCGCTCAAGCGCAAGGTCGCGTCGACCCTGCTCGAGTCGTTCCTGTTCTACTCGGGCTTCTACCTGCCGATGCACTGGTCGTCGCGCGCGAAGCTGACGAACACGGCCGACCTGGTCCGCCTGATCATCCGCGACGAGGCCGTGCACGGGTACTACATCGGCTACAAGTTCCAGAAGGGGCTCGAGCTCGTCACCGAGGCCGAGCGGCAGGACCTGAAGGACTACACGTTCTCGTTGCTCTACGAGCTCTACGACAACGAGGCGCAGTACACGCAGGACCTCTACGACGGCGTCGGCCTGACCGAGGACGTCAAGAAGTTCCTGCACTACAACGCCAACAAGGCGCTCATGAACCTGGGCTACGAGCCGATGTTCCCGAAGAACATCACCGACGTGAACCCGGCCATCCTCTCGGCCCTGTCGCCGAACGCCGACGAGAACCACGACTTCTTCTCGGGGTCGGGTTCGTCGTACGTCATCGGCAAGGCCGTGAACACTGAGGACGAGGACTGGGACTTCTGATCCCGAGCGCTCGCTGATCCGGCGGCGTCAGCGCCCCGCCGCTCCGAGCCCGAGTGTTGGATGGCACCCATCATCGGGTATTTGCACCAAACGTTGTAAATCGCCGCTCGTGGCACAACCGACTCTGGGTGACGTCATCCGAGATCGGGCGTAGGCAGCCGGCGAGCTCGAGCCAGGAGCACAGCGTCCTGCGGGCTGAGGGGAGAACGCACGTGGTGGTCGCGACGGTACAGCGCTGCGCGGCTCCTTGGTACTCGGACGCTCTCGAGGGGTCGGCACACGATCACGGTGGCACCCCACGGAATGTTCTCGCGGTTCGTCGATAAGCCTTGGGCCGCCCTTGTCGTCCGCCAGCTAACTTGTCCGACTGCCACTCAACGTGTCTGAAATACAAAGACGGACACGTTGTTTGGCAGCGCGGGCGGCGCACGTCCATAACGGGTCGGCCAAGCCTTCATTCGTCGCGAGGCGTCCGAATGGCGTGCGCCAACTGCAAAAGGTCGCGGACCACCTATGTGAGACGGGGCACGCCTTGGACTAGGGCGGCAGGAGTCGGGGCCACCTGTAAACATCAGGACGGCCACTGGAGGACCGGCTAGTTGTACTGCCCAGGGAGGTTGGTCAACCGAGTGATCGGTGACCGGTTCCCGATGGCGGTGTGGGGCCGGTGGTGATTGTAGTGATGCAGCCATGCCGGGAGGGCGTTCCGGCGGGCGTGCTCGGTCGGGTAGTGCCGTGAGAACGCCCACCCGTCGGCGAGGGTGCGGTGGAAGCGTTCGATCTTCCCGTTGGTCTGCGGCCGATAGGGGCGGGTCTTCTTCGGCGTGATCTCCAGCTCAGTGCAGGCCTCGCGCCAGGCGTGGGACTTGTAGGCAGAGCCGTTGTCGGAGAGGACCCGCTCCACCCGGACACCGCGTGCGGCGAACCACGACACGGCCCGCCGTAGCACCCCGATCGCGGTCGCTGCTTTCTCGTCGTCGTGGATCTCGGCGTAAGCGACGCGGGAGTGGTCATCGATCACGGTGTGCACGAACGCGGTCCCGATCAGCGGGCCGCGATGCTTGCTGCGGCCCTTACCGGGCGTTGCTGACCGGTTCCGCCCACCTTGCTGTCGGCCGACGTAGCGCCAACCGCCGCCATCGGGGATGTTGCCGAGTTTCTTCACGTCGACGTGGATCATCGCGCCCGGACGTTCGTGCTCGTAACGGCGCACGAGTTCGCCGGTGCGGATGTCGATGTGGTGCAGCCGGTTCACCCGACAGCGGGTCAGCACGGCGTGCACTGTCGAGGCCTGCATGCCGAGTTGCCCGCCGATCCCAACGGGACCGAGGCGCTTTCGCCAGCGAACTGCGACGACCTTCTTCACCAGCTCAGGGCGGGTGCGGTTCGGGGACCGGTGCGGACGGGACGAGCGGTCATGCATGCCCTCGGCGCCCATGGCCGCATACCGGTCGGCCCAGCGCTTCGCGGTCGGCCAGGACACGTGGAAGAACAGGCTGCGTGCCGGACTGGCCAGCCGTCATCGACGATCAGACGACCTATCCGGAGGCGTTGGCGTGGAGTCAGGGCAGCGTTAGCGTGGGACACGAGGACCTCCTGCGGAGAGTGTGTGAACTAGACAGCTCCACTCCACTGCAGGAGGTCCTTCTCACATCCCAACGACTACAGCGAGTCGTCGCAACACAACCAACGTCCCTGGGCAGTACAGCTAGTGAGTCAGTCACTGAGTAGCTGGCGGCGGTTGCCACCGTCCTCTCCGACGCCCGCTGGGCACCCTGCGCAGTCGAAGGATTCGGTTTTGGTCTCCTCTGCTCACCGCCCCCGCCTCTGGGACAGCACAGACCTCAACGCCCCGATCCAAGTCCCTCGAACGAGCGGTAGGACCGCGACGCAAACGACATTAAGCTTTACTCAGTGTTCGAAGGAGGAACCGATGTCGCACGAACCCCGCGATCGCGCCGCTCTTGCTCGAGACTATCCGGACCCCGTGTGGCGGCAGCGTTTCCTCGAGTTGCTCGCGATCGTAGACCTCCTGAGCCATTGCGTGATCGAAGGAAATTTCAAGGTATCAGATGAACTGAACCGGGCAATTGTGCTGAGTGATGCCGGCAGGAAGGTCCGTGATCAGCTGATCACCAAGGAATCTGTCGATGCGAAGGACGCTAACCTTCTGTGCCTGCTGGGCCTCGTGCACCTCGAGCCACTTATCGACGTCGATAAAATTGATGTCGATCGTCTCATTGAAGCGATATCAAACTATGTCCTGGATGGGCGGATCAGATTCCCTCTAATCTTCGGGCGGGCGTTGTACGATGGTGCATCAAGTCTTATCCCGGAAGAGCGCGCGGTTCTGAAGCACGAGGACACCCTGCGCCTCCTGGATAGCAAACCACGGGGCGTATTTCACTCTGGCCCGTTCCTGATCGGTCCCTTCGGCGTGCGCAGAGTGACACATCGACGTGCACTAGCGCCGCGCTTGTCCGTGCCAATCCAACACTGCGCGGATCTCTCGTGTGCGGCCGTTCACTCCGTACGACTTACCACAAGCTATGATGCCAGCATCAACAAAACGCGATCGGCCTTGTATAAGGTCCTAGATCAAGTTTCAAAAGATCCTGCAGACTGGAACGGCTTCGTCCTCGACTTCACCGAGGGTGATTACAACCCATATGCGATTGATGACGGATCGACACTGCCTTTCCTGCTCGGGGACGGATTCTCCGACCGTGAGTTGCGTGTCTTTGTCAACTATGTGAATGAGCGAACGGAGGGGCGCCTCACGGGTGAGGCACGTCGTTTTGGCCTCAAAGGCCCCATGGAGAAGTGGCTTCCGGACCTCGACCGCGCACAGTTGCTCCACATACTGCTGACTGAAACCGACGACAACCTCGCCCGCCTTCTTGACCTAGCGATTCGCGACGAGGAGATTCAGATCCCTGTAGGCGAAGTCCGCCGGCCGGTCGTCAATCATCGGACAAGGTCCGGCGCGTGGCGCCTCCGGCCCGAAGCGAGTTCGCTTGGATACCGTGTTCGCCCCCGCGACGAAACCACGACGCTGCTCCGACTGGCGTCGACCGTCCGCGCAATGTTCGATAGAGACTCACCGGAGGATATGGACGAGCTCGCCTGGATGCTCCGTGACGTCCAGGGCAAGACGACCGGTGCTCGACTGGAGGAGTTCCTCCGCCAGGAGAGCCCGCGCGGCATAGTCTCGACGTTGATCCTCGGCCGGAGGCGGAACGCTCAGCGGGCCGCTGACGCCTTGAAGATCACACTCAGCACGGACGACGACTTCGTAGACCGCATCCTGTGGAAGTTGGGCTTCCCATTGGAACGTCGCACAGACGTTCGAGATGAATACTGGGACCGCCACCAGGCACTCGAGACTTTTGTCACAACAGCATCGGCAAGCGCTGAATCGACCGAGCCGCGTTTGAGGGAGATTGCGTCAAACTACTTTGTTGAGCTCGAGCGATTCCTGTTCGACTCGCTCACATTCACGACCTGGGCGCTGCTCACAGACCACGTTACGTCGAAGAGCCCGTTCCGGCATCATCACACCGCAGCCAGGGCTTTCACAATCGAGAAGTTGAACGCGTCAGTGGAGCGAAAGCCCGGGGTAGCTCAGAATGATCTGCGAGAGGATCCAGATCTCAGCAGCATTGTGCAGGGTTTCATTCGACTTGCAGATCACCTAACCAGCCTCCTTTCACACAGTGCAGATTTCCTGCGCGACGAGCAGGAGCTCCCGAAGTTCGTTCGGCGCACAGATCTGCAGCGATTCCCCTTCCGCCACACCATCCCGTTCCTTGATTTGACCGACTCGTCGCAGCACACGCTCCCCCAGACTCTCCACGCAGTTGGTCAGCAACTGAGCAATTCGGGAATCATGACCGCGCGCAATGGACTTTCGCATGCTAAGTCTCAAAGAACCCCAAGTGTCCTAGAGGTCAACGATGCCCTCTCGAAAGCCCGTTCAGCATTGCGGCTCCTTGAGGAGATCGGGTGCGTGAGGAACACCTACCAAGCAGTATCGACAAGCATCGATGCATGGGGCCGAGCATCCACCCTAATGCGATCCCACGGGGCGGACATCTCGTTCTCCGGCCCGAGCGGTTTCGGCATGCTGGGCTTGCCCTCGCTGACGCTGCCTGTGTACCTCATGCAGGGCGCTGTGTTCGCAGAGCCGAACGAGATGATGCGCTTCAGTGAGGGTTTCGACTCCGAGTATTCCGAGTACTGGGAGGGGATCCCGCACCGACCTGAACCGGGTAGCCCCGACAGCCCGAGTCAGCCCAACCAGACGGTCGAGGAACTCGCGTCTCCTGCTCCGATCGCCTGAGGCCGCGGGCGGCCTTTGGGCTGCTCGAGGCGAAGTCTTCAGTCCGATCACGTAGCGCTGGTGCGTCGCGGATCCGTGTCGATCGTGCAGCGTGCTTACGAGCGCGTCGCATCGCCGTGCGTTTACTTCGCACTGCACGCCGCGCATTGCTCTGGTCTAAGACGGCCGGGGCACGGGCGCGTCCGGAGGCTTTCCTGTCTCGGTCAGCGATTGTCTATCGAGATGCTGTTCTTGCTCGCGTGGCTAGCCGTGCGAGCAAGATTGTGAGCGTGGGTTTCGACACCGTCTTGGCTGCAGCTGATGTCCCGACCATTCAGGCGGAGGTCGCCGCGCTCCGGCGCCCTGCCCGACGACTCGCTCGCGGCGTGACCGCGCCCCGGGCCGGCTTGGCGCAGCCTCTGCAGTTCCAGGTCGTCATCGACGAGCGCGACCACAGCTGGACGTTCGACCGGCAGGGTGACCGTCACCGCGACCAATACAGGGACGGCGTTCTTTTCTCAGTTGATGGGTCGGTGGAGGTCAGCTTCGCGCGAAGCGGCGCGGTGGCTCCTCCCGTTCGGCTGCTCACCCCGGAGCTTCTCCTCTTGTGGGGCCCGCCCGCGAGCTTCGCGCCGATCCTGGTCCAACGGATACACGGGCACTGGCTGCTCGTGACGTTCGAGCATGAGCGCGACCCAGCGGACCGCATGACGGTGGTCATCGACGAGCGAGACGGCGTCGCGCACCGCTCCTACGGAACGAGCGAGATCACAATGCTCACGGAAATCCGGGTCATGGACGACGACGAGCCGGCACCGCCGCGCCCCCGGTTTTCCCGGCTGCAAGAGTGGCCAGTGCTCGAGTACTGACGGCTGCGCAGTTGTCTCGCTCGCCGATCCGCAATCGGAATTCGGTAGTCGAGTTGGCGCCTTGACGACAGCAGAATTCGGCAACGTCTTTGCGCTGGGCACGACGGCTACCGTGCACGCCTACCGGGAGCTCGCTGTCTCCACTGCCGGGCGAACTCGGAGTGGTCCGATCATCCGCCGTTGGGATGACGAGGCAGCGACAACCACCGCGAGGCGGCTCGACCTGGCCCGGCGCGGACCAGGCCGCTTGGGACTGGGCGAGCGCCGGATGGTCGTGGAGCGGGGACCATTTTGACTGTCAGATCCACGCGATCGGCACCGTGTTCCGCCCCGGATTTAGTGGAGGCTCGGTAGTGCCGCCTCGACGGTAATCGGAGCGGGGTTGTGCCGGTAGTGGTCGTGCTCAAACTCGACCGGCGGGACCATGCCGAG
>NZ_QKTQ01000018.1:0-51935 GCF_003234875.1 Curtobacterium sp. MCBD17_028 | reverse complement strand
TCCCCACCGCCCCCACCCACCTGACCGTCGACGGCCTCAGCGCACCGATGGACGTCGACCCGAGCGTGCCCGTCCGGTTCTCCTGGCAGCCGGCCGTGCTCGAGCGTGCCGCCGCGGGCCTCCCGGCGGGCGCGCCCGACCAGCGGTCCTACCGCATCGTCGTCGCCGACTCGAGTGCCGCCGCCGCAGCGGGGACCGGCGACATCTGGGACAGCGGGGTGGTGACGTCCGGCGCGAGCCAGAACGTGTCCTACGCCGGACCGACCCTCACCGCGGGGAGCCGCTCGTGGTTCTCGGTGCAGGTCGTCGACGGCGCGGGCGCGACCTCGCCGTGGGCGACGCCGGCGACGTTCGGCACCGCGCTCGGCGGCGACTGGGGTGGAGCCCGGGCGATCTGGTCCGAGACCCCGTCGAACACCTGGTCGAACTACACCCTGTCCGGGCACTTCACGATCACGGCGAGCGCCGCGACGGTCCTCCTCCGCGGGACCGACGCGAGCGACTACTACCTCTGGCAGTTCCAGGCAGCGAGCGACCGCCTGGTCGCCGAGGTCCGGCGGGCGGGCGCCTACCGGGTGCTCGGCACGGTCGATCTGCACGCAGAGGGCGTCGACCTGGCGGTGGGCCGGGACACCGCGTTCACCGTGTCGCTCGGCGGCGACACGATCACGACGACCATCGGCGGCACGACCGTGGACACCCGGACCGACGGGACGTTCGCGAGCGGGTGGATCGGCGTGCAGACCGGCACCCACGAGTCGGCCACCTTCCGATCGCTCGCCGTCGCGGACCGCACGGGCGCGACCCTCTGGTCGCAGTCGTCGTCGAGCACCGTCGCCGACCTCGGCTGCGGGCGGGAGTCGCACGGCGTCCTCACCGTGTCGACCTCGCGCTCGTGCCTGTTCGACCCGTGGAGCAACTACACGTTCACCGAGACCTACGTCGCGACGGCGCAGCCGACCGGCGTCGTGTTCCGGGCGAAGGACGCGAAGAACGGCTACCTCTGGCAGTTCGACACCGCCACGTCGAGCCTCGTCCCGCAGGTGCAGGTGGCCGGCAAGTACAGCAAGCTCACGACGAAGAAGATCCCGCTCGGCACCAAGGTCACCTCGGGGCACGCGTACGCGATCAAGGTCCAGGTGTCCGGTTCGACCATCCGGACGTGGTTCGCCGGCCGACTGGTCGACACCCGCACCTCGCACACGGACACACGCGGCGTCATCGGCTACCGGAACGGCTCGAAGGAGAAGACGACGTTCTCGGGCCTGACCGTGACGAGCCCAGGCTCGAGCGTCCTGTACCGGAACACGTTCACGAGCAACGCCGACGTCCCCTGCGGCACGGTGTCCGGCGGCAAGGCGACGTTCCCGACCTCGGCGGCCTGCCTGATCCGCTCCGGTGCCGTGTCGGACTGGCTGTTCGCCCGCGACGAGGTGACGCTGCCGGCCCGGACGATCGCGTGGGCGACCCTCTCGGCGACCGCGACCTCCCCCGCGCCGTCCCGCCAGTACGTGTACAAGATCAGCGTCAACGGGAGCTTCGTCGGAGCCGGTCCGACCCAGTCGGTCGGCAAGGAGGTCCGCTACGACAGCTACGACGTGACGTCCCTGCTGCACGCGGGGGCGACCAACGCGATCGGGGCCCTGCTGTACACGACGTCGGACCACCGGTTCCTCGCGGAGCTCGTCGTGCACTACACCGACGGCACCGAGACCCGCGTCGGCACCGGTCCCACCTGGCGGGTGCGCACCGGCACGGGCGTGTTCCCCGCCGCCGGCTCGGTGGGTACGTCCTACTACGCCGCTCCCGTCGAGGACATCGACGCACGCCAGTACCCGTCGGGCTTCGACACCGTCGGGTTCGACGACCACGCGTGGACGCTCGCCCAGGCACGCAGCGCGTTCGCGACCAGCACGCTCACCCCGACGCCGACCGCGACGATGCTCCAGGAGGACGACGCCCCGACGACCATCACGCGGCTCGGCACCGGGCACTACCTGCTCGACTTCGGCCAGACGCGGATCGGCGGGCTCCGGCTCGCGATGACGAGCCCGGACACGCGGACGGTGGACATCCGCTACGGCGAGGTCCTCGCCAGCGGTGGTGGGTCCGTCCAGTACCAGACCACCGCCGGCAACAAGTGGGAGGACCGCTGGACCCTCAAGACCGGCTCCCAGACCCTGCGCTCCTGGGGGATCCGGGTGTTCCGGTACGTCGAGGTGTCGAACGTGCCGCAGGCGGTGACGGCGCACGACCTGCAGGCCGAGGTGCTCCGCTACCCGATCGACGCGACGGCCGCGACGTTCTCGTCGTCGTCGAGCAAGCTCGACGCGGTGTGGCAGCTGTCGCGGAACACGATCATCGACGACACGCTGGACCTGTACGTCGACTCCTGGGAGCGCGAGCGTGGCGCGTACGAGGCCGACGCGTACATCGAGCAGACCGCGCAGGAGGCCCTGTCCGCGGACGGAGCGCTCGGCACCTACTCGGTGGACTACTTGCTCGCCCACCCGACCTGGCCGACCGAGTGGCGCCTGTACGACGTCCTCGCGGTGCACGATGCGTGGGAGGCCAGCGGCGACACGACCCAGATCCGCGCCGACTACGCCACGCTCCGCACCATCCCGCTGACCGGGTCGATCAGCCACGCGACGGGACTCGTCGACCACGCGGACGCCGACGACATCGTCGACTGGCCTGCCGGTGAGCGGGACGGCTACCAGTTGACCGACACCGACACGGTCGTGAACGCGCTGACCTACCGGGACCTCGTCGACCTCGCCGAGATGGCGGCCGCGATCGGGAAGACCGCGGACGCGGCGAGCTACCGGACCCAGGCGGCGTCCCTCCGGACCGCGATCAACGCCCGGCTCTGGGACGGCACGAAGGGTGCCTACCGCGACGGCCTGACCACGGGGACGAACAAGCCGATCGCGCACGAGGCCGTGCAAGCGACCGCGTTCGCCCTGGCGTTCGGCGTCGTCGATCCCGCGAACGTCCCGCGGGCGGCGTCGTACGTGACGGGGAAGGGCATGGCCTGCAGCGTCTACTGCGCCGCGTTCCTGCTCCCGGGTCTCTACTCGGCCGGCGCCGGATCGGCCGCGGACGCGCTGCTCACGGCGACGGACAAGACGAGCTGGATGAACATGGTGCGCGTCGGCGCGGGCTCGACGATGGAGGCGTGGGACAAGTCCCTCAAGGCCAACACGACCTACTCGCACCCGTGGGCCGCGTCGCCGGTCTCCGACGTCACGACCGGCCTGTTCGGCATCGTGCCCACCGCGCCCGGGTACGCGTCGTTCTCGGTGGCGCCGCAGCCCGGCGCCGTCGACCACGCCTCGGTCACCGAGCCCACGGTGCGCGGCACCATCGCCGCGGCCTACCAGCAACGGTCGGGAGGCGCGGTCGACCTGGCCCTGCGCGTCCCGTCCACGACGACCAGCGCGGTCACCCTGCCCGTCGGGGCGGGGTCCGGGACGACGGTCTGGGTCGACGGCGTCGCGACCCCGGCGACCCGGTCGGGTTCCTCCCTCGTCGTGTCGGGCCTGCCGTCCGGCTGCCACCTGGTCTCGACCGTGTCCGCGACGAGCGCGGGGTCGGACGCGACCCTGGCTGGCCTCTGCTGACCCAGGCCCGCCGCGCTCCCCGGCCAGGCTCCCTCCGCCTGTTCTCGACATGACCGCTGTCGAACGACAACGGCGCCGTCGCCCTCGGACGCGTCACCGCCAGGACGGCACGGACCAGGACAGCGGCGGCAGGACACCGCTGGCTCCGGCCGCCGGCCGGGAGGCCCGGGGCGGCCCGCACCGCCCCTCCCGCCGTCAGATGGTCGGCGTGAGCGGCGGTGCCTCGTCGGTGAGGATCGTGAGGAGCGTCGTGATGCGTCCCTCCTGGACGGTGATGACGTCGATGCCACGGGCGACCGGGGCATCGGCGGGTCCGAACGCCCAGGCGAGCGCGCCCGCGGTCCCGCTGACGTAGCGCGGGCCGTCCTCGGCGAACACGAACTCGGCGGGTGCTTCGTCGAGCAGTCCCGCGGCCTTGCCGAGCAGGGCGTCGCGACCGGTGACCGAGCCCTCGGGGTCGGTGAACACGACGTCGTCGGCGTAGGCGTCCTGGGCGGCGGCAGCACGGGCGGACGCATCACGCTGGCCGAACACGGCGTGCAGGTTGGCGGTGAGCAGGTCGTCGACGCTGGCCATGGGGGTCCTCCGGTCGGTGATCGGTGTCCGGTCAGTCTGGCGCGGAACCGGGGTGCACGCACCTGGGAAGGAGCAGTGCCCGTCCCCCGGGACTTTGATCGATCGGGCTGGACCAACCGGCGGAAGGACGCGCGGAAGGGCATCTCGACTGGGACGACGCGGTCGTGGCCCCGCGCCAGCTCGACCTGCACCTCATCGTGTTCAGCGTGCTGTTCACCCCGCTGACCGACGAGCAGGCCGCCGCCTTCCGGCACGGCTACGGGCTGGTCGAGCTCGACGAGACCCGGCTCGTCCGGTACGCGTGCGTGCGGGCGCTCGAGGACCTCGTGGCGACCGCGCACGGCCTCGATATCGAGCTCGTCGAGGCGGCAGAACGTGGTGAGGTCGGGCAGCGCGAAGGTAGCGTGGGACACGTCGAGGTCTTCCGGACGGGCAGCTTGAGAACTTCCATCATCGGGGGACCTCGACCCCGCTCCAGCCCCCACAGCTCACACCACGGCTACACCCTCGTCTGCGAAGAGCCGGAAAACCGGATGCGGCAGAAGAGCGCCCAGTGCACCCGGGCGCTCTTCTGAGCCTGTCAGAGACTAGTGATCGTCAAGTCCGCAATAGCGAAGGGACTGATTGCATGTTTATTCGCCCAGTAACTGACCGACATAGTACGAGAGAAGGTTCGCGCTACCGGTTGTGGATAGTGGAGTGGGGGCTGAATCGCAGATCCTCCGACCAGTCGTCGACTACTTGGAGTGGACTCAAGGTCGCTTACTGCCCCTACCGCAAGTAACTAGGGCCTCATACTTTCCCGCTTTCGCCCGCTTCACGGCGGTCGCGCTCATCCGAGCCATGCGCACGACCGCAACCGTGACCTGACGAGCGTCCTTCACTGGAACCGACGTCGAGCAGATCGCAACTATGATGTACGGACTTGAGAGCCCATCCTCGCGGCGCCTCAGTTCACCTGGTATATGCACGACTTGCCTGGCTATCGTTTGAGGCGAATTGCGTCCACCCAGGGAGGAGAGAGGCTGCCCGAGGTACTCGTCAAGCGATTTTTGCGTGGCGCACCCTGAAGTTCCCACCGCGATCGCGATGAGCACGGCGACTGCTGCCAGTACTCTACGCACCGTAAGGCATCCCAGTATCGATCTCGCAGGCCAACGCGGTGGAGCCGGGCTTGAATGCCGAGAGCACTCCACTAGTTTGCGTGACCGCCTTGTACTTCTTCTGTCGATCCTGCGTCGTCGACTGGATTTTGTACGTCCAGTACTTCCCGATCCCAAATCCGTACAGGCACACCCGGCCCCTCGCGGGCACGAACTGCCCACCGGTCCCGATGTCATTCAACGCGTGCGCCGGTGCGGACACCAGCACCGACCCGAGCAACGCAACCAACAACGACAGCACCACGGTGACCCACCGCGCACGCGAACGGCGAAGCGACATGAACGATCGCAACAGCTCCCCGAACTCAATCCAGCCGCACAACCCCACCGGCTGTGATGACGCTGAACGTAGCTGAGCGGAATAGCGGAGTGCCACTGTTTCGTACCGGTACTGCTCGTTACTCCGTGTTGATGTGTACCTCGAACAGGGGCGGCAAGAATGCAAGAGCCCCGATGGTTCCCGGTATTCGAGCTGGTTTGCCTATCCGGATCAAAGCGCTGAAGATCCACTCAGCCATCCGGTCGCAGCCAGAGCGGGTCAGGACCATCGCCGTCAGCGACGGCGCCTCCCGTCCTCCCCGACTCCGCTCCCGCTCACGTCGCACGTCGCTGCAACCGCCGCCCCGCCCGCTCCTCGAGCCACCGCGCCCCGAGCAGCTCCCCGAGCGCCGGCCCGTACCGCGCGAGCGCCGCGCGCTGCACGTCCGCCGAGGCGTCGAGCACCGGCATCGGGACCCCGCCCTCGCGCCCGAGCCCCGCGACGGTATCCAGCTCCTCGACGACCCGGTCGACGCCGAACGTGGTCATGTCGTCCCCGTCGAGCAGGCGGTCGAGGTGCCGGTCCATGAACACGCTGCCCCCGGCGCTCGTGCGGAGCAGGGCGTGCAGGTGCTCGGGTTCGAGCCCCATCGCCTGCCCGACGAGCATGGCCTCGGTCGCCGCGGACGCGTGGGCGAACCACAGCGCGTTGGCGAGCAGCTTGACGACCTGCCCGTCCTCGGACCGGTCACCAGCGTGCCGGACGGTACCGCGGACGGTGAGGGCGTCGAGGACGGGACGGGCGCGCTCGACCGCTGCGGGCCTCCCACTCGCGAACAGGGTGAGGGCTGCCGCCGTCGCGTCGGCGACGGGCCCACCCATCGGCGCGCACACGACATCGACGCCGTGGCCCGCCGCGACGGCGGCGAGCACCCGCGTCGTCCGTGGATCAGCGGACGTCAGGTCCAGCCACAATGCACCGGCCGGGAGGCCCGGCAGCGCCTCCGCCATGACGGCACCGAGCTCGGGTGGTCCGGGGAGCACCGTGACGAGGACGTCCACGCGGGCGAGGAGCTCGGCGAGCGTCGGTGCCCAGCGCGCCCCGGCGGCGAGGACGTCCGGCTCGCGGGCGGGGTCGATGTCGTGCGCGAGGACCGGCCCGAGCGCGACCAGGTGCGGCAGGAGCGCCGCGCCCATCCGACCGATCCCGACGACCCCGAGCGACGTCGAGGTCGTGGTCGTGGGCGTGGGCTCGGGCTGGCGCTCGTCGTGCACGCGATCACCTTCGCACGCGCCGGCCCTGAGCATGCCCCGCCGCGTGTCGAACACTCCGCTGCCGGTCGAACACCTCGATCGGGGTGTGCAACCGGAAGCAAAGTGTTCGACCGACGGCATGAGGGTGCTCGGAGCGGCCGGACGACCTCAGGTCCGGGACCGCGCCAGGAGCCACACGAAGTACGGTGTCCCGATCACGGCGGTCAGCAGCCCCGCCCCGATCTGCGCGGGGGCGATCACGGTCCGCCCGAGCAGGTCCGCCAGGCACACGAGCACCGCGCCGAGCAGGACCGCGACCGGGACGACGCGGGCGTGCCGCCGACCGACCAGGGCCCGGGCGGCGTGCGGGGCGACGAGTCCGACGAACCCGATGGTGCCGACGGCGGCGACGGCGGTGGCGGTGAGCACGACGCTCGTCACGAGGAACAGCAGCCGGGTCGCGGGCAGCCGGAGCCCGAGCAAGCGTGGAGTGTCCTCGTCGAGCGAGACGAGGTCGAGCGCCCAGTGCCGCAGGCCGACCACCACGAGTCCGAGTGCGAGCGCGACGACGACCGGGACGACGTCGGGCATCGTCCGCCCGTAGGTCGAGCCGGACAGCCAGGTCAGGGCCTTCGTCGCGTTGAACGGATCGGTCAGGGCGATGAGCAGCCCGATGAGCGCCGTGGTCGCCGCCGAGGCCCCGATGCCGATGAGCACGAGCCGGTCCTGCCGGAAGCCCCCGCGCGCGGCGAGCCCGAACACGACCGCCGCGACCACCCCGGCCCCGGCGAGCGCCGCCCCCGCGACGCCCCACGACCCCGCGACGGGCACGGTGGTGAGCAGGAGGACCGCACCGAGCCCGGCACCTCCGGAGACGCCGAGGATCCCCGGTTCCGCCAGGGGGTTCCGCGTCACGGCCTGCACGGCGGTGCCGGCGAGCGCGAGGGCCGCCCCGGCGAGGAGCGCGGCGAGCACCCTCGGCACACGCGTGTCGAGCACGTACGACACGATCGGCCCGGCTCGCCCGGTGGCCCAGTTGACGACGTCGCCGAGGAGGAGCTTCGCGTCGCCGAGCAGCACCGCGGCGATGACGGTGCCGACGAGCACCGCGGCGAGCACGACGACGGTGAGCACGAACACGACCGTGCTCGGGATCCGGAGTCGGTCCCCCGCGGTCGTGGTCTCCCCGGCGGCGCGGGCGCGGAAGGCGAGGCCGACGAGGAACACCGCGCCGACGAACGTGGTGACGGTGCCGGTGGGGACCCCGACGGCGGCGTCCCCACCGACCACCGCGCGGAGCAGCACGTCCGACCCGAGGACGACGACCGCGCCGACGAGCCCGGCGAGCGGGAGCGCGACGACCGCCCGGGTGAGTCCGGCGACGCGTCGGGTCAGCGGCCTGGCGAGCGCGGGGGCGCAGAGTCCGACGAACCCGATCGGCCCCGCGAGCGTGACCGACGCCGCGGCGAGCAGCACCGCGAGCACGACGCTGACGACGCGGGTCCGTCGGACGCCGACGCCCAGGCCCCGTGCGGCGTCGTCCCCGAGTCCGAGCACGTCGATGCGCCGTCCGACGACGAGCAGACCGAGGATGCCCACCGCGACGACGGGCGCCATCTGCGCGACACCGCCCATGCCGTTCTGCGCGATGCTCCCCTGGCTCCACTGGTACAGCCCCTCGGTCCGTTCGGGGAACAGCAGCACGAGCGTGGAGGTCACGGACCCGACGCCGAGCGCCAGCGCGCTGCCGGCCAGGACGAGCCGGACGGTGCCCGACCCGAGTCCGGAGAGCGCGAGCACGACGCCCGCCGCGACGAGCCCGCCGACGAACGCGACGCCCGAGGAGGCCAGGAGCGGCAGGTGCACGCCCGTCACCCCGACGACGGTGAGCGCGACGTACGCGCCGGCATCGACGGCGAGCGTGTCGGGAGCGGCGAGCGGGTTCCGGCTGATGGCCTGGAGGGCCGACCCGGCCACGCCGAGCGCGGCGCCCACCAGGATCCCCGCGACCGCCCGCGGGAGGCGCGACGCGACCACGACGGACGCGTCGCCCTGGTCCGCATGACCGGTGACGGCCCTCCAGACCGCCGCCGGCCCGACGGCCGCCGAGCCCTGCGTGACGTCCACGACGGCGAGCGCGGCCACGAGGACCGCGCCGGCCAGGAGCACCGCGGTGACCGTGACCGGCCGCCGCGGCGCCAGGAGCGTCACTTCCTGAGCGCCGCCACGACGGCGTGCACGTACGCGGTCATGGAGGCCGGGCCACCGAACAGCCAGATGCCGTCGTGGAGCCGGTGCACGTGACCCGCGGCGACGAACGGCAGGGACTTCCACACGGCGTTCGACCCGAGCGCGCTCGTGAACACGTCGCCGCCGTCCGCGTCGTTCGCGAGGTAGAGGAACTGCACGTCGGACGGCAGCTTCGTCAGCCCCTCGACGTCGGTGCTGCCGAGCCCGTAGCTCCCGTCGCCGGTGACGTCCCAGGCGTTGTGGAGTCCCAGCTCCTCGGTGACGTCGCCGATCAGGGAGCCGTCGGCGTAGGGCCGGATGGTGACCTGGTTCGAGACCTCGTAGCCGTCGGCGAACGCGAAGTCGTCGCCCGCGAGCCCCGCCTTCGTGATCGCCTCCTTGCCCGCGGCGACGGCGTCGTGGAACCGGTCCATGACCTTCGCCGCCTGCTGCTGCCGCCCGGTGGCCGTCGCGATCATGTCGAGGTCGGTCGTCATCTGCTCGATCTGGTGCGAGGCGTCGGCGGACCGCACGGCCACGACGGGCGCGATCGCCCGGAGCTGCTTCAGGGTCGCGGCCGACAGGTCCGTCGTGGCGACGATGAGGTCGGGCGCGAGGGACGCGATGGTGTCGGTGCTCGGCTCGCCGCGGGTCCCGATGTCCTTCGGTGAGCCCGTCAGCGGCGCGGCGGTGTCCCAGTTCCCGTAGCCCTTCGGGTCCGCGACGCCGACCGGCTGCACGCCGAGCGCGACGAGGTCCTCGACGACGTTCCACTCGGTGCCGACGACCTTCGTGGCCGGTCCGTCGAGCTGGACCTTCGTGCCGGTCGCGTCGGTGATCGTGATCGCGCCCGCGGTGGACGAGGACGTGCTCGAGGTCGCCTCGGTGGTCCCGCATCCGGTCAGGACGACGGCGGCGGTGACGGCGAGGGCCGCGGCGGTGATGATGCGCTTCATGGAGTGGGGTGGAGCCTTCCGGATCGGTCGTGGTGCCGGCCGACGGCCCGGGTGCGGACGACGCCCGTTGCCGGGTCGACGTCCACCTCGATCCGGATGCCGTACACGGTGCTGAGGGTGGTCGAGGTGAGGACGTCCGCCGGGGTGCCCGTGGCGACGACGCGGCCGTCGGCGAGCAGGACGACGTCGTCCGCCACGGCCGCGGCCTGGTCGAGGTCGTGCAGGACGATGCCGACGGCGATCCGGTGCTCGTCGGCGAGGTCGCGGACGAGGTCGAGCAGCTCCACCTGGTAGCGCAGGTCCAGGTACGTCGTCGGCTCGTCGAGCAGGAGGACCCCGGTCTCCTGCGCCAGGCAGCTCGCGAGCCACACGCGCTGGAGCTGTCCGCCCGAGAGCTGGTCGACGGGGCGCTCCGCGAGCTCGGCCACGCCGGTGACCGTCATGGCGTGCGCGACGGCGGCCGGGCCTCCCGGATCGGTGCGCGTCCACCGGGTCCGGTGCGGGTGCCGGCCGAACGCGACGACCTCGTGGACGCGGAGGCCGCCGGGGGTCGGGCGGCCCTGCGTCAGGAGCGCGACGCGGCGGGCGAACTGGGCCGGTGCCAGGGCGAGGGCGTCGACCTGGTCGGGCACGCTCGCGCGGTCGGTGCGGTCGGTGCGGTCGGTCTGGTCGGCACGGTCGACGTCGAGCGTGAAGCTGCCCGTTCGGGCGTGCTGGAGCCGGGCGAGGGTGCGCAGCAGCGTCGACTTGCCGCTGCCGTTCGGACCGACGAGCGCGGTGACACGACCCGGGCGGAGCCGCAGGTCGGCCGCGTGCACGACGTCGACGCGGTCGTACGCCACGGTGATGCCGGTGGCGTCGAGGCCGGAGGGGGCGACGGATGAGCGTCGCACCGCACGCGCGGGTGAGGCCGCCTCGGTCCGGTCGTCGGTCACGTAGGTGAGGGTAGCCTAACCTCACCCCTCCTCCGCAAGGGCTCCGCGACACATGACGCGCATCGCCCTCGTGTTGCACCTCCGAACCGCGCGCCCCGACGACAACTGCGCTGTCGTCCACGCGCGCCCTTCGTCGTCCACGCGCGCGCTTCGTCGTCCACGCGCGCACTCGCCGGTCCGCACGCCCGGCGTCACTGCGGGTAGGGCGTCTCCCCGCGCTCGAGCATCGCGACGAGCTTCGCCAGGCGGTTCGCCCGGGCCGTCGGACTCGGCGCCGTCGTGATCCGGTGCAGCACCGCGTACCGGTTCTGCCGGTTCAGCGTCGCGAAGCGCTCGGCCGCCGCGGGCGATGCCGCGAGCGCCGCTGTCAGGTCCTCCGGCTCGGCGATCGCCGCCGACCCGGCGTACGCGCTGGCCCATCGCCCGTCGGCCTGGGCACGGTCGACCTCGGCCTGGCCACGCGGTCGCATCTGCCCCTGCGCCGTCAGGGCCGCGACGAGCCCGATGTTCCGCTGCGACCACAGCGACGTCCGGCGCCGTGGCGTGAACCGCTGGAGGAACGTGGCGGCGTCGTTCCCCCGCTTCTGCCCGTCGATCCAGCCGCTGCACAGGGCCTCGTCGAGGGCCTGGTCGTACGTCAGCGAGGTCGGGTCGACCGTGCCCTTCTTCGCGAGCACGAGCCACACGCCGTCGGGGTCGTCCTCGTGGGCGTCGAGCCAGGCGCGCCACGCCGCGGCGTCGGCGACGACGAGCACCGCCGGGCCCGGTGCCGCCGGACCCGGTGCCGCCGGACCCGGTGCCGCGCTCCCGCTCACGGGCGGAGGGCGATCTCGTGGGCGTCCCGCGCCGTGGTCGCGACACGGTAGATCGACGTCGTCGCCGCGATGAACAGCGTCGTGCCGTCGTCGCCCCCGAAGCAGAGGTTCGCGACGACCTCGGGGACGGGCACGGTCCCGATCCGGTCCCCCGAGGGTGCGACGACGATGACGCCCTGCGCGCTCGAGCTCCACACGTTCCCGTCCTCGTCGACGCGGATGCCGTCGGGGACGCCCTCGTCGACCGCGAACTGGGCGAAGACGCGGCCGTTGTTGCACCGGATGCCATCCACGACGTCGTACGCCCGGATCCACCGGTTCCCGACGTCCGAGCCCTCGGATGCGGACGAATCGGCGACGTAGAGCGTCGTCCCGTCGGGTGAGAACGCCAACCCGTTCGGCTCCTCCACGTCGAGCACGACCGGGCGGACGCGGCCGGTCGCGGGGTCGAACCGGAACACCGCGTGGTCCCCGTACTCCAGGTACCCGGCGTGGCCCTCACGCGACTGCGTGATCCCGTAGTCGGGGTCGGTGAACCAGATCGTGCCGTCCGGTGCGACGACCACGTCGTTCGGGGAGTTGAACCGGACACCGTCCCAGCTCGCCACGATCGGTTCGACGACGCCGTCGCGGTCCCGCTCGACGCGTCGCCGGCCGTGGGAGCACTGCACGACGCTGCCGTCCCGGTCGAGCGTCCGGCCGTTCGTGAACTCGACGCGGTCGGCGTACACGCTCGTGGTGCCGTCGTCGGCGTGCCACTGCATGATGCGGTCGCCGGGGATGTCGGACCAGCGGAGGGTCCGCGTCGCCGGGATCCACACGGGGCCCTCGGCCCAGGTGCTCCCCGTGGCGATGCGCTCGACGGCGCCGGGATCGGGGACGAGGTCGGTCAGCGGCACGGGTTCTCCTTCGAACGCACGGGCGCGACGCACCCGTCCGCTCCATGCTGGCGCATGTCGGGTCCGACGGTCAGGAGGCGAGCGCCCCGATCTCGGCGACGGTCGCGGCGATCCGGTCCGCGAAGTCCGGATCGGTGGTGCTGCCGCCCTGGTGGACGGCCTCGAGCAGCGCTCCGAGCACGAGGGTCACCGCGAGTCGAGCGGTCCGTTCGGGCACGCGACCGGCGGCGATCGCGACGAGGTCCTTCCGCAGGTCCGCCATCCACTTGAGCACGGCCGGCATGAGCTCGGGCTGCTCGGTGATGAGGTCCTTCATGACAGCCTTCTCGTGCGGTGAGGCGCCGGTCTCGGCGACGACGTGCGCGACGAGAGCGCAGAGGTCGGACACGAGGGCGTCGGGTTCCCCAGCGGCGAACCGTGCCCGCTGGGCATCGTCGATCCGGAGGTCCGGCAGCCCGAGTGCGGCGGCGGACTTCGACGGGAAGTAGTTGAAGAACGTGCGGGTCGAGACACCGGCTTCGGCGCAGATCGCGTCGATCGTCACACCGTGGAGGCCGTGCTCGGCGGTCAGGCGGCGTGCGGCGTCCTGGATGTGCCCGCGGGTCTGCCGCTTCTTGCGGGCCCGGAGCGTGGATGACTCGGGGTCGACGCCCGCGATGTCGATCGCGGCCGTGTCGAGCGTGGCGCTGGTGTCCACGTCGTCTCCGTCCTGGTGGTCGTGGTCGTCCGGCAGCGGTCGCGCCGGATCGGTGCGGCGCCGCCCCCGTCCTGTCGGACGGCGACGGCGCCGCGGTCCTGCCCTACTTGGAGACCGGGATCGACCCGGTCGCGGGGGCGGTCAACGAGCCGGTGAGGTCGGCGGCGCGCACGGCCTCCACCTCGAGGTCGTCGGCCGTCTGGTCCTTGTCGGCCTGCTCCTGCAGTGCGGACCGCTGCCGCAGCGGCGGCACCTTGAAGAACCAGCTGAGGACGAACGCGAGCAGGATCACGCCGAGGCCGACCCAGTAGATCGACACGGCCGAGGCGTTGAAGCCGGTCATGAAGGGCTTGGTGAGCCGCGCGTCCGCGCCGTTGAGGTACGACGTGTCGCTCGTCTCGCTCGCGGAACTGCTCGAGCCCGACGTGCCCTTCCGCAACTGCTTCGCGATGGCCGGTGCGACCTCGTTCACGACGTGCTTCCGCTGACTGGCATCGCTGTAGTCGATCGTCAGCCGACCGTTCGACACCGAGGCGTGCGCCTGCTTCGCGGCAGCCGCCAGGGCCTGCTGCTCGGCGGCCGGTTCGGCGGCGGCGACCTGCTGCTGGATGACGGTCTGCGCGGCCGCTGCCGGGACGGTGCCGGCGGTGACCTGCTGCTGGACGGCGGCCGTCACCTGCTGGGTGACGGCCTTGTCCGCGGCGGCCTTGGCGGCGGTCGTGCCCTGGTCGAGCGCGTCCTGGAGCTTGCTCCTGATCGGGGTGACGATCGGGGTCCAGATCTGCTTCATCACGCCCTTGTTCTCCGACGCGTTCGCGACCGAGGGGGTCAGGGCGGCGTTCAGGCCACTCGACAGGTCCGTCTTGTCCGACATCGCGGTCACGATGTTCGTCGGCATGAGGGAGAACAGCACCGACAGGAGCACGGCCGTGCCGAGCGTTCCACCGATCTGCCGGAAGAACGTCGCCGAGCTCGTGGCGACACCCATGTCCCGGGGCTCGACCGAGTTCTGGCTGGCGAGCGTGATGGTCTGCATGAGCTGGCCGAGGCCGAGACCGATGAAGAACATGCCGATCATGAGGAACCAGAGCGGCTTGTCGATCGTCATGAACGTCAGGACGACGAAGCCGACGGCGGTGAACGCGGTGCCGGTGACCGGGAAGATCCGGTACCTGCCGGTGCGGGACACGATCTGGCCGGACACGATCGACGCGATCATGAGGCCACCGATCATCGGCAGCGTGGCGAAGCCGGACGCCGTCGGGGACAGCCCGGTGACGATCTGCAGGTACAACGGGATGGTCAGCATGGCGCCGAACATCGCGAACCCGACGAGGAAGCCCATGACGGTCGCCATCGAGAACACGCCCGAGCGGAACAGCTTGAGCGGGATGATCGCGTCGTCCTTCATGAGGGTCTCGACGACCAGGAACCCGACCAGTCCGGCGACGCCCACGGCGTAGCAGGCGATGGCGCCGGCGGAACCCCAGCCCCAGTCGCGGCCCTCCTCGGCGACGAGCAGGAGCGGCGCGAGGGTCACGATGACCGAGGTCGCACCCCACCAGTCGATCCGCGGCGTGCGCTTCTCGCCGGTCTTCGGCAGGTGCAGGAACGCGATGACCATGAGCAACGCCGCGATGCCGATCGGGACGTTCACCAGGAACACCCAGCGCCAGCCCGTGATGAACAGGATCTGCGCGGCACCCGAGAACAGACCACCGACGAGCGGGCCGATGACCGACGAGATGCCGAACACGGCCAGGAAGTACCCCTGGTACTTCGCGCGCTCACGGGGCGCGAGGATGTCGCCCATGATCGCGAGGGGCAGCGACATGAGCGCGCCCGCACCGATGCCCTGGAACGCGCGGAACGCGGCGAGCATGAGCATCGAGGTCGAGAAGGACGACAGCAGCGACCCGACGACGAACACCGAGATGCCGAAGATGTACAGCGGGCGGCGCCCGAACAGGTCCGAGAGCTTGCCGTAGATCGGCGTGGTGATCGTCGAGGTGATGAGGTACGCGGTGGTCACCCACGCCTGCTCGTTGAGACCGTGCAGGTCGTCACCGATGGTGCGGATGGCGGTCCCGACGATCGTCTGGTCGAGGGACGAGAGGAACATGCCGGCCATGAGGCCGTAGATGACGAGCAGGATCTGGCGGTGGCTCATGATCGGCGAGCCCGATGCGGGCGCCGATCCTGGAGCACTGCGCCGGACCTGCGCGGGAGCGGAGGCGGTTGACATTGCGGTCCTTCGGATGGGTGTGGAGATGCGTGCGTCGCCTGCAGGGAGCCGACCTCGTCGGGGTGCCGACGGTGGCATACAACCTTGCAGTGCATGCAACTTTACACCTGCCGCAGCTTTGCACAACCCGCAATAGTGCAAGCACTGCACCCCGCGTTCGCGGGACGCGACGGACGGGAGGCGGGACCCGCGTGCTCGACGCAGGTCCCGCCTCCCGGGTTGATGATGCGAGCGCCCCTCAAGCGCGAGCGGACGCGGTCAGGCGCGGTGCTCCGGGTGCTCGTGGTGGGCGACCGCCGGAGCGGCGTCCTCGACCACCGGCGCCGCGTGGTGGCCGTGCTCCGCGTGGGTGTCGTCCCCGCGGGAGGGCATGCCCCGCTCGAGCTTCGCACCCTCGACGTCGACGTCCGGCACGATCCGGTCGAGCCACTTCGGGAACCACCAGGCCGCGCGCCCGAGCAGGTGCATGGACGCCGGGATGAGCAGCAGGCGGACGATGAACGCGTCCACGAGCACCCCGAACGCCAGCCCGAACCCGATCGGTCGGATCGTCGAGGACTCCGAGAAGATGAAGCCGGAGAACACCGAGATCATGATGATCGCCGCCGCCGTGACGACCGCCCGGCCCGCGTGGACGCCCCGCTGCACCGCGATCTTCGCCGGGGCTCCGTGGGCGTACGCCTCGCGCATACCCGACACGAGGAACAACTGGTAGTCCATCGCGAGCCCGAACAGCACGCCCACCTCGATCACCGGCAGGAAGCTCAGGATCGGTGCCGGGTCGTGCACACCGAACACCTGGCCGAGCCAGCCCCACTGGTAGATCGCGGTCAGGCCGCCGAACGCCGCCAGGAGCGAGAGCACGAAGCCGGCGGTCGCGGTGAGCGGCACGAGGAACGACCGGAACACGATGATGAGGATGATGAGCGAGAGTCCGACGACCACCACGAGGTAGAGCGGCAGGACGTCCGCGAGCTTCTCGGAGACGTCGATGTTCGCGCTCGCGTTGCCGGCGACACCGAGGTGGACGTTCCCCCCGTCGGCCTTGACCGGCGACAGGCCGCGGAGGTCGTGCACGAGGTTCTCCGTGGACACGCTCGAGGGTCCGCCCGTGGGCTGCACCTGGAACGCGATGACGGTCCCGTCCGACGACGCCCCGATCGGTGCGACGGCGTGCACGTGACCCTGGTCGGCGATCTTCTGCCCGATGGCGACCTCCTGCCGGAGCAGGTCGTTGCCGGTCGCCTTGTGCGGCAGGTCGGCGACGACGAGGATCGGGCCGTTCTGACCGGCACCGAACTCGCGCTCGAGCACCTTGTACGCCTTGTACTGGCTCGAGTCGGTGGCCTCGGCGGCACCCGTCGGGAGCCCGAGGCGCATGTGCATGGCGGGCAGGGCGACGACCCCGAGCACCGCGACGCCGGCCACGAGGGTGACGATCGCGCGCCAGGTCGCCATGGGCTTGTTCGGGATCCGCACCGAGCCGGTGCGCCCGATCGCCGCGCGCTCCTTCCGACGGAGGATGCGGAAGCCGACGAGGCTCAGCATCGCGGGCGTGAAGCTGATCGCCACGAGGATCGCGACCGCCACCGCGACGGCGCCGACCGTGCCCATGAGCCCGAGGAACGGGATGCCGGTGATGTTGAGCGCGAGGAGCGCGACGATCACCGTCGACCCCGCGAACACGACCGCGTTGCCCGAGGTGCCGTTCGCCAGACCGATCGACTGATGCAGCTCCATGCCCTGCTTCAGCTGGGACCGGTGCCGGTTGAGGATGAACAGCGAGTAGTCGATGCCGACGGCCAGGCCGAGCATCACCCCGAGTACCGGCGTCACCGAGATGAACTCGACGAGGCCCGAGAACGACATCGCACCGAGCGTGGCGACGCCCACCCCGAGGATCGCGCTGACGAGCGGCAGCGCGGCGCCGATGACCGTGCCGAGCATGACGAGCAGCACGATCGCGGCGATGACGATGCCGACGACCTCACCGGGGCCGAGGATGCTCGGAACACCCTGCGCGATGTCGTTCGACGGGTAGACCCGCACGCCGTCGATGCCGGCGTGCTCCGACTTGTCGACGATCTTGTTCTTCAGTGTCTGCGGCACCGCGATCGTCGCCTTCTGGAACGACACCGTGCCCACCGCGGCACTGCCGTTCGACGACACGAAGCGGATGTTCTTCGACAGGTCGAGCAACTGCGAACTCAGGTCGAGCTTCGTCGCGTTCTGCTGGAGCTTCTTCCGGTTCGCGTCGACCTTCTGCTGGTTGGTCGCCAGCGTCGCCTTGCTCGCGTCGAGTTTCTGCTGGTTCGCGTCGATCTGCGCCTGGCCGGCCGTGAGCTGTGCCTGCACCGCCGCGAGCTGATCGGCAGCCTGGGCCTGCGCCTTCTGTTGGTCGAGCTGCTGCTGTGCGGCGTCGATCTGCTGCTGTCCCGCGGCGAGCTGCTTCTGGCCCGCGTCGATCTGCGCCTGCGCGTCGGCGAGCTGCTGCTTGCCCGTGACGATCTTCTGCTTGCCGTCCTGCACCTGCTGGCGCTGGTCGGCCAGCTGCTGCTGCGTCGTGAACGGGTTCGTGGTCGCCCGGACGCCCTTGTACCCGTCGATCGTCGACAGGAACGACTTGATACCGGACTTCTGGTCGGCCGTGAACGCGTCACCGCTCGTCGTCTGGAAGACGATCGTGCCGCTGCCCCCGCTGGCGGACTTGAACTTCTTGGCGAGCTCGTCGGTCACCTTGCTCGTCGCGGTCCCCGGGATGGTGATCGAGGACGAGATCGTCCCGGCGAACAGGCTGTACCCGACCCCGGCGAGCGCCAGGATCACGATCCAGGCGACGACGACGGACCAGTGTCGGCGCGCGGCGAAGCGTCCGAGGCGGTAGAGGAGACCGGCCATGCTGGTGCCCCGTTCCTTTCTGTGCGGTGGTGGTGCTGCTGGGATCGGGGTACGCCGGTGGACCCCTCGTGGTCAGTGCTGGGGCATGTAGCCGCTGCGGACGCTGTCGATGAGTCGGCCGAGCAACGCGTCCCACTGTGCGCGGCCGTCGCCGTCAGTGCTCGCACCCGTGCGGAGGACCCAGTGCTTCGAGATCACGACGACGCCGTTCATGAGCGAGGTCACGAGGAGTTCGGCGTCGAGCGGGTCGGCCGACGGGTTGCGGCGACGGACCTCGTCGACGAGGACGGCGGTCGACCGGTCGAAGGCCTCGTCGATGAGCAGACGGCCGCGGCGGTCCTCCTCGGGCGGCTCACCGAGCACGCGCACGATCGACGAGATCGCGGTCGGCAGGTCGGCGACGCGTAACCACTCGGCGATCTCGTCGAACATGGAGGCCCGGTCACCGTTGCCGACGGGCGTCGCGGTGGCCGTCGCCACGAAGTCGTCGAGGACGACGGTGAGCAGCTCGCCACAGAGCGCGAGGACGACCTCGTCGATCGACGAGAAGTGGTTGAACACCGTGCGGCGCGCGACGTCGGCGCGGGCGGCCAGCTCGTCGACGCTGAACCGGGGACCGCCCCGTTCGGCGGTCAGGGCGCGGGCGGCGTCGAGGATCGCCGCCCGGTGCCGGGCCTTGAGCACGGCCCGGCGGTCGATGCTCGTCCGCGTGGTCACTCCGGAGACACTAGGTGCACCGATGCACGGAGTGCAACGACGTCCATCCGACACTCAGGTCCGTGACCTCCGGGTGAACCGGGTCACAGGCGAACCATCTGGTCTCGACTACCCCCAGGGGGTACCTTGTCATCATGATGATCCTGCAGGCGATCGGTGCCGCCCTGGCGGCGGCCGGGACGATGGCGTGGACGATCCTCTGGCCCCTCGTGCTCGGGTTCGCCCTGTCGGGTGTGATCCAGGCCGCGGTCAGGACCGAACGCATCACCCGGCTCATGCACGACGACTCCCCGCGTGCCATCGCGGTGGCGACGGGGTTCGGAGCACTGTCCTCCTCGTGCTCCTACGCGGCGGTCGCGCTCGCCCGGGCCCTGTTCCGGAAGGGCGCGAGCCTCACCGCGGCGATCGCGTTCGAGGTGGCGTCGACGAACCTCGTCGTCGAGCTCGGCCTCGTCCTCGCGTTCGTCATGGGATGGCAGTTCACCCTCGCCGAGTTCATCGGCGGCCCCGTCATGATCGTGCTCGTCGCGCTCGGCTTCCGACTCTGGATGCGGGGTCGCATCGTCGACGCCGCACGGGAGCAGGCCGAGCGGGGCCTCGCCGGCTCGATGGAGGGGCACGCGGCGATGGACATGTCGGTCGCCGGTGACCAGGGGTTCTGGCGACGCCTGTTCTCCCGACCGGGCATCACGTCGGTGTCCCAGTACTTCGTCATGGACTGGGCCGCCGTGCTCCGGGACATCGTCATCGGGCTCCTCATCGCGGGGGCGTTCGAGGCCTGGGTGCCGAAGGCATGGCTGCAGGCGGTGTTCCTGCACGGTGACCCGACGGTCGCGTTCTTCCTCGACCCGCTCATCGGACCGGTCATCGCCATGGTCAGCTTCGTGTGCTCGGTCGGGAACGTCCCGCTCGCGGCGGTGCTCTGGAACGGCGGGATCAGCTTCGGCGGCGTCGTGAGCTTCGTCTTCGCCGACCTGCTCATCATCCCGATCATCGTGATCTACCGGAAGTACTACGGCTGGGCGGCCGCCCTCCGGATCACCGGCGTCCTCTACGGCGCCATGGTGCTCGCCGGGTACGTCGTCGAGCTCGTCTTCACGCCGCTCGGCCTCGTCCCCACCGGTCGGCACCTGGCGATCGCCGAGACCGGGATCAGGTGGAACTACACCACCTGGTTGGACATCCTGTTCCTGGTCGTGGCGGCGGTCCTGCTCGTCGTGTTCGTCCGCAGCGGCTCGTGGTCGATGCTGCGGATGATGGGCGGCGGCCCGGACGACGGGGGCCACGCGCACGAGCACCACGAAGCGAACGAGCACGAGCACGGGCACGAGCACGAGCACGGGCACGAGCACGGGCACGGGCACGGGCACGGGCACGACGAAGCGCACGCGCACCACGACGTGGGCGGGCACCACCCGCACCACTGACCGCCCGTCAGCGGTACAGCGTCTCGCGCGGGTACTCCCCGAAGGCCGCTGCGTACGCCCCCGAGAACCGGCCGAGGTGCACGAAGCCCCAACGGCGTGCGACGTCGCCGACGGACACGTCCTCGGGGTGCTGCTCGAGCAGTTCGGCCCGCACCCGCTCCAGGCGCACCTGCCGCAGGTACCGCGTGGGCGACGTGGCCAGGGCACGCTCGAACGCCTGCTGCAGGGAGCGGGAGCTCACGTTCGCCGCCGCGGCGACGTCCGTGAGCGTGATCGGCAGATGGGCGTTCGCGTGGATGAACTCGACGGCCGTGCGGACCCGTCGGTGGCGCGGGAGCAGCAGCTCGGGCGGCAGGGAGGTCGCCTCGTGTGGGAACGTCGACAGGAGCGACACCGCGGCGAGGCGGTTCACCTCGCTCCGCAGCAGGGCACTGGCGTCCGCACTCGCGCCCACGGCGTTCACCGTCCGCACCGCCGCCGTCCACCGCTGGAGCGCGTGGTCCTCGAGTCGGCCACCGTGTCGGAACCGCAGGGGCCCGCCGTCGTGGCCCTCGACCTCCGCCGCGACCCGCTCGAGGTACCGGCCGTCGAGGTGGACGAGGTTCTGCTTGTAGTCGGCGAACGCGAACCGGTTCTGGCCACCGGTGGTGAACAGGACGGGCTGCCCGGGTTCGAGCGGCGTGAGGTCGCCGGTCCCCTCGAGGTCCATCGCGCCGGTCCCCGCGGTGATCCACGTGACCACGTACTCGCCCTGCACCTGGACGGTGCCTTCGACCGACCCCGTGAACCGGTTCCCCCGCAGCGTGACGTCGTCGTCCCCGGCGATCGTGTATCGGTACCCGAACTCGCGCTCGGTCGGCTCGATGTGGAACTGCCGTCCGTTGTACGCGGCCTCGTACATGGCACGGGCATCGTCGATGTCCTGCCCGGCGACCACTGAGCGTCGCACCACGTCCTCTGCCATCATCCAAGGATCGCAGCCGTGGCGCCCGGACGCCGGGGTTGACAGAGAACTGCGCGTCTGGGACACGCGGGCGCGCCCGGGCGCAGCCGGCCTGCGGCATCCTGAGGGCATGACCGACGGCTCCCCCACCCCCGCCGACGAGCACGACGGCCCCGAGCGAGCGGCGGACGTCACGACCGCTCGGCGGGCCGTCGTCCGCCAGGGCGTCTCGGTCGCCGTCGCGACCGGACTGTACGGCGTGAGCTTCGGCGCGCTGAGCGTGGCGAGCGGCCTCAGCGTCGTGCAGACCTGCCTGCTGTCGCTCCTCCTGTTCAGCGGCGGGTCGCAGTTCGCACTCGTCGGGATCCTCGGCGGCGGCGGCACCGCGGGGGCGGCGATCGCGGCCGCCTCCCTGCTCGGCATCCGGAACGCGCTCTACGGGCTCCAACTCGGTCCGACGATGCTCCCCCGCGGGTGGCGTCGGATCGTGGTCCCCCAGCTCACGATCGACGAGTCCACGGCGGTCGCGGTCGCGCAGTCCTCGCGGCCGCTCCGTCGCCTGGGGTTCTGGGTGACCGGCCTCGGCGTGTACATCGGATGGAACGTCATGACGCTCGTCGGGGCCCTCGCGGGGTCCGCGCTCGGCGATCCGAAGCGCTACGGGCTCGACGCCGCCGCCTCGGCCGCGTTCATCGGACTCCTCTGGCCGCGGCTGCGGGCACGGCAACCGGTCGCCATCGCGATCGTCGCCGGGATCGTGACGACCGCACTCATCCCGGTGATCCCACAGGGCCTCCCGGTCCTCGCCGCCGCGTGCGTGGGCGCGGTGATCGCGTGGTGGTGGCCCGACCGGTGGCGGCCCTCCCGGCCGGATGCGACCGGGGCCGCGTCGTGACCGCGTGGATCGCGGTGATCGCGGCGTCGGCGATCGCGTACGGGTTCAAGTTCTCCGGCTACACCGTCCCCCCGGCCGTGCTCGAGGAGCCCCGGGTCGCCCGCGTCAGCGAGATGCTCCCGGCCGCCCTGCTCGCCTCGCTCGTCGTCCTGCAGACGTTCTCGACCGCGACGCACCTGGTGCTCGACGCGCGCGCGGCCGGGCTCGTCGTGGCGATCGTCGCGCTCGTGCTGCGGGCGCCGTTCATCGTCGTGGTCGCGCTGGCCGCCGTGACCGCCGCGGTGTTGCGGACGCTCGGCTGGTCCTGAAGCGGCGTCTGCCCGCGCCAGGTGCTCACGCGGACGACAACGGGACATGGGGGCGCATGCGCACTCGTCGTCGGCATGCGCAGGATCGACGGAGGGGCGCAGACCGGCCCCTTGCATCCTCCGATGGAGATCGCGAGCTGCGTCCCTCCGCCCGTCGAGGCCGGGCACCCGCGATTCCTACCGTCGGGATGTGGTCGAACCGCGGCCACCTGACCGACGGAGGCACCATGACCACCATCAGCGCACCGGGGACGGACCGCAGGAGCACGAGGCCCGCTCCGGGCGGGCTCCGCGGCGTCGTCGCCCGCAACCCGCTCCGCACGTTCGCCGTGCTCGCCCTCGGGACGAGCTGGCTGGTGTGGCTGCCCTACATCCTGTCGCCCCACGGTCTCGGGATCTGGGACCTCCACTTCCCCGAGGTCCTCGGCACCGCGCAGCTGTCGGGTGTCCTGCCGGGCGCACTCCTCGGACCGGTCACCGCGGCGTTCGTCGTGACGGCCGCGGCGGACGGTCGTGCGGGCCTCCGGGTGTGGGCCGGCCGGCTGTGGCGGTGGCGGGTCCGGTGGCAGTGGTACGTGACGGTGCTGCTCGGCGTTCCGGTGCTCATCGTCCTGTCGGGGCTGCCGTTCGCGGGCGGGGTCGTCCACGCACCGTCCGCGCTGGCGTTGGCGGCCTACGTGCCGGCGCTGCTCCTCCAGGTCGTGACGACCGGACTGGCGGAGGAGCCGGGCTGGCGGGACTTCGCCCTGCCGCGCCTCCAGGGCCGGTTCGGCCCGATGCGGGCCGCGCTCGTGCTCGGGCCGCTCTGGGGGCTGTGGCACCTGCCGCTGTTCCTGACGGACTGGGGTGGATGGCCGACCGCGCACTGGACGCAACCGCTCGTGTTCGTGGGGTTCTGCATGGCGTTCACCGTCGTGATGTCGTGGGTGTTCAACCGGTCGGGTGAGAGCCTGCCGCTCGCGGTGCTCCTCCACGTCAGCGTCAACACCACGGCGTCGGTCCTGTGGAGCGACATGTTCCCGGGCATCGGTGCCGAGACGATGCTGCTCGCGCTGCTCATCACCTCGACCATCGGCGCGGTCGTCATCGTGGTCGCGACGCGGGGCCGGCTCGGCTACCGCGGTCCCGTCGTCGGCACGGCCGGGAGGCCCGGCACCGGCCCGGCGGAGGACCCCGCCTCCGCCGTCGTGGCCGGCACCGCACCCGCTGCTGCCCCGACGCCCTCCGCGTCGCCACTCGTAGACTCGAGCGATGGTCACCGCTGAGGCCCGCCCGCGGGTGCGGCGGGTGGACGTCCTGGTCGCCGCGGCCGACGCGGTCGCGGTGATCGCGCTCCTGCTCGGCGCACCCGCGATGGCGGCGGGGGATCCGGACTCGGCCCAGATCCAGTTCGCCTCGCCCGCCGACCCGTCCTGGTGGGTCGTCGCCGCCGTGCTCACGGCCCAGGCGTGCGTGCTGCTGTGGGCGCGGAACCGACCGCGGACGACGCTCGTGGCCGTCGCGGTGCTCGCAGCCGTCCTCGTGCTGGTGGCCCCGTCCGTGCTGCACGGTCTGTCGACGCTCGCGGTGATGGTGGCGGTCGTGCTCGCGGTGCTCCGGCAGCCCCTCGCGTGGCTGTGGCCCGCCCTCGTCACAGCGGCGGTGGGCGTCGGGATCGAGGAGGCGGTCTGGCAGCTCACCGGCTACGGCGGGACGCCGGTCCAGGCGGTCGTGCAGGGTGCGGCGCAGGCCGGTGCCGTGATCGGGCTGCCCCTGCTCGTGACGCTCGTCGTCCGCGCGCGGCTGGACATCCGCGCCGCGCGGGACCGCGAGCGGGACGCGGTCGTCCGCGAGCGGGACGCGGTCGTCCGGGAGCAGGACGCCGTGCTCCGGGAGCGGGACGCGGTGGTCCGCGAGCAGGACGCGCGCGTCGAGGCGGCCGTGTCCCGGGAGCGAGCCGCCATGGCGCGGGAGCTCCACGACATCGCCGCGCACCACCTGTCCGGGATCGCGCTCATGGCCGCCGTGATCGACCGGCAGATCGACACCGACCCCGAGCGTGCCCACGCCGCCGTCCGCCAGGTGCGGGAGCAGAGCACGGCGGTGCTCGACGACCTCCGGCGGCTCGTCGGGCTGCTCCGCGACGACACCCTGGCCGAGCGGTCCGTCGAGACCCTGGCGGCGGTCCCGGACCTCGTCGCGCGGGCGCAGCGGCACGGCCGGGTCACGCTGCGGGTGCTGCGGGGCGAGCCCGAGACCAGCCCGTCGGTCGGCTCGGACGTCGGTCCGCTCGCGCAGCTCGCGGCGTACCGGACCGTCCAGGAGGCCCTGGCGAACGCCGCCCTGCACGCCCCGGGTGCCGCCACCACCGTCGAGCTCGACGACCGCGAGCACACCCACGTCACCGTCGTCGTGCGGAACGGACCGGCACGCGAGGCCGCACCACGGTCCTCCTCGGGCGGTCACGGGCTCATCGGCATGCGCGAACGAGCCGACCTCGTCGGCGCCGACCTGCGGTACGGTCCCACGGAGGACGGCGGGTGGGAGGTCCGCCTCGTCGTCCCGCGGGCGGCGAGCGGTCCTGACGCCCCGGCCGTCGGAGCGGAGGTGCCGTCGTGATCCGGGTCCTCATCGCGGACGACCAGCCCCTCGTCCGCGCCGGTCTGTCCGCGTTGCTCGACGCCGAACCCGACATCGCGGTCGTCGCCGTCGCGACGGACGGTGGCGAGGCACTCGCCCTCGCACGGTCGGAGCACCCGGACGTCGCGTGCCTCGACATCCGCATGCCCGTCGTGGACGGCATCGAGGTCGCACGGGCCCTGTGCGGTCCCGAGGCGGATCCCCCGATCCCGGTCCTCATGCTGACGACGTTCGACCTCGACGACTATGTGTTCGGCGCGCTCGAGGCCGGTGCGTCGGGCTTCCTGCTCAAAGACGCGGACCCCGACACCATCGTCGCCGCCGTCCGGCAGGTGGCCGCCGGCAACGGCACGCTCGACCAGGCGCTCACCCGCCGGGTGCTGCGCGAGTTCGTCGAACGGCGCGCGCTCCAGCCCGTGACACGCGGGCGAGGGACCGAGCTGCTGACCGAGCGGGAGCGCGACGTGCTCATGCTCCTGGCGCAGGGCATGTCGAACGAGGAAATCGCGGCCGCGCTCGTCGTCGAGGTCTCGACGGTGAAGTCCCACTTGGCCCGGATGCTGCCGAAGCTCGGCGTGCGATCGCGGCTGCAGGCCGTCGTCTGGGCGTACCAGAACCGCGTCGTGACGGTGCCCGACGCGGAGCGGTGACCGGAGCAGGACGCACCAGTGTGCGGCTGCCGGACCCAGGATCCACGAAGACGCGCGCGGGATCGATCAGGTCGGACCGACTTCGCGCGGACGGCGGTCGCCGACGCCGGGGAACGCGTACCGTCCGGCCGAGAAGGGCACGTCACCCCTTCGAAAGGACACATCATGAACCACGCCCTGTGGGTCACCCTCGCCATCATCGGCATCATCCTGCTGCTGATCGGCGCGTTCGTCGCGACCCTGAAGTTCCTGATCACGGTCGGGATCATCGTCCTGGTCGTCGCCGCGATCCTGCTCGTCATCCGACTCGTGCGGGGCGGCGCGTCGCGGGTCTAGGCAGTCGGCCGGAGACCGGGCCCCGCCAGCTCCTCCACCGTCCCGCTCACCCGGATGCGACCCGTCGCGGGGACCTCGACGGTGATGCGTGAGGGGTGTCCGGTCTCCGCACCCTGCTCGACGGTGAGCACCGCCGGGACCGCCACGTGGCCGCCGTCCCGCAGGTAGGCACCGAGCGCGGCGGCAGCCGACCCCGTGGCCGGGTCCTCGCGGACACCGCCGCGCGGGAACGGGTGACGGCTCACGAACCGCGTGGCGTCGACCCGGTGCACGACCGCGATCGTGCCGTCCCATCCCTCCCGGTCCTGCAGGCGGAGCACCGCGTCGCCGTCGTGGTCGAGCCGGGCGAGGACGCCGTCGCGGACGGGCACGAGCGGGTGCGGGTTGCCCCCGGACAGGAACGCCGGTGGCAGCGCCGGGTCGAGGTCCGTCGACGACAGACGGAGCGCGTCGAGCAGCTCGCCGAGCACCGCGTCGGGGAGCGGTGCGACGGTCGTCGCGACGGCGGTGAGGGTCGCGCCGTCCGGACGGACCGCGACCGGCACGACGCCGGCGTTCGTGGTCAGGTCGACCACGCCCTCGGCGCCGTTCCGCGCCAGCGCCACGCCCGACGCGATGGTCGCGTGGCCGCAGAACGCGATCTCCGCCCGCGGCGTGAAGTAGCGGATCCGCGCCGAGCGGGGCGTCACGGCGGTGAGGAACGCGGTCTCACTGTGTCCGAGCTCGCCGGCGATCGCGAGCATGTCCGCGTCGGTCAACGTCTCGGCGTGCAGCACGACCCCCGCCGGATTGCCGGACCGCGGGTCGTCGCTCGTCGTCGTGAAGGCGCGGAACTGCAGCGTCCTGGGTGCGGTGCTCATGCCGTATGTCTACCGGCCCCGGCGAGCGGGGCGCGACAGGCACCCTGGAGTGCCTACTTCCGCTCTCTCGCGTGCGCTCCTACCGTGGAATCGGGCCGGCTCGTCGCGCCCGTGCACTCCTCCGTCCGAAAGGCTCCCATGTCCCGCATCTCCGTCATCGGCGGCACCGGCTACGCAGGATCGGCGATCGTCGCCGAGGCTGCGTCCCGTGGTCACGAGGTCACCTCGCTCAGCCGTTCGCTCCCGACCGACCAGGTCCCGGGCGTCCGGTACGTGCAGGGCGACGCCAGCGACGAAGCCGTCCTCGCCTCGGTCATCGAGGACGCCGACGTCGTCGCCGCCGCGCTCGCGCCGCGCGGCGACCTCACCGACACCTTCCGGGAGGTCAACCGCACCATCGCGCGGCTGGCCGCGTCCGCCGGTGCTCGCCTGTTCGTGGTCGGCGGGTTCTCGTCGCTCCGCCCCGCACCCGGCGCGCCCCGGTACGTCGAGGACCTCAGCGCCGTCCCGGCCGAGCTGCACCACGAGGTCCAGAGCGGCGCGGCCCTCGTCCTCGAGGACCTCCCCGCCGCCCCCGAGGCGCTCGACTGGGTGTTCGTCAGCCCGCCCCTGCAGTTCGGCTCCTTCGCCCCCGGCGAGCGCACCGGCTCGTACCGGGTCGGCACCGACGTCGCCGTGGTCGCCGAGGGCGGCGCGATCTCCGCGCAGGACTACGCCATCGGTTTCGTCGACCAGATCGAGCGGACGGACCTGCACCGCACGCAGGTGAACGTCGCCAACTGACGCCGGCCACGCCTGGCATCCGACGGCGCTCGGCGTCCCATGGCGCTCGGCGGACGCGCGTCGTCGCCGGGCCGTGCATCGGACAGGAGGCGCTGCACCCGCGGGACGACCGTGTTGCACACCTCGCGTCCGGTCGAACACCGGGATCGCGGTGTTCGACCGGACGACCGGTGTTCGACGACCACGACGACGTCACCACGAGCACGCCGTGCTGCCGCCGGGGCTCAGCGCGCGCCGTACGCCCGCATGAAGGCGTGCACTCCGTCGGCCATCGTCCTGCGGGTCGCGTCCGTGGACAGCTGATCCGGGAACCGGATGTTCATGGCCAGCAGGGTGGTCAGGGCGTTGAAGTGGTCGGCCGCCAGGAACGCATCGTCCACGTCGAGCAGACCGACGTCCGCGAAGTGTGCGATCCGCTCGGCGAGCGCCGCTTCCGGTGCCGAGTTGAGGGGGTGGTGCGCGAGCTCGGGGAGGATCGCGCGGTTGTCACCGATGAGCTTGATGGTGCTCCCGTAGTCCGCAGAACCGAGCATGGTCTCGCCGATCTGCACGGCGAACCCGACGAGCGCGCATTCGAGCGCGGCCTGGTCGGCGATGGGAGCGTCGTCGGCCAGGTGGTCCGCGATGGCCCGCCGGAGCGTCTCGACGAGCGACTCCCCCGCAGCCACGACGACACCGAGGAGGAGCCCGCGCTTGTCGCCGTAGTAGTCGTACACGGTCCGCTTCGAGACGCTCGCGCGCGCAGCGACGGCGTCCATGCTCGTGCGCTCGACACCGTCCAGGACGAAGAGATCCCGCGCTGCCGCGAGGATCGCGCTCCGTTTGTGCGCCTGCCCGGCACGGATGGTCTTCGATGTCGATTTCGATGTCGGGTCCTGAGGGGTCGCGGCAGCCACCACGCCACACTACACCGACGGGTGTACTTCCTACACTGTACCGTGTAGTTTACGCCACATGACCACTTCCCTCACGGCTCCGGCCGTTCCCGGCCCGGTCACGGACCGGCGGCTCACCCTGATCAGCCTCGTGCTGGTCCTGGGCGCCCTGACGACGCTGCTCGACACCACCATCGTCAACATCGCGCTCGACCACCTGCACCACACGTTCCACGAGTCGGTCGCCCGCACGCAGTGGGTCGCGACCGCGTACCTCCTGGCCTTCGTGTCGGTGATCCCGGTGTCCGGCTGGGTGTCCGAACGCCTCAGCGCCCGCACCGCGTGGATCGTCGCGGTCGCGACCTTCATGGTCGGTTCCCTGCTCTGCGGACTCGCGTGGTCCCTCCCGTCACTCGTCGTGTTCCGGGTGCTGCAAGGCGTCGGGGGCGGCCTGGTGCTCCCGGTGACGATCACGATCCTGACCCGCGCGGCCGGCCGCGAGCGCATCGGCCGCGCCATCGCCACCATCGGGCTCATCGGGCAGCTCGCGCCGATCCTCGGGCCGATCATCGGCGGGTCCATCGTGCAATCCGTCAGCTGGCACTGGCTGTTCTTCGTCAACATCCCGATCTGCCTGGCCGCTCTCGTGCTCGGCCCGCTGTTCCTGCCGTCCGCACCCGCGCAGCGCGGGAGCCGGTTCGACGTGCTCGGATTCGTGCTCCTCACCCCCGCGGTCGCGCTCATCGCGTACGGCGTCAGCCGGCTCACCGGGGACCACGGGTTCGCCGCGACCGACGTCTGGCTCCCGCTCGCAACGGGAGGCGCGCTCCTGGTCGGCTTCGTCGCCTCCGCGCTCCGTAACCGGACCCATGCGCTCGTCGACGTCCGCGTCTTCGCACGTCGGAGCTTCGGCCTGTCGAGCGTCATCACGTTCGTCGGCGGCTTCTCGATGTACGCCCTGATGTTCCTCCTGCCGCTGTTCTACCAACAGGTCCGCGGCGCTTCCGTCCTGCACACCGGCCTGCTGCTCATCCCGCAGGGCCTCGGCACGATGCTCTTCATCGTGCTCAGCCGCCGACTCACTGCGAAGCTCGACGGCCGCCTGGTCGTCGGCGGTGGCGTGGTGCTCCTCATGCTCGGGATCGTCCCCTTCGCCCTCGCCGGCGTCGATGGTCACTCCGTCCTGCTGCTCGTCGCGCAGTTCGTCCAGGGAGTCGGGATGGGCGCCGCGTCCCTCCCGGTGATGACCCTGGCGTTCGCGAGCCTGAGCCACGACGAGACCCCACGCGGCAGTGCCGCCTTCAGCATCGTGCAGCGCGTCGGGGCGCCCTTCGGCGTCACCGTGGTCGCGGTGGTCCTCGAGCACTTCCTGGCTTCCGCGGGGTCGCCGGCCGCCGTGGCCAGTGCCTTCGGGGCGACGTTCTGGTGGGTGCTCGGGCTCAGTGCGGTGCCGTTGGTGCTGGCTGCGTTCCTCCCGAGGGCGTCGCGCTGACCGTGGTGCACTCCGCAACGCCCCTGTTCAGCGCGCTGGCGGTCGCGAAGCCGCTCGTGCGGATCGCGTGGACCAGCCGGCGGACGTCCGGGACGTTCCGGTCATGCTCAGGTCGGTCACGCGCGGGCTGCGGTGAGGGCGGCGACCGTCGAGCCGACCCAGTCCGTCTCGGCGGCGATGCTCCTCGACGCGGCGTCCCCGGTGGAGTCATCCGCCGAGTCGGCCTGCCAGGGGAGCCAGAACTCGATGACACGGTTGATGCCACGGGCGTCGGGCTCGATCGCCGCCCGGATGCCGTCGTAGTCGAGCCGACCGGTGCCGAACGGGACGCCGGTGTACTGGAACCCGACCCAGCCCGGCGATCGGGTGAAGTCGAAGTCCTTCACGTGCCAGTTCGCCGTGTACCGAGCGCACCGGGCGACGACGTCGGCCGGGTGCTCGAGGTTCGCGACGGTGTTCGCGGGATCGAGGCAGATCCGCAGGTTCGGCGACCCGATCGCGGACACGACCGCGACGAGCTCGACCGAGCTGACACGTTCGTAGGTCTCGAGGGCGAGGGTGACCCCGGCCTCCTCGTACGCCGGCAGCGCGGCCCGCAAGCGCCGGTCGGTCTCGACGGCGTCCGGCTCGTCGTCGCCGGCACTCCACATCGACCGGACGAGCGCCGCGTCGAGCCGCTGAGCGACGTGCAGGTACCGGGCGAGGTGCTCCGGGTCGGTCCCGCGCGTGCCGACCTCGAGCGTCAGCCCGAGCTCGTCCGCGAGTGAGCGGATCCCGGCGAGCCGCTCGTCCGACGCCGTGTCGAGCGGTGCGTGGTCGCAGATCTGGAACAGGTCGACACCGTCGTGAGTGGCGGCGTCGCGGAGTGCGTCGTCGAGGGACATCGGCGACGGCACCCGATCCGACATGCGCCAGAAGTACGCGTAGGTGGACAGGCCGAGCAGTGAGGTCATGGGGTCCGCTCCGAGACGCTGGTGGTGAGGACTTATCTTCGTCACGTCGGGCCTGCTCGAACCGCTTGTGCCGCCGTCGATCTCGGCCATCGGCCTCCACACGGCATGGATCGTCCCTTGGCGACCCGGTCATCGACCGATGCGCCGACCAATCGGGTTGACTATGGGCGTGCCGACGACCGCTGAGATTCTCGACTTCGACGAGCCGCCCGTGCCGGCGGGAGCCAGCCCGTGGGTGGTCCCGCCGAAGGCCACCGTCATCAGTGTCGTCGACCCGGACCCTGAATGGCCGCAGCTCGCATCGACGGTGAGCAACCTGATCATCGATGCTCTCGACGTTCGCGCGCTCCGTGTCGAGCACGTCGGGTCCACGTCTGTTCCTGGGCTCGCGGCGAAACCGGTACTCGACCTGGACCTGACGGTCGCAGATCCCTCCGACGAACGTGTCTGGCTGCCGCGGTTGGAAGCAGCGGGCTTCGTCCTCACGGTGCGCGAGCCCTGGTGGCACGAGCATCGCCTCCTCCAGGGAGCCCCTGCAAGCAACCGGGCGGCAGCGCCGGTTCCCGGGATCCCCGTGAACCTGCACGTCTTCGGGCCGGACAGTCCGGAGCTGGTCAAGCACGTGGTGTTCCGGAACTGGCTCCGACACGACACCGCGGATCGCGAACGCTACGCGACCGTCAAGCGTCAGGCCGCACAGCAGCCAGCGCAACGCATGTCGGACTACAACGCCCGCAAGGCCGCAGTCATCCGAGAGATCTACGAGCGCGCCCTCGCGGCCGCCGGCTTCATCGAAGGCGACTAGAGAGACCTGGCCACGCTGGCAAGCGCTCTCACGGCGGTGCGCGGAAGCGGATGACGCGTCGTGATCACGCAGGACGCGCTCACCACTCGGACAGGCCACACCGGCGGAGCACCTCGTCCACGACGACATCGAGCGGCTGACTGGCATCGACGTGCACGCCATCGCGCGGCACGGTGCCGGTCGCATGGAGTGCGTGAACGAGGGCCCGCTCTTCCAGCCGGCCCGTCCCGGCCCATTCGTCATCGCCCCGCGCCTCCAGGCGTCGCTCGAGCGTTGCCCGATCGATCATCAGGACGAAGACGTCGTCGAAGACGTCGATGAACGATTCGACGTTGCGCGATCCTCCGCAGAAGAAGGTGACCGGATCTGACTGGTCCGCCGCGATCGAGCGGACCCTGTCTACCTGCCAGATGTGGTGGTGGTGAACGGCTGTCCCGGTCACACCATCGACAGGCGCCCCTGTCTTCGGGTCCCCCTGGTAGGCGAGTTCTCGATCGCCGTCGATCGCTGGGAAACCACGGCGACGCAGTTCGTGGCACACCGACGTCTTCCCTGTTCCGGAGACGCCTTCGACGAGGTAGTTCCGCTTCCCCACGAGGGCACGGTAGCCCTCGGCGATGGATCTCTGAAGCCCATCGGCTACTGGACACACCGGAGGGTGGCCGGATGCTCGTACAGGTGTCCGGAGCGCGTTGAGCCCCAGGGTGGAACGTGTCGGAAGGGCGTCGACGCCAGGCGTACGATTTCTTGAAGTCGAGACGATTTGTCTCGACAAGCCTGGTGATCACCACCTAGCTCACCCTCGTCACTGTCGACAGGAGACCTCCATGTCCGATTCCACCGCACCCGACAGCCACACGAACGTGGTTCCGCAGTCCACGCAGGCTTCCACCTGGACTGAGCAGATCACTCCGGGTCGTTTCTCAGGCCAGACCGTCATCGTCACCGGGGCCGCGTCCGGCATCGGTCGTGCCACGGCGTCACGCGTTGCACGCGAAGGCGGGCGGGTCGTGGCCGTCGACATCACCGCCGACCGCCTCTCAGATCTGCTTGCGGAACTGCCCGACGCCGACATCGTGCCGGTGGGTGGCGACATCACCTCGCAGGCAGACGTCGACGCGATCGTCGCAGCCGCCGGTGGCCAGATCGACGCTCTCGCCAACGTCGCCGGCATCGCCGACGACTTCTCCCCCATCGACGAGACGAGCGACGCCGTCTGGGAGCGCGTGATGGGCGTCAACGTCACCGGCACTTTCAAGCTCACCCGAGCCGTGCTGCCCGTCATGCTCGAAGCCGGCAGGGGCTCCGTCGTCAACATCATCAGCGGCGCCGCGCTCCTCGGTAGCGGTTCAGGAGCGGCCTACACCGCGTCCAAGCACGCGGTCCTGGGCCTGACCCGCTCCGCAGCGTTCATGTATGCGCAGCGAGGACTGCGTGTCAACGCTGTCGCTCCGGGCGCGGTCGCCACGAACATCGGCTCCTCCTCGAAGCTCTCGGAGAAGGGCCAGGAGCGGTTGGCGCCGTTCTTCGCACTGCTACCGAGCATCGCGGCGCCCGCCGAGCTCGCTGCCTCGATCACGTTCTTGCTCAGCAAGGACGGTGTGAACATCAACGGTGCCGTCCTCTCCAGCGACGGCGGCGTCTCCGTTCAGTAGTCCGCACCACGGCTGGCCGCGCCGGCCGGAGTCGTGATGCCGCGAGGATGGCTGTATGGCCAAGAGCACAGGACGACTCCGCAATGAAGAGACACGCTTGGCGATCCTCGACGCGACACGCTCGGAGCTGGCCAGCCGTGGATGGGACACGCTGTCGTTCGAGCGAATCGCCGCGGTAGCTGGCGTCGGCAAACAAACCCTGTATCGATGGTGGCCGACGAAAGCGGCGCTGGTTTCGGAGATGGTCACCGCGGGCGGCATCCTCCCGGTAGGTCCCGTTGCCGTCTCCGATGACGTCCACGCCGACGTCACTGCGTGGATGCTGGCCGTCGCGCGTGTTTACGACGACCCCGATGCAGCCGCCGTACTCCAGGCCATCATCGCGGCTGTTGCCGAAGATGCTGACCTCTCCGCGAACTACGACGAACGGATCACGACTGCCGCCCGCACGCGGCTCGCGGAACGACTGCGACTGGCGGTGGAGGCTGGTGCGCTCCCCCCGGACCTCAGGATCGACACGGTCACGCAGGTCTTCCTGGCGATGGTCCTATGGTGCCTCGTCACCCGCCGCCCGCTCGATGGAACCCTCGTCGAAGATCTCGTCGCGGCAACGTTGCCGGTGCCTCCCGACGGGTACGCACTCACTTAGCCTGAGCAATCTCTGGGAGCCGCCGGTTCAGAAGGCCAATCCCCCCACGCTGTGAGGAGAGCTCCGCCTTCGAGAGTCTTGTATGAAGGTCTTGGATCAGGCTACTGCGGCTCGTACTGCGCGCCACGGCTGAGCATCGTGTATCGGAGTCGGGGGCACAGTTGGTCCATGGCGAGCAACGAGAGCCGTATCGACGTCGAAGGTGAAGTGGCCTTCATCGAGTTGGCGCTGCGAGCACGGGGCCTACAGGTCGATGCAGACGCCATCGAGCGAGTCCGCCGGGTGCTGCAAGGAGCGCTCTCTCGAGACCAGGCGAGGCGAGAAATCGTCGCCAAGTACGGCCGGCCTGCGTCCCGATAGCCGACCAACTACCGAACGTCTTCCCGCGTTGCCCTGCGACGGGGTTTCTCGTCTGGCTACTTCACCCACGGTCGTTGACCGCGCACCGCTCGAGCAGCGGGTCTGCTGATATCGCGCTCAGCAAGGCGGTTCGGGATCCTGAACGTTCAGCTCTGGTGCGGAGCCTTTCTCGGCGAACGCACGATCTGCTTCCGCTGCAAGGTAGGCGGTGATGTCGATGGGCTGAGTCGGGGGGAGATGGATGTCTTCGGGGCGGACGTGATGCTGCATCAGCTGGTCGCTTTCGGTGTGTGTAGGAAGGACGAAGGGCCCCGGTGTGCTCACCGGGGCCCTTCGGAGTGTCAGCCGACGAGGACTCGTGGCTGGTCCTGCGCGGCGGGTGTCGCGGCGTCGTGCTTGTCGAGGGCGTGGCCTTCGACGTCGACGTCGGGGAGGACCTTGTCCAGCCACTTGGGGATCCACCAGGCGGAGCGGCCGAGGAGGGACAGCGCGGCTGGCATCAGGACCATGCGGACGATGAACGCGTCCGCGGCGACGCCGACGAGGAGCCCGAACGCTATCGAGGCGCCGATCGCGAACTCCCCGGTGGCGAACCCGCCGAAGACGACGATCATGATGCTCGCCGCAGCGACGAGGACGGGACCGGATCGGGAGAAGCCCTCGCGGATGGCCTGCTTGGGGTCACGGCCCTTGCGGTACATCTCCTGGATGCGGGAGACGAGGAACACCTGGTAGTCCATCGCGAGTCCGAAGAGCACTCCGACGAGCAGTAGCGGCAGGATGCTCAGCATCGGGTCGCCCTGCGGTGCTGGCAGGAAGTCCAGCCACCCCCACTGGAACACTGCGACGCTCGCCCCGAACGACGCGCCGACGGAGAGCAGGTATCCGAGGGTCGCGATCACGGGAATGAGCAGCGACCGGAACAGGACGATGAGCAGGATGATCGAGATGACGACGATGACGATGACGTACTTCACCAGCGCACGTGCGAGCTGGTCGTCGGAGTCGATGCCGATCGCGGTTTCACCGGTGACTTCGAGGTGCGTTCCGCTGATGGTGTCAGCGTCGTCGCGGATCTGGTGCACCAGGTCCTTGGTGGAGTCGTCGATCGGTCCCTCGGTCGGAATGACGGTGATACGTGCGTAGTCCCCGTCGGAACTGACCTGAGCGGGAACGACCCGCTGCACGCCGTCGAGACCGGTGAGTTCGTTCTCGATCGCGGCGGTCTTCGAGGTGATGTTGTCACCCTCAGCCAGGACGATCAGGGGGCTCTGGATGCCGCCGAACTTGTCGACGATGAGGTTGTAGGCGGTGCGTTCGGTGGACTCCGGGTCGGACCCGCCAGGGACGTTGGAGGCGGTCTTCATGCTGAGCATGGGGAGCGCGACGACGACCAGGACGAGGACGCCGCCCAGGAGAGACACGATCGGGCGCTTCACGACGAAGCTGCCCCACGAGCGGAGGACGCCGCGCTTCTGCGGGCCGTCGTCGGTGAAGAGTTCCCCGCGCTGCAGCGCCGCACGGTGCTTTTTCGACAGCGCCTTGACGCCCATGAACCGCATCAGTGCCGGCAGCAGGGTGAGCGAGAGCAGGACGGCGACGGCGACCGCGAACGCTGCGGCGACACCCATCTCGGTGATGTAGCTGAGGTTCGCGACCATGAGCGCGACGAGCGCGACGACGACGGTCATGCCGGCGAACACCACGGCGGTGCCGGCCGTACCGGTTGCGCGAGCGATCGCGTCGTCGACCCTCCGACCGGAACGGAGCTCGGTCTTGAAGCGGGACAGGATGAACAGGCTGTAGTCGATACCCACTGCCAGGCCCAGCATGGTTGCGAGGATGATCGCGTTGTCACCGATCGGGGTGAGTGCGCCGTAGGCGAGGACACCGATGAGGCCGACACCGACGCCGAAGACAGCGACGAGGAGATTGATGCCCGCAGCGAGCAGCGATCCGAACGTGATCGCGAGGATGACGAACGCGATGATGACGCCGGCGCCTTCACTCGGGCTGGTGGCCGGGGCGCCGAGGGGCACGAGGTTCCCGCCGAGCTCGACACCGAGCCCCGGAGGGGCGTTCTCCTGCAGCTCGAGGGCTGCGTCGTAGTACTTCGTCTCCTGCTTCTTCGTCAGGTCCCCGTAGGTCATCGTGGCGACGGCCACCGTGCGGTCCTTGGAGATGTAGGGCTGTTCTGCGTTCAGTGGGTCGCTGACGGACTTGACGCCGTCGACCGTCCGAGCCTTCGCGAGGAACGACTCGAGCTGCTTCGCAGTCGTCGCGTCCGTGACGTTGCCGGACTTCGGTTGGAACACCAGCTGCAGGGACGCGGTGTCCGAGGCAGTCTTGGAAGGGAATTCCTTGTTCATCCGCTCCAACGCCTGGGAGGCCTTGGTGTCGGGGATGCTCGTGGTCGCGGCACCCTTGTCGATGCCGCTACCGACGATGAAGATGCCGATCAGCACGGCCATGATCAGGAGCCACGCTCCGATCACCAGCCATCGGAACCGGGCGCTGAAGCGCCCGAGGTGGGACAGGAACGTGGACATGCGGTTTCCTTCGTCGTCGTGGTTGCGATGTGCGAACAACGTCAACGATCCCGATCCGAGCGCTTCGACACGGCCTCCTTTCGCACCGTTCGGGCTACTCCATTTGCAGTAGATCCCGCCCTTTCCTTGCACAACCAGTAGGCGCGACATCGGCGGGCCGACGCTCATTGAGCGGCGGCCATCTGGGTGGAGTGATCGGGTCAGGAGTTGGTGACGGCGAGCTCGGGCACGAGGACTTCGTCGATCGAGGTCTGCCGCCATTCCCGGAGCAGGCGGTGGAACCGGACGGGCCCGGGGCTGTACCCGCCGCCCCCACGCTTCCGGGTGCCCTCGCCGTTGTAGTAACCGGGCGTGCACTCCGCCAGGAACGCCGCGTTGTCCACCTCCACCTCGTGGATCGTCGCCAACCACCGGTCTTCGGCTTCGACGGTGGGCTCGACCTGCCGTGCGCCCTCGTCGCGAGCGTGCTCCAGGATCGCGGCGATGTGCGTGGCCTGCTCCTGCAGGATGTGCACGAAGTTCACAGAGTTCGCGTTCTGCAGCGCTCCGAGGTGGAAGAGGTTCGGGAAGCCGTGCGACACGAATCCGTGCAGTGTCCGGGGGCCTCGTGCCCACGCTTCGAGCAGTTGCGTTCCGTCCCGGCCGTGCACCGGCAGTGTTCCGGAGATGACGCCCGAGACGCCGGTCTCGAACCCGGTGGCGAAAACGACGGCGTCGACCTCGTACTCCTTGTCGCCGACCACCACACCGGTCTCGGTCATGGCGGTGATTCCTCCGGTGTCGGCGGTGTCGACCAGGCTCACGTTCGGCCGGTTGAAGGCCTGCAGGTACTTGTCACTGAACGTCGGCCGCTTGCACATGTACCGGTACCAGGGCTTGAGGATCTCTGCGGTCGCCGGATCCGTGACGACGGCATCGACGCGTGCACGGATCTGGTCCATCTTGCGGGCGTCCGCGATCTCGATCAGCCGGTCGCGTTCCTCCGGGTCGAGCGTGTCCTCCGTCTGCCCGGTCAGCATCGTGCGTTGCAGCGCCGCGGTGGAGGTCCAGCCGTCCTGAATCAGGTCCACCTCGGTCTCTTCGCCGGAGACGACCGCGAGGAAGTTCTCCATGCGTTCCTGCTGCCATCCGGTCGGGAGGCCCGTGGTCCAGTCCGCGGGCAGATCGCGATTGTCGCGGACGTCCACACTCGACGGGGTCCGCTGGAAAACGGTGAGGTGCGCAGCGTCCTCGGCGACGAGGGGGATCACCTGGATGCCCGTCGCACCGGTCCCGACCACCGCGACGCGCTTGTCGGCAAGGCCGGTCATCCCCCCGGCCTGGTCACCACCGGTGTAGCCGTAGTCCCACCGACTCGTGTGGAACGTGTGTCCCCTGAAGTTCTCCATCCCGGGGATCGCGGGGAGCTTGGGCTGAGATAGCGACCCGGAGGAGACGATGACGTACCGTGCGCGCATCGTGTCGCCGCGGTCGGTCCGGACTGCCCAGTCCGCGGTGTCGTCGTCCCAGCGGAGGTCGGTGACCCGGGTGTGGAAGAGCACGTCGTCGTACAGGTCAAAGTGCTTCGCCATCGCCATCGCGTGCCGGCGGATCTCCTCGCCGGGCGCGTACCGGCGAGTGGGGACGGTTCCGACTTCCTCGAGCAGCGGCATGTACACGGAGGCTTCAATGTCGCAGTGGATGCCCGGGTACCGGTTCCAGTACCAGGTACCGCCGAAGTCGCCGCCCTCCTCGGTCATGCGGATGTCCGTGAAGCCCGCCTGGCGCAGCCGCGCCCCGGTCAGGAGTCCGCCGAACCCGCCGCCCACGATGAGCACCTCGACGCGGTCGGTCTTCGCCGGACGATCCGAACGGCGCGTGTACGGGTCCGTCGCCCAGTACCCGTACGCGCCGCGCATGCCCTGGTACTGCCGGAGCCCGTCAGGACGGATGCGTCGGTCGCGTTCGACCCGGTACCGGGCGCGCAACGCCTCCAGGTCCGCTTCGCGCATGCTGCTGTCCGTGGCGATGTCCGTCATCGTGCTCCTTGAGATGGGCGGGGCGGCAACAGCTGTTGCCGCCCCAGCGAGTCAATCGCCGTACCCTTTTTAACTCAATCGCTTGATTTACACTCCCGGGAGATTTCCACCTACTGCGAAGGGGGTCCCCCGAAGGGTGGACCGCGCTCAGGATGGCGACTGCCCGGCAGCGCGCGGAGACGTCACCGCCTCGGCCAGCCACAAGGACGACACGACGTCGATCAGAGAGTCCGCCACGGCGGACCAGTTCGCCCAGATGCGGGCACCGCCTCGCTCCAGCGCGCGTTCGTGTTCCGCGATCACCTGCGTCAGGAGGATTCGGCCCATCGTCATCCGCTCAACACGCACCGGCGCTGGGAGGTCCGGGAGGCAGCGCTGGATACCCTGCGCGATGCGCATGAGCCCCGGTGCTTCTCGAGCTTCGTCCATCGCGATGTCAGCCCAGGCGGGATCCGTCGCGACCTGCGCGCTGAACCGGCCGTACCAGGTCGGTGATCCCAGGGACTCGAGATGGGTGGTCGTCGGACGCACGAAACAGGCGATCCAGTCGCGGATGTCGTTCCGCCCCTCGACTCGCTGCAGTTCGGCAAGTCGGAGCGCGTTGATGGCGTGCTGGTGCCGGGCGAGGATCGCGCGGATGAGATCTGCTTTGCCTCCGAAGTGGTACCCGACCGCCGCGGTGTTCCCCTGCCCGGCGGCCTCTCCGATCTGCCGTCCTGACACGTGTGCGATGCCGTACTCACCGAAGAGCTGCTCGGCCGCCGTGAGGATCGCGTCCCGGGTTGCAGCCACACGTGACGCTCGGGTCCTCTGCTGGGCATCAGTCATGGCGGCTCCTCCCGTTCCCAGGAGCCTAACGACCGTCCATGTTCCCGAAGGGCTTCCCGAACGGTCATTGCGTCCGCGTGATGCGCGCGGCCGGGTCAGGCGAGAAGGCCGGCCTGGTAGGCGTACGCGACCAGTTGGGCCCGGTCACGGGCGCCGACCTTCGCCATCGCACGGCTCGCGTGGGTCTTCACCGTGAACGGTGAGACGAACAGCTCTGAGGCGATGGTGTCGTTGTCGTGCCCCGCCGCGATGCTGAGGACCACGTCGCGCTCGCGGGCGGTCAAAGCGAGGAACCGGTCGGCGAGGTCGGCGTCGATGACGCGGCCCGGGCTGTCGGTGACGTGCCCGATGAGCGCGGCAGAGGCTGCTGCGGACAGGGCACCTCCCCCGGCGATGACTTCCTGCAGACTGACGATGAGCTCGGCTGGTCCGACGCCCTTGCCGAGGAACCCGTTCGCGCCGGCCCGGAGCGCGGCGAGGACGGTGTCGTCGTGCTCGAAGGTGGTCAGCACGACGATGCGGGTCTGCTCGGACGGGATCCGCTCCCGGATCCGTCGCGTCGTTTCGACGCCGTCGATCCCGGGCATGCGGACGTCCATGAGGATGAGATCGACGTCGTGATCGTTGAGGAAGGTGAGGGCGGCGAACCCGTCCGCTGCTTCACCGACGACGGTGAAGTCCGGGTGCGCGTCGATGATGGTGCGCAGTCCGAGCCGGATCATCTCTTGGTCATCGACCAACAGCACGTGTGTCACGAGCTGGCTCCTTCGTTCCATGGGATTCGTGCTGTGACGGTGAAGACATCCTCGTCGGTGCCAAGCTGAAGGGTTCCGCCGGCGGACTCAACGCGTTCGCGCATACCGATGAGTCCATATCCGCTGCCGTGTGCGGTCGGCGGCGTGGACGCGACCGGGTTCGTGACGCTGATCACCACATCAGCCTCGTCCGTCAGCACCGTCAGCGCGGCCTCACCGGTGCCGTACCGGTGGGCGTTCGTCAACGCTTCTTGCGCCACGCGGAACACCGTCACCCCGACGGCCTCGTGCACCCGGCGAGCTTGGTCGGTGATTTGCGCGTCGATCGATAGGCCAGCGTCCTGGAACGAGGCGGCGAGCTCGTCGATCGTCGACAGGCCGGGTGTCGGTCGGCGCGCGTCGTCGTGGTCGGCGTCGTCGCTGCGGAGCATCGCCAGCGTGCGTTGCGTGTCGCTGAGGATCGACTGCACGGCGGTGCGCGCCGCGACCAGCGATCGCTGGGTCGCGGCGTCGTCGCGGCCGGCGGTGACTTCGACCGCGCCGATGTGCATGCTCACGACGGCGACCTGGTGGCCGACGATGTCGTGCAGGTCGCGGGCGATGCGGACCCGCTCTTCGGCCACTCGCCGTTCGGCTTCGGCCTCCCGTGTCGCGATCGCGTCGCGGGTGCGCTGCTCGAGGGACTCCCAGTACTGTCGCTGCAGCCGAAGTGCCGCGCCCACGGCACCACCGGCGACGACGGCGACGATGACCGCGACGGCGTCGAGACCGACCGCGCGGCCCGCGGAGAGGAAGCTGGCGAGTCCGAAGATGACGGCCATCGCCAGCGCTGTGATCCCGATGCTGCGCGTTGGCGGCAAGCCGCGCAAGGTGAGTGCGAACAGGACGAACACCACGACGGTGCACTCGCCGATCGGCTCCCGCCCTCCGACGATCACCACGACGACGCCCGCCATCGTCAACGTGAGTCCGACCTGCGGTAGACGGGCGGCGACGAGCGCGCCGGCGAGGGTCACGAGTGCGCCGATGCCGGCGAGCAGACCGTCGCCGTTGGTGACGATGACGACCAGTTCCACGATCATCGCGGTCACGCTCACCCAGAGCGGGAGGCGCTCGAGCACGGGTTGCGTGCGCAGCCACAGCGGGCGCGGCGTCGCGGGCCCGCCGGGCGTCGGAACGGTCATCCCCTGAGTCTGGGGTAGGCCGGTGCCGGTCTTGTACTCCATCTGCATCAGGTTCCTCGGTTCTGGGGAACGACGCCGACGGGTGTCGCTGCGGTGATGCTGGTCCCCATAGCCGCACCGATGGAAGGACACCTCACGACCACGCTTCTTCCCGCTCGCCCCGCCCGGACGGCGATGTTCATCTCGACGCCGGCGGAGCTCGACGACGAATCTGACCAGCGGAACCACACCTCTCGTGCTGGGACGATTGCACGGGTCCCGTTGCTGCCGGTGTGGGCAGCGGTCGCCGCCACGAGCGCCGTGTTGCGGTTTGCCGGCTTCATGGTGCTGGCCGCTTCGATGCTCCTCCAAAGTGCAGCGTGGGGCATGATCTCCCGGTGACGGATCCACCGACGCTGCACGGCGTGCAACGCGGTTCAGCGGAGGTGTTCGAGTAGGTGCGCGGTGAACGCGGCCATGAGCGTGTCGAGGGTCGCTTTCGGCGTGGAGCTTGCGTAGTAGAAGTCGTGGTCGACGTCGTCGAACCGTCGGGTCTCGACCGGCGCGCCGACGGCTACCGCTCGCGCGGTGAACTCCTCGATGGAGGGGCGCAGCGTGTCGTGCTCCGCGGTGACGACCAGGGTCGGTGGCAGTGCCCGGAGCTCGGCGTCGGAGAGGAAGCTGGGCGAGACCAGGGGATTTTTCCGGTCGGTGTCCTCCAGCGGGTAGGCCGTGTCGACCATCTCGAGCATCCCGGCGTTCACGAACGGCTTCTCGATCAGCAAGGTCGCTTCGGCGGGCGGGATCGACAGGTCCACGGCGGGCACGATGAGGGCGGCAGCGCGAACAGCGGGGCCGTGCTCGCGGGTGGTCTGCGTGAGGGTGCCGAGGGCGAGGTTCCCCCCGGCGCTGCTGCCAGTCACCGCGATCCGGGTGCCGTCCCATCCCATGGTGTCCCCAGAGCGGGCGACCCACCTGAGCACGTCGAAGCACTCCCCCAACGCCTGTGGGAACCGGGCTTTGGGAGCTGTGCTGTAGTCGACGTTGACGACGACTGTGCCGACTTCGCCCGCGATCCCTCGAGCGAGGTGGTTGTCCTGCAGCGGGTTCCCGATCACGAACCCACCACCGTGGGTGTTGATGACCACCGGCGGGGTGGCACCGTTGGCGGCGAGCGGGGCGTCCGCGGGAGGCCGTGTGATGTAGCAGCGGACTGACCCGTGACGGGTGGGGATGTGCACGATCTCGTTGTCCGGAACCGCTCGGGAGGTCAACTCCACCTTCGGCGCCCGGATGATTCGTGTGACGAGCGTTGACATCGCCCAGGTGCGGACGCGCATGCCGAGAGGGGCGGCCATGATGGTCTCTTTCTGTGGCGTGGCTACTGGTGCAGGCGTGCGGGTCGAGCGTGTTCGTCGGTGCCTATCGCGGGCCGGGGATGGAGGGAGGAGCCGCCGCTGACGGCCCCTCCTTCTGTCCGGCTACTTGTCGCGACGGGTCCCGGCTCGAACGGTGTCCGAGCCTGAGGCGGCTGCGGCTGCGGCTGCAGCCGGCTGGCCGGCTGCAGCGGCGTCCTGTCGCGCCTTCTCGAGTTCGTCGGCTTCTGCGCCGCCGATCGCTTCGCCGCGGGCCACCATGCCGGCCGTGTCGGAGAGCTTGATCTGCGGCAGGAACAGCGCGAGGAGGAACGCGGCGGCGATGAACGGCAGCAGGTACCAGAACACCGGCGCGAGGGAGTCGGCGTACGCGTTCACGATGCCGTTCTGCACCGCCTCGGGGAGCTTCGCCACGGTCGCGGGGTCGATGCTGCCCGCCGAGGACGCCGCATCCGTCGCGGAACCGCCGGCGCCGCGGAACACGTCCGTCAGCGAGGTGGTCAAACGTGCGGTGAACAGTGCACCGAAGACGGCGGTGCCGAGGGAGGCGCCGACCTCGCGGAAGTAGTTGTTCGTCGAGGTGGCGGTGCCGACCTGCTCGGCGGGTACGGCGTTCTGTGCGACGAGGACCACGACCTGCATGATGAGGCCGAGGCCGGCGCCGAAGATGAACAGGTAGACGCAGATCAGCCAGATCGGGGTGTCCGCAGCCAGCTGCGTCAAGCACAGCATCGCGGCGGCGACGAGGATCGTGCCGACGATCGGGAACATCCGGTAGCGGCCGGTCTTCGTGATGAGGTTGCCGGATACGACGGAGGTGCCGATGAGGCCGACCATCATCGGGAGCATGAGGAGCCCCGAGACTGCGGCCGAGGTGCCGGACGCCATCTGCAGGAACGTGGGGACGAACCCGATGGCGGCGAACATGCCGATGCCGAGCACGAGGCCGATGCCGGTCGCGAGCAGGAAGGTACGGTTGCGGAAGAACGACATCGGGAGCACCGGGTCCTCGACGCGGGACTCGACGAGCACGAGGAGGGCCGCGGCGACGACGAGGCCGGCGAACCAGGCCCAGGTCTCGGGGGCGTCCCAGCCGTGGTCCTTGTTGCCGCCGAACTCGGAGAAGAACACCAGGCAGGTGGTGGCGGCGGACATGAGGAGCACGCCGAGGACGTCGATCTTCTTCTCGGCCTTCTTGGTCGGCAGGGTGAGTGCGAACCAGGCGATGAAGAACGCGGCGATCCCGACGGGGATGTTGATGTAGAAGGCCCAGTTCCAGGTGAGGTGGTCGACGAAGAACCCACCGAGCAGCGGGCCGCCGATCGCCGAGAGGCCGAAGATCGCACCGAGCGGGCCGAGGTACTTGCCGCGCTGCGACGCGGGCACGATGTCGGCAATGATCGCCTGCGACAGGATCATCAGACCGCCACCGCCGAGGCCCTGCACCGCACGCCACACGATCAGCTGCGTGAAGTCACCGGCGAACGCGCAGCCGGCCGATGCGATGGTGAACAGCGCGATGGCGATGAGGAACAGGTTCCGCCGACCCAGGACGTCGCCGAACTTGCCGTAGATCGGCATCACGATCGTGGAGGCCAGCAGGTAGCCCGTGGTCAGCCACGCCTGGTGCGCGACACCGCCGAGCTCGCCCACGATGGTGGGCATCGCCGTGGACACGATGGTCTGGTCGAGGCTCGACAGCAGCATGCCCGCGATGAGCGCCGAGAAGATGGTCCAGATGCGGCGCTGGGTGAGCAGGAGTGGCCCGTCGGACCGTCCTGCCCGTTTCGCGCTCTTGGTCGAGCTCATGGGGTGTGCTCCAGTTCGTTGATCGAGTGTGCCGCCGAGAGCGGCGCACTGCTGGCCGGGACAGCGGGGCTGTCCGAGTTCGCCATCGCTGCGACAAGGCGGAAGTTGGCGCGGAGGATGTCCTCGAAGGGCGGCCCGTCGTCATCGGCGAAGAACCGCCACGCGGTCGCTTTGAGCAGTGCGCCGATGATCTCGGCAACGAGCCGCCCGCGGTCGTCGGCCGGGTCTGTCCATCCGAATCGGGAGCGCATGGCGTCGCCGACGAGGTTCATCTGCCGGTCGGTCGCGGTGACGAATCGCGCTACGAGGGAGGGCTCGCGTTCCAGGACGTCCCGCATGAGGGCTTCTTCGCCGCGGTCGAGGCCGACGACATGGAGATGTTCGATCGCCAGGGCGACCGCCGCTTCGAAGGGGGCGAGGTCGGGGTCGACCGCCGCTCCCGCAGCGAAGGTGGCAAGCAGGTCGTCTTCGACGCCGAGCTCGATCCCGAGCACGACGTCCTCCTTCGACGCGAAGTGGTTGAAGAACGTCCGGCGGGACACACCAACTTCTTCGCAGAGCTGCTCGATGGTGAACCCGTTCAGGCCGTCCGCGATCGTCCGGCGACGGGCCGTGGCGATCATGCGACGGCGAAGCAGTCGCGTCCGCTCAGATGTGTTCACACTCTGCAGCTTTGCACTTTGCGAGGCACAGTGCAACTACTTGAAGTTGGAGGTGCAGACTTCGCCGGCCGTGCGGCATGGATGCGACAACGCTCCGTGGTACGGACGGAAGTATCCGGCACCACGGAGCGTCGTGGATCCGCGGGTGGATCAGGCCGTGTGGAAGCGGCGGAAGGCTTCCTCGAGCGTCTCGGTCGGGTGACCGATCAGCGTGGAGAGGACCGTCGAGGGTCCGTCGAGCGCGCCGTCGGCGACGGCGGCGTCGAGGCCGACGAGGAACCCGATCGTGCCTTCGTCGAGACCTGCAGCGACGAGTGCCTCCTGGTGCTCCTCCGACGAGACGCCGGCGTACGCGACGTCGCGTCCGAGGACACGGCTGGCGGTGGCGGCGAACTCGGCGCCGTCCCAGGCGGTGTCGCCGGCGAGCTCGAGTGTCTCGCCGCGATGCGCGTCCGTTGCGGCGACGACGGCTGCCGCTTCGGCGTAGTCGGAGCGGGAGGCCGAGGCGATCCGGCCGGTGCCGCTGCTGGCGAGCCACTGGCTGGTCGCGGCGATCTGGGCGAACGCCTGCTCGTAGTTCTCGTTGTACCAGTTGTTCCGGAGCACGGTCGCGGTGACGGGTGAGGCCGCGAGGAGGTCCTCGGTGGCCTTGTGCTCGGGTGCGACGAACAGCGTCGACGTGTCGGCGTGGGGAGCGCTGGTGTAGACGATGTGCTGCACGCCGGCCTGTTCCGCGGCGCGGATGGCGTTGGTGTGCTGTGGGACACGCTGGCCCACCTCGCTGCCGGAGACGAGCACCAGGGTCTCGATGCCGTGGAACGCGGCCTGGAGGGCGTCCGGGTCGGTGTAGTCGGCGACTGCGGTGCGGACACCGTGGTCGAGGAACAGTGTCGAGAGGCGGTCGGCGTTGCGGCCGACCGCGACGACGTCATCGGCAGCGAGGCCGCGGGCGAGGAGGTGCTCGACGATCAGGCGGCCGAGTTGACCGGTCGCGCCAGTGACGGCGATCGTCACTTGATGACCCCGAGACCGTCGGTCCATCCGATCTGCTCGGAGACGGCCAGGCCCATCTGGAGGTAGCCGATGCCCTCGAGCTCGTGGGCGCGGGCGAGGGGGCCGGCGTCGTACGCGTCGAGGCCACCGGCGGTGATCGCTTCGCGGAGGGCGGCCTTCGCGTCGGCGTCGTCGCCGGCGATGAGGACGGCGGTCTTCTTGCCGCCGACGCTCTTCGCGGCAAGCGCGGAGGCGAAGTTGGTGTTGAACGCCTTGACGACGCGGGACTCGGGCAGGCGGGCGGCGAGGTCCGCGGCGCCGCTGCCGGCGTCGAAGGCGACGGGCTGGAAGGTGGCGAAGTCGACGGTGTTGGTGATGTCGACGACGGTCTTGCCGCCGAGGGCGGCCTTGTACTTGTCGGCGATCTCGGGGAGGGCCGCGTACGGAACGGCGAGGACGACGATGTCGCCGGCGAAGGAGGTGGGCTCGTCGGAGTGCTTGATGGACTCGACGGTGGCGCCGCCGTCGGAGAAGACGGAGGCGATCGCGGTGCCCATGTTGCCGGTACCGAGGATGCTGATGCTGGTCATGATGTGTGCTCCTGTTTCAGAGGTGGTGCGGTTGGAGAGGGTGAGTTCAGAGGGCGATGAAGCCGAGGATCGCGCTGACGATCGAGAGGATCATCAGGACGATCGGCGCCGCCGGAGATTCCTTGCGGCGCAGGTGCACGACCACGGCGCCGAGCATGAGGACCGCGAGGAGGATCGCAGCGATCGGGGTGAGGATCGGCGCGATACCGAGCAGCAGCGGCAGGATCAGACCGATCGCGCCGAGAACCTCGGCGAGGCCGATGAGCTTGACGTGGCTGCTGGCGAAGTCGGCCGCCCAGCCCATCCCGCTGCTGGCGAGGGCCTCGGTCGGGCGTGCCAGCTTCATCAGGCCGGCTCCGAGGAACGCGAGCGCCAGGAGGCCATTGATGATCCAGAGTGCGATGAGCATGATCTTCCTTGTGCTTGAACGTTGAAGTAACGAGAGCGACAGTACACACCGTTTTGTTGAACGGTCAAGTTTTTTCTGCGACGATGTGCGCATGGACGAACCGCGCTGGCTCAACAAGACCGAGGCGGCAGCCTGGATGGATCTCCTTGCGATCATCGAGCTACTGCCTTCGGCCCTCGACGCTCAGCTCAAGCGTGACTTCGGGATGACCCGCTTCGAGTACAACGTTCTCTCGATGCTGAGCGAGTCGCCCGATGACAGCGCCCCGATGAGCAGCCTCGCCTTCCTCACCAACGGCTCACTCTCCCGTCTGTCGCACGCGGTGACGAAGCTCGAGAAGCGTGGGTGGGTGCGTCGAGTGCCGTCCGAGACGGACAAGCGCTCTCTCGTAGCCACCCTGACCGCCGAGGGTCGAGCGCTCATCGAGCGAGCGGCACCGCATCACGTCGAGGAGGCTCGGCGGGCGTTCTTCGACGCCATCCCGCCCGAGCGGGTCGGTGATCTTGCAGCGATCCTGCGGCCGATCGCCGCGAACCTCCTGACACCGGACGCCGACTGCGGGCCGGCGGCGCGCGCCGCCGCTGCGCCGGGGGCTCACGACTGACCTACGACTCCACAGGCCGCCCACTCCACAGACCCCCGACCGCTCGGACTGGCACCCGTCAGTCCGTTGCTCCGCCGTGCCCGCTCATCCGATGCGGCCGCCCCTCTCAGAACGGAAGTCCCATGAGCACGATCGACACGACCACCCGCCGCCCGAGCAGGGTTCGCGGAGTTCTCATCGCGACGGTCCTCGCCGCCGTGATCGGCAGTATCGCCAACGCGATCATCGCCGTGAGCGCCCTGGCGGCCGGTGCTGACACGGCAGTACAGGGCCTGACGGCGCCGGCGTACGTCACCTTCACCGTCGTCGGCGTCCTGGTCGGTGCGATCGGGTGGGCGCTCATCAGCCGCACGCGATCGGCTGGACGGGTGCTCGCGATTCTCGTCCCGGTCGTGCTCGTGCTCTCCCTCATCCCCGACGTGCTCCTCGCCGTCAGTGGTGACTCCGCGATGATGACCGCGGGCGTGGCGCTCGGCATCATGCACCTCGTGACGACGGCGGTTGCGGTGCCGCTCTACCGCACGTTCCTCCCGATCGCGCGCTGACATCTCTTTCCGCTCGCCAGCCGATGCGACGCCTTCGTCGCTCGGCTGGCGGGCGTCCTGTGTCCAGGCCCGCTACTGCTGCCACGGGCCATCACGAATGATCTGCAGCAGATGGTTGACTGTTCAACAAAATGGCGTACAGTGGTCTTCGTTCCTTGATCTTTCAAGTAACTCCGGGTTCGGGCAGCAGCAGCGCGGCCCGGGACCCACGCCGACGTCGAACTCTGCAGGAGCAGCAATGAATCCCCTCGACACTTCTTCGGACCCGCGCCCCGCCCCGAACGCGGCCGCGCCTGGCACCCCGGACCGTGAGGTCGCGGAGTTCGGCGCCGTGCACCTCGAGGTCACCGACCTCGGCCGTTCCACCGCGTTCTGGACCGATGTCATCGGTCTCGTCCTGCGGTCCGAGTCCCAGGACGAGGTCGAGCTCGGTACGAAGGCGCGGACGCTCGTCACCCTGCACCCGGGCGCTCAGACCGGGTTCCTGCAGGGCCACAGCGGGCTCTACCACCTCGCCGTGCACCCGCCGACAGAAGCGGACTTCGCACGGATCCTGCTCCGCCTCATCCGGGTCGGCTGGCAGATCTCGCCGACCGACCACATCATGTCGAAGGCGATCTACCTCCTCGACCCGGACGGCATCACCGTCGAGATCACCCTCGAGACGCCGGAACGTCTCCTCGAGTTCCGCATGGACGACAACGGGCCGTCCGTGATCCGCCAGGACGGCACTCGCTCCAACGGTCGTGAACCGCTCGACGTCCGCGCCGTCCTCGCCGCACTGCCCGATGACGACACCACCCTTCCCGTGCCGGAGGGCACGAAGATCGGCCATGTTCACCTGTACGTCGGTGACCTCGAAGCCGCATACGACTTCTACCGCACGTTCGGGTTCAACCAGGCCGTGTGGGCACCCCGCTTCCACATGGGCGACCTCGGTGGTGGCGGCGCGTTCAACCACCGCATCGCAGTGAACACCTGGCAAGGCGTCGGCGCACCGCAATCACCCGCAGGGACCGCCCGCATGCGCGCCTTCACCCTCCGCCTCGACACCCACGAGCGCCTCGACCACGTCCTCGGAACCGTCGACGGACCCATCGAGGAATCCGACGCCGGCTTCCTCGTCCGAGACCCGAGCCTGAACACGCTGCTGCTCTCCGCCAACTGACCACCGCCCGCAGCCCGGGCATCACACGACCTCACCCACAAGCTCGTGAGTGACCGCTCCCAGCCGAAGGACAAGACCATGAGTACCACCGACGACAACAAGACCATCGCCCGCACCTTCTACGACGCCTACAACGGCGGCGACCTGCAGGGCGCGTTCGACACCTACATCTCCCAGGAGCTCGCCAACCACACCAACGGCGGCGCGATGAACAGGGACATGTGGATGGGTTCCGACCTCGCCGCGAAGACCGCGGTCCCCGACCAGACCATGACGATCCTCGGCCAGGCCGCCGACGGCGACACCGTCTACACCCACTGGGTCCTCGAAGGCACCTTCAGCAACGGCGACCTGTTCGGCATCCCCGCCAACGGCAACGCGACCCGCCTCGAAGCCGTCGCCGTCGACGTCATCCGCGACGGCCAGATCGTCGAGCACAATGCCATCGGCGACATGTCCGCCTTCATGAGCCAGCTCACCGCTCAGTGAGCACCGTCCACGAGCTGATGCAATAGCCGACTCACTCGACAGTCGGCGAAAGCGGAATGATCGCTGGCGGGACCGCACCGGATGAGCCGGGGTCGAGCACAGCTCCCCCGGCTCATCCGGTCACCTTCGACTCCGCCAGCTGTTTCAGTAGCCGATCCGGCTGCGGGCAGCGGCGTCGTCACTTGTCGTAGACGGCCGCCGACGGAAGGCCCCGCTCGGCCCGCGCTCGATCGACTATGCCCTGAATCACCGCTGTTTTTGCAGAGTTGTAGGACGCGCTCTGCCCGCGCGCCGCGGCGGCGGCAGCAATCTTCGCGGACTCGTAGTACGCCGCGTCGGCAGGATGCGACAGCAGCCAGTCGCGCAAGATGCGCTGGTTGTTCTCTTCCCACTCAACAGCTGGAAAGAAGTGGGCGATGTGGGTGCGTTGCCCCTCGCGTTCGAACAGCATCACGAGGTGCGAGCGAACCCCGCTGCCGATATGCCATCCGCTAGCTTCCAGGCGGTCCCGGTGAGCGTCGAAGTCGCCGCGGTCACGGATCCGAACAGCAAGGTCGATGATCGGCTTCGCCCTCAGGCCCGGAATGGACGTCGACCCGATGTGTTCGACTAGCCAGTCGGCGTTGCCCAGCCGCTTCAACTCGGCAGCGGCAGCCTCGAACTGCTCGGGCCAGCGACGATCATACGGAACCAGCACGATTCGCACTGTAGAGGGTTGTCCGGTAGTGGATCCGTGGGTTCAGCTGGTCGTTGCAACACCACCGTGATTCGGAGTGTTGCAGATGGGATCGAGGCTGGAACAGCGTGCCCGTGAGGCACGATTTTGGGAGCTACTCGGACAAGGCCTGAGCAGGCCGGCTGCTTGCGATGCTGTCGGAGTGCATCCACGTCAGGGATACCGATGGTTCAAAGCTGCTCACGGGAAGAACCCGTTCGAGCGAGTGCCCCGCTCCGGGAGGTACCGATGCACGTGTCCCACGAGACGATCTGTTCCGCCCCGGATTTAGTGGAGGCTCGGTAGTGCCGCCTCGACGGTAATCGGAGCGGGGTTGTGCCGGTAGTGGTCGTGCTCAAACTCGACCGGCGGGACCATGCCGAG
>NZ_QKTQ01000017.1:0-58586 GCF_003234875.1 Curtobacterium sp. MCBD17_028 | reverse complement strand
CCCCGCCAGCCACCGGGCGGCACGGTTCCGGCACCAGCCGGCCACCGCCTGACCAGCCGGGAGGTGCGGAGGGTGTGGGGTCCGGCCCCGCACCTCCCGGCTGGTCAGGCGGTGGCCGGCTGGTGCCGGAACCGTGCCGCCCGGTGGCTGGCGGGGAGGTGCGGGCCGCGTCCCGAGAGCCGTTCGCGGAACGTGCCCGTGCGGGGCGTCTCGGGCAGCATGCCACGACGACGGAGTTCGGGCACGACGTCGGCGATGAACGACCGGTACGAACCCGGCGTGACGTAGGGCGTGTAGTTGAAGCCGTCGAGGTCGGTGTCGGTCACCAGGGCCTCGATGCGGTCGACGACCTCGGTCGGCGTGCCGGTCAGGACGAACTCGCGCATGCCGTTCCGGATGAAGTCCGCGGTGGCCTCGCGCACGGACGTGCCCTTGTACCGCTCGACCTGGGTCCGGCCGCCCTCGGTGGTGACGTCCGAGAACGAGCCCTCGGGGTCGAGCGCGGCGAGGTCGATGCCGGTCATGCTCGCGTAGTAGACGCGTGCGGCGTCCGGGTCGACGTAGGAGAGGTACTCCTCGAGCTGGTCCTCCGCCTGCGCGGTGGACGGTGCGGTGATGACCGACAGACCGGAGACGGTGCGGATGTCGGTCCCGGCCCTCCCGGCCTGCTCGGCGCGGGTGCGGATGTCGGTGACCTGCGCGGCCAACGAGGGCGCGTCCTTGCCCTGCAGGAACACGAGCTCCGCGTTGCCCGCGGCGAAGGCGCGACCCGATGACGACGCGCCGGCCTGGAACAGCACGGGCGTGCGCTGCGGCCCGGGCTCGGTGTTGGCGTAGCCCTCGACGTCGAAGTACCGGCCGTGGTGCACCACCTTGTGCACCTTGCTCGCGTCCGCGTACCGACGTGCGCCCTTGTCGGCGAGGACGGCGTCGTCCTCCCACGAGCCCTCAAGGAGCGCGTAGCTCAGCTCGAGGTACTCCTGCGCGATCGCGTACCGCTCGTCGTGCGGCACGTAGCGGTCCTTGCCGAACAGCTCCGTGACGACCGCGCTCGACGTCGTGACGACGTTCCAGGCGATGCGGCCGCGGGTCAGGTGGTCGAGCGTGGCGAAGCGGCGTGCGTTCGCGAACGGCGGCTCGAAGCTCGTCGACGACGTCACGCCGAAGCACAGGCGTGGGGCCGCCGCGGCCATGGCGGGGACGAGGAGCATCGGGTCGTTCTTCGGGATCTCGACGCCCTGCTCGAAGGCCACGTCGGGCACGACGCCGTCGATCACCGGGTACCCGTACGAGTCGGCGAGGAACATGAAGTCGAACCCGCCGTCGTCGAGCATGCGGGCCAGGTCGGTCCAGTGCTCGAGCTCCTTGTAGCGCCACGTCGTGTTGTCCGGGTGCGCCCAGAGCCCCTGGCTCGTGAGGTTCACGCCGTTGATCTCGAACGCGCCGAGGAACAGTTCCTTCGTCATGCTCGCCCTCCTGTGAGCCACGCGGTGAGCTCACGGTCGAATCGGTCGCGGGTGTCCGCGGACATCCCGGTGGCCCGCGTGCCGGTGCGCGCGAGGTCGGCCAGGGCCTGGTCGTCGAATCCCCACGTCGTGCGGGCGATCGCGTACTGGTCGGACACGGTGGCCCCGAACCAGAGCGGGTCGTCCGCGTTCAGGGTCACCGGGACCCCGCGCTCGACGAGGACCGGGGCGGGGTGCGACGCGAGGTCGGCGACGACGCCGAGCCGCACGTTCGACACCGGGCAGACGTCGCAGACGATCCCCTCGGCCGCCAGCCGATCGGTGACGCGGGCGTCCTCGACCGCTCGGAACCCGTGCGAGATCCGGGAGGCATCGAGCACGTCGAGCACGGCCGTCACGCGGTCCGGCCCGCCGGTCTGGCCCGCGTGGCTCACGACCGGGAGGCCCGCCGCCCGTGCGGCGCGCGCCGCACCGACGAACGGGGCCAGGTCGCCGTCCTCGTCGAAGCAGGCGGTGCCGAGCGCGGTGACGCCGCTGCCGGCGAACCGGGCGGCGAGCGCACCGAGCTCGTCGGCGAGGTCCGCGTCGGCGTCGGTGTTGAGCGTCAGGTCGGCACCGACCTCGACGGGCGTGCCCGCGGCGGCGGCGTCGGCGGCCGCCTCGGCGAAGGCCGCGAGGACGGTGCGGAGGACCTGCTCGTTCCCGCCGAGACGCTCGGCGTACAGCTGCGGCTCGACGGCGGGCTCGAGGTACCGGACGCCCTCGGCGGCCTCGGCGTGCACGAGTGCCCGGCAGAGTGCGGCGAGGTCCTCGTGCGTCGCGACGAGGGCCGGGACGGTGCCGTACGCGTCGAAGAACGCCCAGACGTCGGCGAACCGCTCCGGCCGGTGGAACGGGAGGCCGCGTCGCGTCGCGAGGGCGCGGACCGCGTCGACCGGGTAGCTGCCGTCGAGGTGCGCGTGGAGGTGGGTCTTCGGCAGGGCGCGGAGCCGGTCGTCGGCGGTGGGGTGGACCGGCATCTGCACGTCCGGCAGCGTAGGGCGAGGGCACCACGGCTGTCGCATAGGATGCGCCACTGGGGCCATAAGCAGCGCTGATGTGCCCGCCGACACGGGGATCGGCGCGGTGCGGCGCCGCACTCGGGCCCGGATCCGTTACACGCCGGAAACGCGCGGAGCGCGCGAGCGAGGAGGACCACGCCGTGCCCGTCGACCTCGACCTCCGGCTCCTCCGTGCGTTCGTCGTGCTCGTCGCCGAGCAGGGGTTCACCGCCGCTGCCGCCGTGACCGGGGTGTCGCAGCCGGCCCTGAGTCAGGCCATCCGACGACTCGAGGACGTCCTCGGGGTCGAACTCGTCGACCGCCGGGGCCGGACGCCCGGGAGCGGTGTGCGGCTCACCCCGGCGGGGCACGCGTTCCACGCCGACGCCGTCGCCGTGCTGGCCGCCGCGGAGCGTGCGGTGGCCCGGGCTCGTCGGGTCGCCGCCCGGCCGCGCGTCGTCGTCGGGTTCGGCACGAGCGCGCCACGGACCCTGACCGGTCTCGCCGTGCGCGAGGGCGAGGCCGCCGACGTCGAGGTCGTGCTCGAGCACGTCCCGTGGGGCAGCGAGCACCAGCGGCTCGCGGCGGGTGAGGTCGACGTGCTCGTGGCGCAGCTCTCCCCCGGGTTCGCGGAGGCCGACTGGGTCGCCACGGTCCTCGGCACCCGCGACCTCGTCGCCGTGTTCCGCTCCGACCACCCGCTCGCCGGACGCACGGCACTGGCGCTCGCGGACCTCGACGACGAGCCGATCGTCGACGCCGCCTCGGACCGGGACTTCTGGATCGCGGCGGCACGGCCGGACGGGCGGGCTCCCGTCGTCGTCGGACCCCCGGCGCGGACGGTCGAGGAGATGCTCGCGCAGGTGGCGGCCGGGCGGGGCATGGCGTTCACGAGCACGACGGTGGCCGAGAACGCCGGGGGCACGGGACTCGCGTTCGTGCGGATGGTGGGCCTCCCGGCGGTCACCGTCGCCATGGTCCGCCGACGCGACGACGACCGCGCGCACGTCCTGGACCTGGTCGAGCGCGTCCGCCGGTCCTGGGCCGACCCGGCCGCCTGACCGGCGCTGTGGCCTCGGCGCCGGCCGCCTCGGGCCTCGCCGGCGCCAGCACCCTCGGGCCTCGCCGGCGCCGGGGCCCTCGGGCCTCGCCGGCTCCAGTCGGCTCCGGCTGGCCCGTCAGCGGGTGACGAGGGCGCTGTCGATGCTCTGGATCACGGACTCGAGGGTCTGGTCGATCCGGACGACGAGCCCGGCCTCGTCGGCCTGCAACGGCTCGAGCGTCGCGAGCTGCGAGCCGAGCAGCGAGTCGGGCATGTACTCGTGGTGCCGGCGGCGCTGCCGTTCGGCGATGACGTCCTCGTCGCCGGTGAGGAACACGAAGAACAGGTCGGGGTTCGTCGAACGCAGGCGGTCCCGGTAGACCCGCTTCAGCGCGGAGTTCGCCATGACGCAGCGCTGCCCCTGGGCCTCGATCGCGGCGATGCGGGCCGCGCAGATGTCGAGCCACGGCCAGCGGTCCTCGTCGGTCAGGGGATGCCCGGACCGCATCTTCTCCTTGTTCGCCTGGGGGTGCAGGTCGTCGGCGTCGACGAACTGGGTGCCCTCCCAGTGGCGCGCGAGGGCGGAGCCGATGGTCGTCTTGCCCGAACCGGACACCCCCATGACGACGACGGGGCGATGACCGGTCACAGCGCGCCCTTGGCGTCGTCGCCGAGCGGCACCGGGCGGAGGACCCGCACCTCGAGCGGACTCGCGAGCAACGGCTGCACGCGCTGCGTGAAGGCGGTGAACTCGGGCGCGGCGCCGTGCTGCTCGAGGGCCTGCTGGTCGCTCCACTGCTCGATGAGCACGAGGACGCCCTCGCCGGCCTCGTGCAGCGCGTAGCGGAGGTTGCCCTCGTCCTGCTGTGCGACCGGCACGTACTCCTGCACGGCGGCGGTCAGGTCCGCGACGGACTCGGGCTTCGGACGGAAGGTCGCGACGACGACGATCGGATCGGTCATGGGCCCACAGTACGAACCGGTGCGTGCGCCGCTCCCAGGGCGTCCGGAGGCTCGCGCTCGCGGCGGCGAGAGGCAATGGGATCGGCCGTGGCGGGGCGCGGCGCGAGCGCGAGCGCGAGCGCGAGCGCGAGAGCGCAGGACATGCCGCTCACGTCACGAGCTGAGCGGCGCGTTGTGCGATCTCGCGAGCAGTGAGCGGCGCGTTGTGCGATCTCGCGAGCAGCGGTCGGCCGGTCGTGCCTACAGGATGACGCGCTCGGCGGCGAGGTCGGCGCTGAGCCGGTCGAGCGCCGGCCCACGGCCGAGCAGCCGCAGCGACCCGAGCGCGCGGCGCACCGCGAACGTCGCGACCGCGGGCGTGCCGTCCGGACGGTGGAAGTGGATGGCGATGACCGCGCGGTGGGGGGACGAGGAGCCGTCGGGGAGGTCCTCGACACCGACGTGCACGACCCGCGTCCACCGGACCACGAGCACCCGCAGGGCCTGCCGGCCGTCGAGTTGCCACAGGGACGCCTCGGTCGCGCCGAACCCCCAGACGACGTGGCGCCCGAGGGCGACCTCGGGATGCGCGCGCCCGACGAGGTCGCGGAGTTCGCTCGTCGGCACTGCCGGCACGAGCCGCACGGTCGGGTCGATGCTGCGGATCGCCCGTCCGAGCGACACGTCGGTCGTCCGGACGCGCTTCGACCAGGACATGCCGACGCCGAGCGCCACGATGAGCACCCCCACGAGCGTCGCGAGGAACTGCACGACCCCGAGCACACGGAGGTCCGCGGCGGGATCCGTGGTCACCACCGTCACCCGCACGACGAGCAGCGCCACCCACAGCACGACGACGCCCCACCGCACGATCGCCCAGCGGTCGACGCCGCGCGCGATGCGGCGGTCCGGGCCGAGGTGGGTGGTCACCGTCCGATCCTCGCACGCAGCGGTCCCCGGCGAAGCGCCGAGTTCGGGGGGTCCGGCGACCCGGGGAACCGCCAGAGGACCCGCCTACGATCGCCCCGTGAGCACCGAGGACCCGGACCAGCGCGACGCCGCTCGACACCACCGCCCGGCGCCCGGCGCCGACCGCCCCGCGCCCGGTGCCGACCGCCGCGCGTCCGGCACTGCCATCGCGGCGTCCCTTGCCGCGGAACCCGTCGACCGCCCGCTGCACCTGCCCGACCGCACACGGACGATCGCCGCCGCGGCCGTGGGGCTCGTGGCCGGAATCGTGTTCCTCGCCGTCGCCGAGATCGTCGCGCTCCTGCTCGACGGTGCCGGCAGTCCGCTCGTCGCGGTCGGCTCGGCCGCGATCGACCTCGCGCCGCGGTGGGTGAAGGACCTCATGGTGACGCTGTTCGGCACGGGCGACAAGGCGGCGTTGTTCGTCCTCATGGCAGTGCTCCTCGCCCTGATCACCGCGGCGGCGGGCGTCCTCGAGCGCCGTCGTCCGCCGTTCGGCACCGTCGTGTTCGCCATCGGCGGGGTGATCGCCCTCGTCGCGGTGATGACCCGTTCCGGCAGCGGGAGCCTCGACGGTGCACCCTCGGTCGTCGGGGTCCTCGCGGCGGTCGTCACGCTCCGCCTGGGCATGCAGCGGTTCCGGCGGTGGGACGCCGCCGCCGAGCAGGACGCGACCCCGACCGCAGCGAGCACGATGACGGGCTCCCCCGAAGTCCAGCGCCGGGCGTTCCTCGGGTGGACGCTGACCCTCGGCGTCACCGCGCTCGTCGTCGGGGCCGGCGCGCGCGTCGTCGACGCGGCGAGCTCCGCCGCAGCGGCCGTCAAGCGCGCCGTCCACCTGCCGACACCGACCGTGCACGAGCGCGCGGTCCCGGCCGGCGCGAGTCTCGGCGTGCACGGGATCACGTCGTACGTCACCCCGAACGCCGAGTTCTACCGGATCGACACCGCGCTGCGCGTGCCGTCGGTCGATCCCGACACCTGGAAGCTCCGGATCACCGGCATGGTCGACCACGAGGTCGAGATCTCGTTCGCCGACCTGCTCGCCCGGCCGCTCGAAGAGCACATGGCCACCATGAGCTGCGTCTCGAACGAGGTCGGCGGCGACCTCATCGGCAACGCGCTCTGGCTCGGGTACCCGATCCGGCACCTGCTCGCCGAGGCCGGCCCGCACGCATCGGCGGACATGGTGCTCTCGCGGAGCGTCGACGGGTTCACCGCGGGCACACCCCTCGACGTGCTGCAGGACGCCGGCACGGACGCGATCCTGGCGGTCGGCATGAACGGCGAGCCGCTGCCCGCCGAACACGGGTTCCCGGTCCGCATGGTCGTCCCCGGCCTGTACGGCTACGTGTCCGCCACGAAGTGGGTGACCGAGCTCACCGTCACGCGGTTCGCCGACGCCGAGGGCTACTGGACACCCCGCGGGTGGAGCGCGCACGGGCCGGTCAAGCTCGAGTCGCGGATCGACACGCCACGGTCTGGAGGCACGGTGCGCGCGGGCGAGCGGGTCGCGGTCGCCGGGGTGGCGTGGCAGCCGCACACCGGCGTGCGGGGCGTGCAGGTCCGCGTCGACGACGGAGCATGGCGCGACGCCGAGCTCGCGGACTCCGTGTCCGCGGACACCTGGCGGCAGTGGGTGCTCCGCGACTGGACGCCGACGCACGGGCCGCACACCCTGACGGTCCGGGCGATCAGCGCGGACGGCACGGTGCAGACGAGCGTCGAGCGGGCGCCGGCACCGAACGGGGCGAGCGGCTGGCACTCGGTGGGCGTCACCGCGAGCTGAGGTCGCCGCCGCCCGTGATCGCGAGGAACCGCGCCATGGTCTCGCGGACGACCGCGACCAACGCGCGGTCACCGTCCTCGTCGAGCCAGCGGTCGAGCGACACCCACCACACGGCACCGCTGACCTCGGCGGCGAGCGTGGCGGACAGGTCGTCCTCGCCGCGCTCGACGAACCCGGCACGGACGGCCCGGGCGAGCGCCGCATGCTTCGTCAGCTCGCGTTCGCGCAGGCGCTCGTCACTCCGGACCACCGCACGGTGGGTGAGCAGGTACTCGCGCAGGGGTTGGAACCGGGTCTCGGCCAGGGTCTCCAGCCCCGCCGCGATGAGGGCGATCGGCGCGAGGTCCGGCGGCGCCTGGGCGAGCAGCTCGGCCACCACCGCGGGGAACTGGTCCTCGAACCCGAACAGGACCTCGCGCTTGTCGGCGAAGTGCCGGAAGAACGTCCGGGTGGTGAGGCCGGCGCGCGCGGTGATCTGCGGGACGGTGGTCGCGGCGAACCCCTGCTCACGGAACAGCTCGAGCGCGGCCTGCTCGAGGCGCGCTCGTGCATCCGGATCCCATCGAGCCACCCGTCGATCCTACTCACGACACGTCGTGTCATCACGTGTATCGTGACGACACGACGTGTCATCGAGGCACGCGGGACGGGCGGAGCACGACATGCACGACGAGGTCATGGTCCTCGGGGCCACCGGGCGCACCGGACGGGCGATCGCGGCGGAGCTCCACGCCCGCGGTGTCCCCGTGGTGCTCGCAGCGCGGGACCGAGCGCGGCTCGAGGAGGTCCGGGACGCCGTGTCCGCCGTCGCCTCCGAGCGGCCGGGCTCGGCCGCGCGCAGTCCCCGGATGGTCGTCGGCGGGTTCAGCGACCTCCTCGCGGCGATCGGACGGGAACGACCCGGGGTCGTCGTCAACACCGTGGGCCCCTTCACGCGGACCGCGCTCCCGGTCGTCCGGGCGCTCCCACACGGCACGCACTACCTCGACCTGTCGAACGAGTACGCCGCGGTCGACGACGTCCTGCGGCAGGACCGTCGCGCGGCAGCCGCGGGACAGGTCCTCGTGCCCGGCGCCGGGTTCGGGGTGGTCGCGGTCGAGAGCGTCGTCGTGCGCCTGTGCGACGGCGAGCCCCGGCCGCGGCGCGTCCGGGTCGACGCGATCGCCTCGGTGGCGACCGAAGCCGGGACCCTCGGCAGTGCCCTGGCGGAGTCCATCGCCGACGTCGCGGCCTTCGGCGGAGCGCAGGTCCAGGACGGCCGACTCGTCCGCACGCGACGGGTCGTCACGGACTACCGGACCATCACGACGCCGGACGGGGACCGGGTCGGCACCGGCAGTGGCGCGAGCGGTGAACTGCTCGCGGCCTGGCTCGCGAGCGACGCGGACGACGTGGTCGCGGCCTCGGCCCTCGCCCCCGCGAACCCCGCGGTGCGCGCCGTCCTCCCGCTCGCGACCGCCCTGTTCCGGATCGCCCCCGTGCGGCGCTTCGTCGTCGGGCGCCTGTCCGCGATCCGCTTCGAGGACCGACCTCGCCCTCGGGCGTCGTCGTGGGGCCACGCACGGGTCGAGTGGCCGGACGGCCGCGTGCGCGAGGGCTGGCTACGGCTCGGTGACGCGTCCGTGTTCACGACCGCAGCCGCCGTCGAGGTCGCGACACGGCTCCTCCAGGGCGAGGGCCGACCGGGCGCTGCGACGCCCGGCGTGGTGTTCGGCGCCGACCTGGCGGTCGCCGCTGGCGGCGTCGTCGTCGACGCGCCTGCGTGAGCGGGGTGTCGACGACACCGGCCGCCAGGGTCAGAGCACCGCCACGGTCATCCCCGGCACCGCGGCGGGTCCGTCGAGTCCGGTGAGCGCGGCGGGCAGCTCCTCGAACCCGATGGTCCGGCCGACCGTGGTGTCCGGCCGCAGGTGCCCCGACACGACCGCGGCGAGCATGGCCGCGTACTCCGAGACGGCGATCCCGTGGCTCCCGAGCAGCTCGAGCTCCTGGGCGATGACGCGGCCCATCGCGACGGCGGGCTCGGCCTCGGCGCCGAGCAGCAGCCCGACCTGGACGTGACGCCCCCGTGGGCGGAGGCTCTCGATCGCCGCGTTCGACGTGCTCCGGCTGCCGAACGCGTCGAAGGAAACGTGGACCCCGCCCCCGGCGAGCGCGCGCACCCGCTCGACGGCGTCGGATCCGCTCGGCACGGTCACGGCGCCGAGCGCCTGGGCCCGTTCGAGCGCCGCGGGAGCGACGTCGACCGCGATCACCTGGGCCCCCGCCGCGAGCGCGACGACGATCGTGGACAGCCCGACCCCGCCGCAGCCGTACACGGCGACCCACTCCCCTGTCTGGACCCGCCCGCGCGCGTGGACGGCGTGGTAGGCCGTGCCGAATCGGCAACCGAGCCCCGCGGCCTCGACGAACCCGATCGCGTCGGGCAGCGGCACGAGGTTGAGGTCGGCGTGCGGCACCACGACCTGCTCGGCGAACGACCCCGGGAGCGTGAACCCCGGCTGCTCCTGCCGTGTGCACACCTGCGTCGCCCCGGCGCGGCACTCGTCGCACGTGCCACAGGCGAACACGAACGGCGCGGTCACCCGGTCACCGACGCGGTGCTCGTGGACGTCCGGACCGACCTGGGCCACGACGCCCGCGAACTCGTGCCCGGGGACGTGCGGCAGGTGCACCGAATCGTCGTGTCCGCGCCATGCGTGCCAGTCGCTGCGGCACACGCCCGTCGCCGCCACCTGGACGACGACGCCGTCGGGCGGACAGGCGGGGGCGTCGACCTCGACGACGGAGGGCTGGGCACCGAAGGCGTCGTACCGGACTGCGCGCATGCGCCAATCCTCGCAGCCCCGACGAGCGGGCGGCGTGCCCCGTTGCGCGAGATCGCAGTCGTCGTCGCTCTGGAGGCCCGCAGAACGGCGACGACTGCGATCTCGCGGAGGGGTGCGGCGTGTACACAGGGGAGCACGACGACGACGTCAGGAGACGACCGCATGGAGTACACCCACCTCGGACCGACCGGCCTGCGGGTCAGCCGCATCACCCTCGGTTGCATGAGCTTCGGCAACGGCAACGAGCAGCAGACCTGGACGCTCGACGCCGCCGCGGCGGAGCCGATCTTCCGGCGGGCGGTGGAGCTCGGCATCGACTTCTGGGACACCGCGAACGTCTACGGGCGCGGCAGCTCGGAAGAGGTCACCGGCGCGGCGATCCGCGAGTACACCCGCCGCGAGGACGTCGTCCTGGCCACGAAGGTGTTCGGTGAGATGGGCCCGGGCCCCGGCGAGTCCGGACTGAGCCGTCGGGCGATCCTGGAGCAGGTCGACAAGTCCCTGCAGCGACTCGGCACCGACTGGATCGACCTGTACCAGATCCACCGGTTCGACCCGGACACCCCCGTCGAGGAGACGATGGAGGCCCTGCACGACGTCATCCAGGCGGGCAAGGTGCGCTACATCGGTGCGTCGAGCATGTGGGCGTGGCAGTTCGCCAAGCTGCAGGCCGCAGCGGACCTCGGTGGGTGGACGCGATTCGTGTCCATGCAGAACCAGTACAGCCTCGTGCAGCGCGAGGAGGAGCGAGAGATGTTCGGGCTCCTCGCGGACCAGGGCGTCGGGTCGATCCCGTGGGGTCCCCTGCAGGCCGGCAAGCTGGCACGCCCGTGGAGCGAGCAGAACACCGCCCGCGCCGGTGACGAGCCGGAACGCGACCCGAAGGGGAACCCCGTCCGACTCGACTCGGACGAGGGCATCGTCGACGCGGTGGCGCGGATCGCCGACGAGCGCGGGGTCAGCATGGCGCAGGTCGCGCTCGCGTGGGTGCTGCGCAACCCGGTCGTGGACGCGCCCATCGTCGGCGCCACCAAGGTGCACCACATCGAGGACGCCGCGGCTGCCCTCGACCTCCACCTGACCGACGACGAGGCAGCCGCGCTCGAGGAGCACTACGTGGGCCGGCAGCCGACGTTCTTCTGACCCGGGCCCATCCCGCGAGATCGCAGTCGTTGCCGCTCAGGCGACCCCGAGAACGGCATCGACTGCGATCTCGCGGGGGTGGGGTCAGGCGGGGCGGACGGCGACGACGACCGTGGCGTCACGGTCCTCGTCTCGAGCGATCCGCGCCTCCAGGCCGGCGGCCGTGAAGAGCGCGGCGGATGCGTCTGCCTGTTCTGCGCTCACCTCGATGACGACGGCGCCGCCGGGGCGGAGCCACTCGCCGACGCCCGCGGCGATCCGCCGGTGCACGTCCAGCCCGTCGGCGCCGCCGTCGAGCGCGACGCGGCGCTCGTGCTCACGCGCCTCCGGCGGCATCAGCGCGATGGCGTCCGTCGGCACGTAGGGGGCGTTCACCGCCACGACCGTGACGGCGCCGCGGAGGCGGTCCGGCAGCGGCTCGAACAGGTCGCCGACGACGGCCACGGCACGGCCGGCCAGGTTCTCGGCCGCGACCTCGACCGCGTCCGCGTCGATGTCCACGGCGACGAGGTCCAGCAGCCCCACCGTCACGATGAGGCCGACGCTGATCGCGCCGACGCCGCAGCACAGGTCCACGACGCTGTCGCCGACCTGGAGGAACGGGGCGGCCTCCTCGACGACGAGCTCGGTCCGCCGACGGGGCACGAACACGCCGGGCACCACCCGGACCCGGTGCCCGCAGAACGACGCCCACCCGACGACGACCTCGAGCGGTTCGCCCGCGAGGCGCCGTTGCAGCAGGGTCCGCAGCCGGACCGCGTCGCCGTCCGCCTCGTCGAGGATGACCGTGGCCTCGTCCTCGGCGAACACGCTGCCGGCCGCGCGGAGTCGGGCGGTCAGGGCGCGGTGCGCGGCCGGGTCGTGGTCGGGCATGCGCCGCTACGCTGCGCCGTCGAACATCGAGGTCACGGAGCCGTCGTCGAAGACCTCGTGGATGGCGCGGGCGATGAGCGGCGCGATCGGCAGGATCGTCAGGCGGTCCCAGCGCTTGTCGGGCGCGAGCGGGAGGGTGTCGGTGACGACGACCTGGTCGATGAACTCGCTCTGCAGCAGCTCGGTCGCCGGGTCGGAGAACACCGCGTGCGTGGCCGCGACCACGACCCCGACCGCCCCGTTCGCCTTGAGGGCCTCGGCCGCCTTGGCGATCGTCCGGCCGGTGTCGATGAGGTCGTCGACGAGCAGGCACCAGCGGCCCGAGACGTCCCCGACGATCTCGTGGACCGTGACCTGGTTCGGCACGAGCGGATCACGGCGCTTGTGGATGATCGCCAGCGGCGCGCCGAGCTTCTCGCTCCAGATGTCGGCGACCCGGACGCGGCCCATGTCGGGCGACACGACCGTGAGCGTCGCCGGGTCGAGCAGCTGCCGGAAGTGCTCGAGCAGCACGGGCATCGCGAACAGGTGGTCGACCGGGCCGTCGAAGAAGCCCTGGATCTGCGGTGCGTGCAGGTCGACGCTCATGATCCGGTGGGCGCCGGCGGCCTTGAACAGGTCGGCGACGAGGCGGGCCGAGATCGGCTCACGCCCGCGGCCCTTCTTGTCCTGACGAGCGTACGGGTAGAACGGCGCGACGACCGTGATCCGCTTGGCCGAGGCCCGCTTGAGCGCGTCCACGATGATGAGCTGCTCCATGAGCCACTCGTTGATGGGCGCGGTGTGCGACTGGATGACGAACGCGTCGCAGCCGCGGACCGACTCGTCGAAGCGCGCGTAGAGCTCGCCGTTCGCGAAGGTGCGGGCGTCCGTCGGGACGAGGTCGAGCCCGAGTTCGTCCGCGATCGACTCGGCGAGCTCCGGATGCGCTCGGCCCGACACCAGCACGAGTCGCTTCTGGCCGGTCATCTTGATTCCGGACACCTGTGTGCTCACTCCTCGACCCGCGGGGTCGCGCTCTGGGGGGATGGGGCGGACGCGCGTCGTGCCCCCGCGGCCGCAGCGGCCTCGGCAGCAGGGGTTCCAGGCCGATGTTCCTCGACCCAGCCCTCGGTGATGCGCTGCGGGGCGTAGCTGATGGCGAGCGAGCCGGCGGGGACGTCCTTGCGGACCGTCGTTCCCGCTCCCGTGTACGCCCCGTCCCCAATCCTAACCGGGGCGACGAAGACGTTGTGCGAGCCGGTGCGGACGTGGGAGCCCACCTCGGTGCGGTGCTTGTGCACGCCGTCGTAGTTCGCGGTGATCGTGTTCGCGCCGATGTTCGAGCCCTCGCCCACCTCGGCGTCCCCGATGTACGACAGGTGCGGCACCTTGCTGCCGCGGCCGATGCGGGCGTTCTTCGTCTCGACGAAGGTGCCGATCTTGCCGTCGTCGCCGAGGTACGTCCCGGCCCGGAGGTACGCGAACGGCCCGACGGTCGCCCCCGCTCCGACGACCGCGAGCGTCGCATCGGTCCGGACGACGGTCGCCCCGGGCCCGACCTCGGTGTCACGGAGCGTCGTGTCCGGCCCGACGACCGCGCCGGCCGCGATCGCCGTGGCCCCCTCGAGCTGCGTGCCCGGCAGGATCTCGGCGTCGGGCTCGATCGTGACGTCGAGGTCGATCCACGTCGTCGCCGGGTCCTTGATCGTGACGCCGGCGAGCTGGTGCGCGCGGACGATCCGGGCGTTGAGCTCGCGCCCCGCGTCGGCGAGCTGGGCGCGGTCGTTCACGCCGGCGACCAGCCACGGGTCGGACAGGGTGAGGACGTCGATGCGACCACCCCGGGCGGCGATGAGGGCGGGCGCGTCGGTGATGTACTTCTCGCCCTGCGCGTTGTCGGTGCCGATCGACGGCAGGACGGCGCGGAGCTGCGCGACGTCGAACGCGTAGATGCCCGCGTTCGCCTCGGTGATCATGCGCTGCTCGTCGGTGGCGTCCTTGTGCTCGACGACCCCCGTGAACGCACCCCGCTCGTCGCGGAGGATCCGTCCGAGCCCGGTCGGGTCGGGCGCGATCGCGCTGACGAAGGTCACGGCGTCGCCCGCGGTGGTGTGCTGCTGCACGAGGGCCCGGACGCTCGCCGCGTCGAGCAGCGGCACGTCCGCACTGAGCACGACGACGACGCCGTCGAAGTCGGCCGGGAGCGCGGCGACCGCCACCTCGACGGCACGGCCGGTGCCGGGGACGTCGTCCTGGTCGACGACGAGGGCGTTCGGCATGCGCTCGGTCACCTCGGCCGCGACGCGCTCGCGCTCGTGCCGGACGACGACCGCCACGTGCGCCGGTGCGAGGGACTCCGCGGTCCGGAGCACGTGGGCGATGAGCGGGAGTCCGGCGAGCCGGTGGAGCACCTTGGGGGTCGCGGACTTCATGCGGGTGCCCTGCCCGGCGGCGAGGACGACCACGGCGATCGGCTGGTCGGTCATGCTCCCATCCTGGCCCGGTTCGCGGCCGGGAGGGACGACACACGGGCCCGGCGTCGGGTCCGGTGCCGCGCCTCCCGGCCGACACACCGTCGGTCAGCCGACGAGCGTCAGTTCCACCTTGGTCCAGCCGTCCTCGCGCCGGTCGAACGCCTCGTACGCCGCGATCGCGTCCGTCATGGCCTCGTGCTGGGTGATCAGGGTCGTCGGGTCGAACTGCCCGCTCGCGACGAGGTCGATGAGCGGCGGTGTGACGGAGTGGTGATCGCAGTTCCCCGCACGGATCGTGAGGTTCTTGTTCATGGCCTCGCCGATCGGGTAGGCGTCGACGGTCGGCGAGTACACGCCGATGATCCCGATGCGGCCGTACTTCGCGACGACCTGCACCGCCCAGCGCGCGACCTGCGAGGGTCCGTCGCCCGGCTTCCACTGGTCGCCCCGAGGCTGCGCGTCGGGAGCGATCGAGGCGACCTCGGCGTCGAACTGCTCGGCCTCGTCGGCGGAGACCGCGGCGGGTCCCTGCTTCGGGCGCTCGGCGTCGACCCCGACCGCGTCGATGACGCAGTCCGCACCGATCCCGTTCGTCAGGTCCATGACCGCCTGGACGGGGTCCTCGCGGTTGAAGTCGACGACCTCGGCGTGCTGCGCCAGGGCCTGGGCCAGCCGGGTCTCCTGGCCGTCCACGACGATCACGCGACCCGCGCCCTGCTTGAACGCCGAGGCGATCGCGAACTGCCCGACGATGCCCGCTCCGAACACGACGACCACGTCACCACGGCTGACACCGGCCAGCTCGGCGCCGAACCACCCGGTCGGGAAGATGTCGGACAGCAGGATCGCCTGCTCGTCGCTCACGTTCTCGGGCAACCCGTGCAAGGTGTTCTGCGCCCAGGGGACGCGCACGTACTCGGCCTGGAGTCCGTCGACGGGACCGGTCGACACCGGGCCACCGAAGAAACTCGTGCCGGCCTGCGACCCGTTCGGGTTCGCCACGTCGCACTGCGCCGTCTTGCCCATCCGGCAGTACCGACAGGCGCCGCACGAGATCGTGGAGTTGATGACGACGCGGTCGCCTGCGCTGAATCCGCGGACGGCGTCGCCGACCTGCGTGACGACGCCCACGGCCTCGTGACCGAGGATCGTGCCCTCCTGCATCGGGGCCATCGTCCCGCGGACGAAGTGCAGGTCGGTTCCGCAGATCGCGCTCCGGGTGACGCGGACGATCGCGTCGTGCGGGTCCTGGATCGTCGGCTCGGGGACCTCGTCGAGTCGGATGTCGCCGATGCCGTGCCAGACGACTGCCTTCATGAGCGTGCTCCTCACGTCCTGCCGCGCCTCGCGCACGAGCGTCGCGGATCCCCGGATCTCGGGGCGCGCTGGACGGTACGCGGATGCCGGTGCGAGCCCGGGGGACGGCACTGCCAGGGTCGGCGGTCCGACCGGGAGGCACGGCGCACGTCGGCGACGTCGGACGCGGTGCCGGGCCTCCCGGACCCGCTGCCGGGCCTCCCGGACCCGGTCCTGGCCGCGCGGGCCGCGCCGCCGCCTCAGGCCTCGACGCCGACGCCCCATCCGGCCTCGGCAAGCGCCACCGCGGCGTCCTCGTACGACGAGTAGGGGACGTGCGCGTCGCCGATGATGCGGTAGTCGGTCAGCCCGGGGCCGGCCCAGTACACGGCCCCGTCCGCTCCCGCGTGGCGGAGGGCGGCGCGGATCGCGCTGGGCGGATCGGGGATCTCGAGGATGGTCGTGTCGGTGCCCGCCCCGCGCGCGCCGGCGAGGATCGCCGCGCGGATGGCGTCCGGGTCCTCGTGCCGGGGGTGGTGGTCCGCGACGATGACGACGTCGGCGTGCCGGGCCCCGACCTCGCCCATGCCCGCGCGCTTGGTCGGGTCCTTGTCCCCGTCGGCGCCGACGACCATGACGAGCGGCCCGGCCGTGAACGCCCGCATCGCGATGAGGCTCTTCTCGAACGCGTCGGGGGTGTGCGCGAAGTCGACGAAGACCCGGGGCCCGGTGGCCGCGGACGCGTCCGCCATGCGCCCGGGGACGTCGACGTCGAGCCGAGCGCCGACCGCGCGCACGAGGTCCGGGAACGGCACGCCCGAGGCGGCGAGCATGACGATCGCGAGCCCCGTGTTCGCCGCCATGTGCACGCCGAGCAGGGGCACCTCGGTGGTGACGGTCGCTCCCCCGGGGCCGTCGAGCCGGAACCGCGTGGCGTCCGGGCGCTGCTCGAGGACGGTGACGTGCCAGTCGGCGGCCGTGTCCGGGCGCGAGGTGATGGTCGTCAGGGGGACCTCGGCGGACGCCGCGATCCGCGCACCGGCGGCCGAGTCGAGCGACACGACCGCGCGCCGCGATCGGTCGGGGCGAAACAGGAGCGCCTTGGCCGCCAGGTACGCGTCGAGGTCGGCGTACTCGTCGAGGTGGTCGTGGCTGAGGTTCGTGAACCCGGCGACGTCGACGACGACCCCGTCCACCCGGTGGCGGGACAGGGCCTGCGCGCTGATCTCGAGGGCGACGCCGTCGGCACCGTGCTCCAGGGCCGCGGCGAGGAACCCGTGGAGCTCGCTCGCCTCGGGGGTCGTCAGCCGGCTCGCGATCACCCGGTCGCCCACGTGGCGCTCGGCGGTGGAGGTCAGCGCGGTCCGCCACCCGAGTCGGCGCATGACCGCGTCGAGCAGGTACACGCTCGACGTCTTGCCGTTCGTGCCGGTGACGCCGAACAGCGTCGCGGACGGCGCGGACGTCCCGAACACGACCGCCGCCGTCCGACCGAGCACGGCGCGGGGTGACGGCACGACGAGGACCGGCACGGTCGACGCCGCGAGCGCCTCGGCACCCGCCGCGTCGGTGAGGACCGCGACGGCCCCCGCCGACAACGCGGCCGGGACGAACCGGACGCCGTGCGTGTGGGCACCGGGCATCGCGACGAACAGGTCCCCGGGGCGGACCTCGCCGTCCTCGACGGCGACGCCGGTCACGCGCAGGTCGTCGGGGACGGCGGTCGGCGTGGTCGCTGCGACGACCTCGGCGACGGCACGGAGCGTGGTGCCCGTCGGGTTGCGGGGCCGGAACGCATCGGACACCGGTCGACTCCTCGTCGTCGTGGCTCAGGACAGCGCGACGCTACGCCGGAGAGGTGCGGGTCGGGGTACGTGCCGTTCAGGCGACGGCGAGGAGGGGGAGGCGTGCTGCCCCCTCCCACCCGACTGCGGCTCAGGCCCGCCCGAGGGATGCCGGCTGCGCGCGCTGCACCCGGACGAAGAGCATGAGCACGAGCCCGGCGAGCAGCACCGCGACGATGCCGAGGATGCCGAATCGCGTGGATCCGCCGATCGTCACGGCGAGTCCGAACAGCGCGGGTGCCAGGAAGCTCGCCGCCCGGCCCGTGGTGGCGTACAGACCGAAGAGCTCGCCCTCGCGCCCGGGGGTCGCGAGGCGCGCGAGGTAGGCGCGGCTCGACGACTGCACCGGGCCGACGAACAGACACAGCGCGAGGCCGAGCACCCAGAATCCCTGCTGCGCGGTGCCGATGAACAGGACGCCCGTGCCGCACGCGACGAGTCCGACGAGCGCGGCGAGGATGAGCGCGCGCGAGCCGAAGCGGTCGTCGAGCCGTCCGGACACGACGGTGGCGATGCCCGCGACGACGTTCGCCGCGATCGCGAACAGGATGACCTCGGACGACGAGAACCCGAACACCTGCGCGGCGATGATCGCCCCGAACGTGAACACGGCGGCGAGGCCGTCGCGGAACACGGCGCTCGCGACGAGGAACATGAGGAGGTCGCGCCGCTCGCGCCACAGTCGGGCGACGTCGCGGCCGAGGTCGGCGTAGGCGGTGAGGACGCCGCTGCGCCGCGCCGGTCCGCGGGTGGCCTCGGGCACGACGACGAACAGCGGCACCGACGAGGCCGCGAGCCACAGCGCGGCGACGCCGATCGCGACCCGGACGCTCCACTCCCCACCCGCCACGGTCGACGGCAGGCCGAGCAGTCCCGCGCGGTCGGGCGAGCCGAAGTCCTGGATGCACAGCACGAGCAGGACGACGAGCAGCACGATGCCCCCGAAGTACCCGGCGGCCCAGCCGATGCCGGACACCCGGCCGGTCCGGCCCTCGGGGGCGACCTGCCCGAGCATCGCGTTGTAGCCGACGCTGGCGATCTCGTACGCGACCGTGCCGATGCCGAGGAGGGACGCCCCGAGCACGAGGTACGGCTGGGCGGGCGCGACGAACACCATGCACCCGATGCTCAGCACGATGCCGATCGTCGCGAGCAGCACGGACCGCTTCCGGTGCCCGGACGCGTCGGCGAACCGGCCGATCGCCGGTGCGATGAGCGCGACGACGACGCCGGCGATCGTCAGCGCGACCGACACCACGGTCGCGTTGTGGGCGAGGGCTGCCTCGACCGCCCGCCGCCCGGCTGCACCGTGCTCGTGCGCGACGAGGGCGGGGTCGACGAACGCGCGACTGGCCAGGTAGGTGCTGAAGACGAACGTCGTGACGACGGCGTTGAAGGCGGCCGACCCCCAGTCCCAGAGCGCCCACGCGACGAGGCCACGCCGGTCGGTGCGCTGCGGGGGCGCCGTTGCTGCCATGGGCGAACCGTAGCGGAGCCGGGTGTCGCGCGGGTCGCGGCGCTGGCGGTCGGCGGCGATCGCACGCGCTGACACAGCCGACCGGAGCCGGACGGGAGGGGCGCAGCCGCTGGCCCCGCCCCTCCCGTCCGTCGGTCAGTCGGCGGTGACCACCGCGGTCGCCCCCGCGACCGTGATCGCGTCCTCGACGAGCGCGACGACCGGGTCCGGCAGGCCGCTGACCCAGCCGAGGGCCGTGCGGCCGAGGTAGCCCGCGTAGCTCCCGATCACCGCGCCGACGCCACCGAGCACCGCGGTCTGGAGGCGCGACACACTGCTGCCGCCCACGCTCCCGATGACGAGCCCGGCGATCGCACCGGCCGCGACGCGTCCGAGGAGCGCCCCGGGCTTCAGCCGACTGGGCGTGACGGGGAGCTTGTCGGCGACCAGTTCCCCGGCCGCCGAGGCGACGAGGGCGCCTCGGCCGACGGGCGAGCGGAACACGGGCCACTGCTGCCAGGCGCCCTGGAGCGAGGGGCGATCGTGCTGCAGCGCGAGGACCGCGAGGGGCGTGGCGGACCGGGCGCCCGTGAACACGCCGAGCAGCAGTGCCCGGGCCGGGATGGACAGCGTGGTGGTGCTCGGCATGGTGGGCTCCTCGTGGTGGCGGATGTGGTTCTCGCGCGAGGCTACCGACCGCGGGTCGACACGGACCCAGCCCGCCGACGGGTGACGTGGAACGCGGCGACCGAGCGGGCTGCGGCGGCACCATCCAGCGCCCGGCACGCGGTCACCGGGCGTCGGGGCCGTGTGGACCGTCAGCGGGCGCCGGTCGCTCCGCGCTACTCCGCACCGGCCGCGAGTCCGGCGCGGATGCCGGCCCAGCCGTCGCGGAGGATCCCGTCGTCCGTCCCGGCGACGACGAGCCCGAACCCGTGGGCCGCGAGGACCCGCGCCCGCTCGGGCGTGCCGCCGTACGCCGCGGCGAGGATCCCCGCTCGACGGCAGGCCGCGGCGATCCGGACGAGCGGCGAGGACGACGAGTGATCGGCGAGGAGGTCGTCGAGCGCGACGCCGAGGGCCAGCGCGAGGTCGAACGGCCCGACGAAGATCCCGTCGACGCCCTCCGTCTGGGCGATCTCCTCGACGTGGGTCAATGCGGCGGCGGACTCCACCATGACGAGACACTGCGGCTCGTCCTCGGGTGCGTGTCCGCCGTACGCCGCGTCCACGCCGAACGCACGGCGGGCGGGCCCGAAGCTCCTCGCGCCGAGCGGCGGGTAATGGCATGCACGGGCCGCGCTCTGCGCCTGGGACGGGTCCTCCACCATCGGGACGATGATCGCGCTCGCGCCTGCGTCGAGCGCGCGGCCGATCAGCTCCGGCCGGTTCCAGGCGACACGGACGACCATCGTGACGTCACGTGCGAGCCCGGCGCCGATCGTCGCGGCGAGGTCGTCCGGCGGGTACCCGTGCTGCTCGTCGACGCAGATCCACGGGGCCCCGGAGGCCGCGAGCGAACCGACCACCCGGGGGCTCGCGTAGTTCGACCACAGACCCCAGAGCGGATCGTCCGACGTCGTCGCGGCGCTGTGCATCGTCCTCGCTGTCACGCCATCAGCTTTCCAGATGGCATGTTTCCAGCGCGTGAAGACTTGCGGCTGGAATCCCGTAGCGCCCCGATACTTGCCCCATGAAAATGCAGAACGCGGTGACGCCTGACGCTCAGGCGCTCTACGACGGTCCGGTCATCGACGCGCACTTCCACATGTGGGACCTCGCCGGGGACCACTACCCGTGGCTGATGCCCGGCGGGAGCTTCGGTCCGAAGGGCCTCTTCGACTCGCTCAAGCACGACTACGTGCTCGACGACTACCGCCGCGACATCGACGGACAGAACGTCGTGGCGTCGGTGCACATCGAGGCGCTCTGGGACGCCGAGGACAGCCCGGTGAACGAGACGCGGTGGCTGGAGTCCCTCGACAAGTCCGACAACCTGGCGATCCGGTACGTCGCCGCCGTGCCGTTCGAACGACCCGACACCGAGCAGCTCATCCGGGAGCAGGCCGCGTTCGAACGGGTCGTGTCGATCCGGCAGACGATCGCGTGGAACCCCGACCCGGAGAACACGATGATGGTGGAGGCGGAGATCAGTCGACGCCCCTCGTGGCGGGCAGCCCTTCCGGTGATCGCGGAACTCGGTCTGGCGCTCGACCTCCTCATCTACCCGTGGCAGGCGGACGAGGTCGTCGAGCTCGCGGCCGCGTACCCGTCGTTGACGATCGTGGTCAACCACATCGCGAGCCCGATCGACCAGAGCCCCGATGGCCTCGCGCGGTGGCGGGACGACGTCGCCCTGCTCGCGACCGCCGCGAACGTGGTGATCAAGGTCTCGTCGGTGCACGGCTACCTCCCTGAACCGACATACGCGCACGCCGAACCGCTGATCCGCCACGTCCTCGACCGGTTCGGCGGGGGCCGCAGCATGATCGCGAGCGACTTCCCGGTCGGCGGGATCCGCGGGATCACCTACGCCGAGGCCTTCGACCAGTACCGCCGCGCAGCCGCGCACCTGAGCGCCGACGAGCAGTTCGCGCTGTTCTGCGGCACCGCCTCCCGCGTCTACCGGATCCCGCTCGCGTCCGTGGGCGTGCAGCCTTGAGCAATCGCAATGCGTAATTCGCCGGAAACAAAACGTTCGAAAAGCGAAACGCGCTGCTACTTGCCGAACACAACTACTCCGACTTGACTCGCTTACGAAACGTCACCTCCCGCTGAGCACCACCCGACCTCAAGGAGCACCCATGTCCTCCCACCCCTCGAAACGACGCGGTGCGCGAATCGCGAGCATGGGCGTCGCAGCCCTCGGCGTCGGTGCCCTGCTCGCCGGCTGGACGGCGGGCGGCACCGCCGTCGCGAACGCGAGCACCTCGTCGAAGACGCCGAAGGCGCTCACCGTCGCGCTCAGCCAGAACCCGGACACGCTCGACCCCGGGCAGACGGGCCTCGTCGGTTCGGTCAAGGTGGACGCGCAGATCTTCGACCCGCTGATCTGGCGGTTCTCGGGTTCGAAGAAGTACGAGCCCGGGCTGGCGACCTCGTACACGGCGAACGCCGATGCCACGGAGTACACGTTCCACCTCCGGCACGGCGTGACGTTCCAGGACGGCACCCGGTTCGACGCGAACGCCGTCAAGGCCACCTTCGACCACATCGCGGACCCCGCGACGAAGTCGGCCAGCGCGGTCACCTCGCTCGGCCCGTACAAGGGCACGACGGTCGTCGACCCGTACACCGTGAAGGTCGACTTCACCAGCTCCTACCCGGCGTTCAACACGCTCGTCGCGAGTGAGCAGTTCGGCATCGACTCCCCGACGGCGCTGAAGAAGTACGGGGCGGACTACGGGCAGCACCCGGTCGGCACCGGGCCCTTCACGTTCCAGAGCTTCACCAGCGGGTCGTCGGTCAAGCTCACGCGGAACGCGAAGTACGACTGGGGTCCCAAGCGGTTCGGCTCCGGGGCGGCGAAGCTGTCCTCGCTGACGTTCCGCATCCTGACGAGCCCGACGTCGCAGAACAACGCACTGAAGACGGGCGAGGTGCAGGTCGCCGACGGACTGGATCCGCAGGACGTGGCGAGCGCGAAGAAGGCCGGCAAGCGGACCACCACCGTCGCCGCGGCCGGGATGCCCTACGGGTGGCTCCTCAACGTCGACAAGGCACCGACGAACGACCCGCTCGTCCGCCAGGCGATCGCCCACGCCATCGACCGGAAGTCGATCATCTCGACGCTGTTCGCCGGTGAGTTCAAGCTCGCGACGAGCGTGGTCACCCGCGCCACCCCGGGGTACGCGAGTGCGGGCAGCGCGTTCTCGTACAACCAGAAGAAGGCCGGCAAGCTGCTCGACCGCGCCGGCTGGAAGATGGTCGACGGGAAGCGCCAGAAGCACGGCAAGACCCTGACGATCTCGATGATCAACATCGCGAACTTCGGCTTCGACGACATGTCGACGCTCGTCCAGTCCCAACTCGCGTCGGTGGGCATCACGGCCAAGCTGAGCGACCAGGCGTTCCCGACCGTGGGACAGACGTACAACAACGGCGGCTCGAACACCGCCAGCTGGTTCTTCTGGTCCCTCGACCCGAACATGATCAAGTCGGTGTTCACCTGCGCGCAGGTGAAGAGCGGGTTCAACTGGTCCCACTCCTGCAGTGCGTCGCTCGACAAGCAGATCGACGCGGCCGACGCGACCACGAGCACGACCGCCCGGAACGCCGCATTCGCCTCCGTGTTCAGGAAGATCAACAAGCAGGCCGCCTTCATCCCGGTCTACGACCTCAAGGCGATCTACGTCACCAACGGGATCACGGGGCTGGCGTCCACGCCCGACGGCGACGCCTACTACGCCGGAGTCGGCAAGTGAGCGCCGTGGCGGTCGCGTCCGTCGCGCCGGACGCGAGGGATCGGGGCTGACATGGCGCAGTTCCTCGGACGACGGGTCCTCGTCGCGATCCCGGTGCTCTTCGGCGTCGTCGTCCTGGTGTTCCTCATCCTGCGACTGATCCCGGGTGACCCGGCGCAGATCGTGCTCATGGGGACGAACGCCTCGCCCGCCCGGGTGGCGCAGGTGCGGCACCAGATGGGCCTCGACCGGTCGTGGATCGCACAGTTCGGGATCTACGTCGGCGGCCTCCTCCGTGGTGACCTCGGGTACTCCTACGTGTCGCACGGCACGGTGGCGGCGCAGATCGGCAGCCGCCTCCCGTCGACGCTCGTCCTCGCGGGCTCGGCGCTCGCCGTCGCGCTCGTGGTCGGGATCCCGACGGGCGTCGTCGGCGGCCTCTGGCCCGGGTCGATCGGCGACCGGCTGGCGACCGGGTTCTCGGTGCTCGGTCTCGCGGTCCCGTACTTCTGGTTGGCCCAGCTGCTCATCCTGCTGTTCGCCGTGCGGCTGCAGTGGCTCCCCGCACTCGGGGTCGGCGGTCCGCAGGCCCTCGTCCTGCCCGCGCTGTCGCTCGGACTCGGGTTCGCCGCGATCATCACGCGGATGCTGCGGAGCGCGCTCATCGACGTGTACCAGCAGCCCTACGTCATCGTGGCGCGGAGCAAGGGGCTCTCGAGCTGGCAGCTGCTCTCACGGCACGCGTTCCGCAACGCGATCTCGGCGGTGACCACCATCATCGGCCTGCAGATCGGCAACCTGCTCGCGGGCGCCGTGGCCACCGAGGTGATCTTCGGTCGGCCGGGGATCGGGAACTACCTCGTCTCGCAGATCCAGCTCAAGGACATCCCGAGCATCCAGGGCATCGTCCTGTTCATCGCCGTCTGCTACATCGTGATCAACATCCTCGTCGACGTGAGCCACGGCCTCCTCGACCCGCGTGTCCGGAAGGCGTGGACGGCATGACGACGTCAGCAGTGGAGAACGTCACGGAAGCGGCAACCCCGACCTCGGGTCGGCCCCGGCCACGACGGGTCGACGTCGGCGGCGCGGTCGTCTGCGGAGCGGCGGCGCTGCTCGTGCTCCTCGTGCTCCTCGCCCCGGTCCTCGCGGCGGCGTCCCCGACGACCGCGGTGGGGCTGGCGCGGAGCGCACCGACCCTGGCGCATCCGTTCGGCATCGACCACCTCGGTCGCGACGTCCTGTCGCGCACGCTGTGGGGCGGACGGCTGACCCTGCTGATGGCCGCGCTCTCCACCCTGCTCGCCGCGGTCGTCGGGGTCCCCATCGGGCTCTTCGCGGGATACGTCGGGGGGATCCGGGGCGGGATCTCGATGCGGGTCATGGACGTGTTGCTCGCGTTCCCGGGCCTGCTCCTCGCGCTCATCATCATCACGATCGGCGGCACGGGCGTCCCGAGCACGATCCTCGCGGTCGGGGTCTCGTTCATCCCCGTGTTCGCCCGCGTCGTGTACGGCTCGACGCAGCGGATCCGGTCCGAGGAGTACATCGCGGCGTCGATCGTCGTCGGCGCGTCGCCGCTGCGGGTCATGATGCGCAACGTGCTCCCGGTCGTGCTGGTCGAGGTCGTCGTGCTCGTCTCGAGCGCGATCGGGTGGACGACCCTCCTCACCGCCGCCCTCAACTTCCTCGGGTTCGGGGTCGCCCCGCCGACGCCGGAGTGGGGAGCCGACCTGGGGGCCGGCACCCAGTACCTCGACCAGGCGTGGTGGATCTCTGCAGCACCGGGCCTCGCGATCACGCTGACGATCCTCATCGCCAACTTCCTCGGGGACTTCTTCGCCAAGCGCCTGTCCGCGCCCCGGGCCGACCTGCAGCCGAGCACGGAGCCCGTCGCATGAACCTCGTGATCCTCCCCCTCGGGACCTGCTGGTGCGCCCACGGCGTCGTGACACCGGGCCACCTGCACGACGAGAAATTCTCGATCCCGGTGTCGTCGTACCTCGTCGAACTCGACGACGGACGGCTGCTCCTCATCGACACCGGCATGAGCCGCGACCACGTCACCGACCCGGACCTCACCTGGGCGGGAACCGATTTCGCGCGCATGCTGACGCCGGTCATGGCGCCCGAGGACGACATCGGCGCGCGACTCCGGGCACTGGGCATCGAGCCGGAGCAGATCGACGTCGTGATCAACACGCACCTGCACTTCGACCACGCCGGCAACAACCACCAGTTCCGCAACGCGACGTTCCTCGCCCAGCGCGAACACCACGCGTACGCCCTCGGCAACCCGAGCTTCCCGAACCAGTACTGGAACCTCCCGGAGCTCCACTACGAGCTGCTGGACGGCGGCGGCGAGGTCCTGCCGGGCGTCGAGATCGTGGTGACGTCCGGCCACGCGCCCGGCCACCAGTCGGTGATCGTGCACCTGCCCGAGGAGGGCGACCTCGTCATCTGCGGTGACGCGATCTACCTGCAGGACAACCTCGACCTCGACAACTGGGAGGCCATGGCCGACCCGGACCAGGCGCGTGCCAGCGCCGCGCGCCTCCGCGACCTGGAGGCCGGCGGTGCGCGCCTCCTGTACGGACACGACCCCGACCAGGTCGCCGACTTCCCGCGTGCCCCGTACCGGCACCGGTGACCGCCACCCGCCCTCGACCGCAAGGACCCGCCATGACCAGCCACCTCCTCGTCTCCGACGTCACCGTCTTCGACCCGCGCGCCGCCGGCGTCGTCGAGCACCAATCCGTCCTCGTGCGGGACGACACGATCGACTGGGTCGGCCCCGCCGACCAGGCGCCCGCCCCCGGCGACGGGTGGGTGGTGCGTGACGGGCGGGGACGCACGCTCCTCCCGGGCCTGTTCAACGGCCACGTGCACCTCATGGGCGACGGCGTCCACGACGGGGGCACCCTGACCGGCTCCTCGACGTACGGCACGGTCCAGGCGGTGGTGAACCTCGCCGAGACGCTGCAGACCGGCGTCACCAACGTGCGCGACTGCGGGTCCATCGACGGGATCGCGATCGAGCTGCGCGACATCGTGGCGTCGGGCTACGTTCCGGGGCCGCGGGTGAAGGCCGCGGGCCGGGTGATCACGATGACCGGTGGCCACGGGCACTCCATCGGACGTCAGGCTGACGGCCCGTGGGGTGTCGCGCAGGCGACGCGGGCCGAGCTGCACGCCGGAGCCGACTTCATCAAGATCATGGCCACCGGTGGGGTGCTCACCGAGGGCGTCACGCCGCTGCAGACGGCACTCCACGTCGACGAGCTGCGTGCGGCGGTGGACGAGGCGCACAACGCCGGCAAGCGGATCACGAGCCACGCGATCGGCGGCCCCGGCGTCAAGAACGCGATCCGGGCGGGACTCGACTCGATCGAACACGCCTGCTTCTTCGACGACGAGGCGATCGAGCTCGCCCTGGAGCGCGGCACGATCATCGTCCCGACCCTGGTGGCCGTGAACCGGATCGTCACGAACCCCGAGACCGTCTCCGCATCGGTGTACCGGAAAGCACGGATGGAGTCCGACGCATCGGTCGCAGGGTTCCGGGCGATGGTCGAGGCCGGTGTCCGAGTCGCGTGCGGGACCGACGCGGGGACGCCCCACAACCCGCACACCGAGGTGCCGGTCGAGCTCGGGCTCATGGTGGAGTACGGGATGACCCCCGTGCAGGCGCTCGTCGCCGCGACCCTGACCTCTGCCGAGAACTTCGACGTGCTCGACACCCTCGGCACCATCGAGGTCGGCAAGACCGCCGACCTGCTCCTCGTCGAGGGCGATCCCACGGCGGACATCGGGGCGATCCGGGACGTGCTGCTCGTCGCCAAGGCCGGCGCGGTGGTCCGCGACGAGCTCGCGCTCGACTCCGTGCGCGCATGAGCGACACCGAGCCCCTGCTGTCCGTCCGCGATCTGCGCGTCGTGTTCCCCGGGACCGCCGAGGGGAACGCAGCGGTGGCGGGGATCGACTTCGACCTGTTCCCGGGCCAGACGCTCGGACTCGTCGGCGAGTCGGGTTCCGGCAAGAGCACGGTGTGCCTCGCGATCCTGGGCCTGCTCCCCCGCGGCACCCGGGTCACCGGGCAGATCCTGTTCCGCGGTCGCGACCTCGTCACGCTCGGCGACCGGGCCATGCGGCCGATCCGCGGGCGGGAGATCGGTCTCGTCTACCAGGACCCGCTCGGCGCCCTGAACCCGACGCGGACGATCGGCTCGCAGCTCCGCGAGTCGCTCCGGCTGCACCTCGGACTCTCCGGGGCAGCAGCGGACGACCGTGCGGTCGACCTGCTCGAGCGGGTCGGGATCCAGTCGGCGCGGGCGAAGCTGACCGCGTACCCGCACGAGTTCTCCGGCGGGATGCGCCAGCGGGTGGTGATCGCGATGGCGATCTCCTGCAACCCCGTGCTGCTCCTGGCGGACGAACCGACCACGGCGCTCGACGTGAGTGTGCAGGCCCAGGTGCTGGAACTCCTCCAGGACCTCAGCGCGGAACTCGGCCTCGCACTCATGCTCGTCAGCCACGACCTCAGCGTCGTCGCCGGCCTGTCCGACGTCACCGCGGTGATGCGGTACGGCGAGATCGTCGAACAGGGCGAGGTCGACGACGTGTTCTCGAGGCCGCAGCACCCGTACACCCGCGCACTGCTCGACACGGTGCGGGCACTCGAACGAGAGGACGCCTGATGAGCGACCCACTGCTCCGGGTCGACGACCTCGTCGTCACCTTCACGCCCCGCGGCCTGTTCCGGCGCGGCGAGGGGGTGCAGGCGGTCCGGGGCGTCTCACTGTCCGTGGAGGCCGGGACCACCGTGGGCATCGTCGGCCAGTCGGGCAGCGGGAAGTCCACCGTGGCGCGGACGATCGTCGGCCTGGAACGACCGACGTCCGGCCGCATCGTCCTGGGCGGCAGGACCGTGGACCAGAGCGCGGAGTCGCTCGCGGAACTCCGCCGCAGCGTGCAGATGGTGTTCCAGGACTCGCTCAGTTCCCTGAACCCGAGGCGGACGATCGGTGCGATCCTCGCGGAACCGCTGGTCGTCCACGGCATCGTCCCGCGCGCCCGGATCGCCGACCGCGTGTCCGAGCTCCTCGAGGACGTCGGGCTGCCCGCGTCCCACGCCCGGCGTCGGCCGATGCAGCTCTCCGGCGGGCAGCGCCAACGCGTGAACATCGCACGCGCCCTCGCCAGCTCGCCGCAGCTGATCATCGCCGACGAGCCGACGAGCGCCCTCGACGTCTCGATCCGCGCGCAGATCCTCGAACTGCTGAAGCGTCTGCAGGCTGAGCACGGGCTGGCGTACCTGTTCATCAGCCACGACCTCCACGTCGTGCGGTACATGAGCGACACGGTCGTCGTCATGCGGCACGGTGAGATCGTGGAGGTCGCCGACAAGACGTCCATCTACCGGGCGCCCCAGCACGAGTACACGAAGGAACTGCTCGCCGCCGCACCGACCACCGACACGGCCCTGGCGAAGGCACGAGCACGCCGTGCGGCCCGCCCGGTCGGGTCGGCCTCCTGACTCGCTCCCCGCGACGAACCGACCGAAGGAACAGCGCTCCGCCCATGCAGATCCCAGCCAGCACCAGCACCATGCCCAGATCGGGGATCCGCGAGATCATGGACCTCGCGCTCGCCCGACCGGACACCATCCGACTCGAGCTCGGCGAGCCCGACTTCCCCACACCACCGAACGTCGTGGAGGCCGCCGCCCGCGCCGCCGCCGCCGGTGCCACCAAGTACTCGGTCACGCCGGGGATCCCGCAGCTGCGCGAGGCGCTCGCCGAGAAGATCCGGACGCGGAACGGGTTCGAGACCCGCGCCGAGCAGGTGCTCGTCACGTCCGGCGCGGTGCAGGGCATCTACGTGGCACTCGTCGGGCTGGTCGACCCGGGCGACGAGGTCCTCGTCCCGAGCCCCGGGTGGCCGAACTACCAGATGATGTGCCGGCTCCTCCGCGCGACGAGCGTCGGCTACCGGCTGCGCGCCGAGGACGACTACCTGCCCACCGTCGCCGACCTGGAGGCGCGGGTCACGCCGCGGACCAGGGCGATCGTGCTGAACGCACCCTCGAACCCGCTCGGCTCCGTGTTCGACGCCGATCGGCTCGCCGAGGTGGTCGCCTGGGCGAACGGCCACGGTCTCTGGATCGTCTCGGATGAGTGCTACGACGAGCTCACCTTCGACCGCCCGCACGTCTCCACCGCGGTGTTCGACGAGACCGACTCCGTGATATCGGTCTACAGCTTCTCGAAGACGTACGCGATGACCGGATGGCGCATCGGGTACCTCGCCCTGCCGCAGGCGGTCGTCTCGACGCTGTCGAACGCGCACGAGGCGATGCTGTCGTGCGTCGCGATGCCGACGCAGTACGCCGCCCTGGAGGCCGTGACCGGTCCGCAGGACGTGGTCACGACGATGCGCGCCGCCTACCGGACGCGACGGGACACCGCGCTCGCCGCGCTCGAGGAACGCGGCATCCCCGCGTTCCGGCCGGAGGGGGCGTTCTACCTCTGGGTCGACGTGTCGGCGTCCGGCCTTCGGAGCGACGCGTTCGCGCGCGCACTCGTCGCGGACGCGGGCGTCGCCGTCGCCCCCGGCACCGCCTTCGGCAGCGGTGGCGAGGGGCACGTCCGGATCTCGATCGCCAACGGCGTCGACGCGGTCGTCGAGGCGATCGACCGGATCGGGGCCGCCATCGACGCCCGGTCGGTCAGCGCGCGGTGACCGTGGGGATCGGGGTCCGGGGCCGGACGGGGCTTCGGGCGCACCGGTCGGGCTGCCAGGGTCCCCGGCCGGGCCGCAGTGCGCCCCGGCTAGGCTGCCGGTCTCCCCGGTTAGGCTGCCGGGGGACGCGAGGAGAAGAGAGCGGATGAGCACCTCGAGCACCGAAGCGACCGGCCCGGACGACGACGAGGCCCCCGCCGGCTCGAAGCTCGCGCAGCTCATCCAGCGCCCGACGGCGAAGGTCCCGCTCGACGAGCTCGACCACGCCCTCCTCCGGGCGCTCGCCGACGATTCGCGGCGCTCCCAGCGCGCCCTGTCCCGCGAGGTCGCGCTCTCCGCCCCCGCGATCGGCGAGCGGATCGCCCGACTGGAACGCCTCGGCGTCATCCGCGCCTACACGCTCGACATCGACTGGGCGACCCTCGGCTACTCCATGTCAGTGCACATCCCGATGACCGCCGCCGCCGGTGCCGACCTCGGTGCGATCATCGAGCGCCTCGTCGAGATGCCGGAGCTCGAGGACCTCGACATCGTCACGGGCCAGTGGGACCTCATCGCCAAGTTCCGCCTGCGTGACCACGCTCACCTGCAGGAGGTCCTCCTCGTTCGGATCTGGCAGATCCCCGGCGTGCAGCGGGTCGAAACGTTCCTCGGACTCGGGAACTACCGCGGGGCCGGGGTGTTGCGCGACGAGTGACGGTCACCGAGCCGGGCCACCCCCGACGAACGCGCCCCGGCCCCAGCGGGCGACGCGCTCCGGCACATCATGAGCCCGGCCACGTCACCCACGTCGTTGCCCCGACGGTCATCGTCACCAGTCGCGTGGACGACACGACGGTCCGGTTCTGCACCGGGCGCTCCCGCCGGTGATGCGGTCCGCGGGTGTGGCCTGGAGAACGACACGTCGGTGAGCCAGGGCACGCAGGCGGACATGCCGCGGTCGGTGACGTCGTTGCTCCTCGCCACACCGGCGCAGCAGGGGCAGCGCGGCCAGCGGGTCAGGGGCGCCCGTCCTGGGCATCGACCACGCCGGGGGTCGGACTCGTCCCGCTGAAGGCGTCGCGCATCGTCCCGACCCCCTGCTGCGGATGCGCCCGGTCGAGGTGCTTCGCCCGGGATGCCTTCCGCGGCTCGGGGTCCGTGTGCATCGCGGCGTTGCGGTCCCGACGCAGGGCCTCGTCGACCTCGCCCTCGCGGTTGAACGACCACATGAGCATCGGGTCGCCGAGGGGCAACGCCTGCGCCGGGTGCTCCCCCATCGGCGTGCTGTGCCAGGTGTGCCAGGTCTTGCCGTACGAGTTCACGAGGTGCCCCATCAGCTCCGTCTCGACGGCGACCGGGAGTCCGGGCGCGACGAGCTCACCGGAGAACACCTCGTGGTTGTGCGGGTGCCACGCGGCCCGTTCCTCCTCCGGAAGCGTCCCGTACAGGGCCTCGGAGAGGATGTACTCGATGCCGATCAGGTTGGCGTCGCGCGTGTTGCCGTCGAAGAGCACGCACTGCAGCATGTCCGCGTTCACCACCTTGCAGAAGTGGTGCGCCTCCATCTGCAGGTCCGGCTCGCCCTTGACGCAGTGGAAGCCGACGACGTAGACGTCGAACCCCGCCAGCGGCGCGGTGGTCTGCAGGAGGTCGGCACCGCGGTCGAGCAGGGCGAGCGCGAACCCGCCGGGCCGACCGGGAGGCACGACACCGGTCGAGCGGTTCGCGACGGCTGGGTTCAGGGGCACGATGCATCTCCTCGGGCTCGGAACTCCTGCTCATCGCACTCCGCGCTGCCTGCCAGCCACCTCAGGACCCGGGGCGCTGGACACCACCCTCGCGGGCACACGCCCCGCTCATCCGCCGGGTGCCACCGCCGCCCTGACCACTGCGACGCCCGCGATCACCGGGACGGCGCGGGCGAGCCGGATCTCGATCGTCACGGTGTCGACGAGTTCGGGGGCGAGCGGGACGATGCGCTGGTAGCCGACCGCACCGAACTCAGCGCGCAGGACGAGTGCACCCCGAAGGGCCGCCGTCACGACAGCGCGCTCGATGCGCTGCCCGACGGCGATCTCCTCCTTGATGACGACGGCCTCGACGACCGTCGGCTCGGCCAGTCGCAGGGTGAGGTGCGGCGACGCATCGCCCGGCTCGGGCTCCCACCGACCGGTGCCGTTCGCGAGGTCGAGCGCCGGACCGCCGGGCGAGCCGATGTCGGGGCGCGGCCAGCCATCGCCGCCAGTTCGGACCACACCGCTCGACGGCTCGACGTCCGCCTCGACGACGCGCCGACGCTGGTCCGCGATCCGTTCGCCGAGCTCGGCGAGCACCGCGACGTCGGGCTCCGCGATCCGACCGGCTCGTGTCGGCGGGACGTTCAGCAGGAACCCCGCGTTGCCGCCCACCGCCGACCGGTGGATCGCGAACAGCTCGTCGACGCTGCGGACCGCGTCGTCCTCGGCCGGGTGGTGGAACCAACCGGGGCGGATCGACGTGTTCACCTCGGCCGGGTACCAGACCAGGTCGTCCTCGTGCCCGGCGAGGGCGGCTCGGCTGCCCAGATCCTCCTCGTCGCTCCGCACCAGCGTGGTGAAGGTGCCGTCGTCAACCTGCTGGGATCGTTCGGCGACGCGCTCGGCGTCCTGCAGCCCACGCGGCACGACGCTCCACTCGTCGGCGCGGGTGTGCCCGGCCTCGTTCCCACACCAGCGGACGTCCGGGCCGCAGACGTTGATGACCGCGCCCGGTTGGAGTTCGCGGATGACGGCGTAGTAGCGGTCCCAGTCGTACACCTGGCGTCGACCGTTCGGTCCCTCGCCGTTGGCACCGTCGAACCACACCGAGAACACGTCGCCGTACCCGGTGAGCAGCTCCGTGAGCTGGGCCACGTAGAAGTCGTCGTACGCGCGGCCCGAACCGTAGGACGCCTCGGTCCGGTCCCACGGCGACAGGTAGACGCCGAACCGGAGACCGTGGCGCCGGGCGGCGTCCGCGACCTCGCCGACCAGGTCCCCGTGCCCCCCGCGCCAGGGCGATGCGGCCACGGAGTGGGGGGTCACGGCGCTCGGCCACAGACAGAAGCCGTCGTGGTGCTTGGCGGTCAGGATCACCCCGGTCATGCCGGCGCTCGCGACCGCCGCCATCCACTGGTCCGTGTCGACGCCCTCGGGATCGAAGAGCGCCGGGTCCTCGTGTCCCGCACCCCATTCACGGTCGGTCATCGTGTTCATGCCGAAGTGGACGAACGCGGTGAACTCCATCGCCTGCCAGGCCAACTGCCGCTGGGAGGGGCGCACTGCGACCATCGCCGCCAACGCGGGATCCAGTGGGGTGACGGCACTCGTGGCGGCCGCTCCGGGACTCCCGGCCGCTGCTCCGCTCACCGGAACCGCCGGTTGTAGCTCCAGAGCACGGCGATGAGTCCGGCGAGCCCGACGAGCATGAGCAGCAGACTCGGCCAGCCGACGTGGGTCCGCGCGACCACGACGAGGACGACGCAGACGAGCACCGCCACGACGCGGGCCACGATCACGAGTGCCGCTGCGGTCGATTCCTTCACTGTCCGGATCCCTTCATGACGTCGAACACTGCCGCGCTCATCCCTTGACCCCGCCGGACGCCATGCCCTCGATGAGCCGACGTTGGATGAGCGCGTACACGATGAGCACGGGGACGATGACGATGACCATGCCGGCGTAGAGACGTCCGTAATCGGCGGCGGCCTTCTCGGCGGTCATCAGGTTGAGGAGACCGACCTGGACCGTCTTGTGCGACCCGGTCAGCAGGGTCATCGAGATGATGAAGTCGTTCCAGTAGGCGAGGAAGTTGAACAGGATCACGGTGGTCACCGCGGGGCGCGCCATCGGGAGCATGATCCGGGTCATCACGCCGAACCGGCTCGCGCCGTCGAGCGACGCGGCCTCCTCGTAGTCCACCGGGATCGTGCGGAAGAACGCGGTGAGCAGGTAGATCGTGAACGGGATGCTCGTCGCCGCGTAGACGAGGGAGAGCATCACGGGGTCGTTGAGGAACAGCCCGTTCGGCGCGATCGAGCTGATCGCCCGGTCCCAGCCGACGAGCATGAGGAAGATCGGCACGACGATGTAGTTGACGTTGACGAACAGGCCCGCGAGCAGCGCGAGTTCGATGATCCGCTTGCCCGGGAACTCGTAGCGCGCGATGACGTAGGCGGCGGGAATCGAGACCGCGAGGACGAAAGCGAGCCCGAGCAGCGTCACGAGCACGCTCGTCAGGAAGTACTGGCCCATCTGGGCGTCGACGAACGCGGCGACGTAGTTCTGCCAGTGGAAACCCTGCGGCAGCGCCCATGGGCTGCCGTAGAACTCGCTCTTCTTCTTGACGGACGCGAAGATCACCCACGCGACCGGGACCGCGGTGGCGAGCGAGGCGATGATGACGAGGACGTAGGTGAGGGTGCGGCCGACGCGGGGGCGGCGAGTGGTGATGGTGGTCATGGTCGACTCCTCAGAACTGCAGCGGCTCGCGCTTGGTGGCCCGGCTCACCAGGAGCGAGACGAGGAACGAGAACGCGAAGATGACGACCCCGATCGCCATCCCGTAGCCGTATGACCCGTTCGTGTAGGCCTGCTTGTACATGTAGGACAGGAGCACCTCGCTCGAGCCGTCGGGCCCACCGCCGGTCATCGCGTGCACGAGGACGAAGCTGAGGTTGACCGCGCTCATGATGAAGAAGGTCAGCGTGGTGCGGAGGTTCTGCCAGATGAGCGGCAGCGTGATCGTGAAGAACTGGCGACCGTTGCTCGCGCCGTCGAGCGACGAGGCCTCGTAGAGCTCCTCGGGGACGCTCGCCATGCTCGACATGTACATGACCATGTAGTAGCCGAGCGACTGCCAGACCATGGCGATGCCGACGGAGTAGACGACGATGTGCTGGTCGCCGAGCCAGACCTGACGGAGCCCGTCGAGCGACAGCAGGTGGAGCGAGCCGTTGATGAGCCCGTTGTCCTGGTCGTAGATCGCGGAGAAGATCGCCGCGATCACGACGACCGACAGGATGTTCGGGATGTAGAGGATGAACCGGTAAAGGTTCTTCGCGCGGAGCGACTGCCGGGTCATGATCGCCGCCAGGAACAGTGCCATCCCCATGGTGACGACGGTGACGACGACGAGCAGCGCGACCGTGTTCTCGAACGCCCGGATGAACTGCTGGTCCTGGAACAGCGCCTCGAAGTTCTGGAGCCCGACGAACTGCGCGGTCGGCGAGAAACCGCTCCAGGTGAACAACGACATGCGGAACACGCTGATCGTCGGCCACACCATGAACACGGCGAACAGGACGAGCGCCGGGGCGAGGCAGGCGATGACGAAGCCCCGACCGCCGCGACGGCCACCGCTCCCTTGGCGTGCGACGCCCGGCTGGATCCGCCGGATCCGGCGCTCACGGGAGGGCGCGACCGGTGCCGGGGTACCGGCGACCGTGGTCGGTGCCGGCGGTGTGGAGGTTGAGGTCACGATTGACGTCCTTCGCTTGGTTCCTCGTGTGGTCCCTCGTGGGGCCCGGCGGTCCCGGGATCAGCGGGACCGCCGGGGCGGGTGTCCGATGCTTCCGGTCAGTCCTTCGCAGCGTGGAGCTTGTTGCTCGCGGCGTTCAGGGCGCTCCGCCACTGGGCCTCGGTCTTGTCGCCGGTGATGATGCTGTTGGCGGTGCCGAAGAGGGTGTCCTGGATGCTGACGCCCTGGACCGTCCCGGTACTGGCGAAGCCGCCGACGATCGGCTTGACGCCCGACTCGTCGTAGACCTTGTAGAACGACTTGTTGTCGCCGGTCAGGAGCGAGGACACGCCCTTGATGGGCTGGATCGCCCCGGAGGCGGCGAACAGCTTGGCGGCCTTCTTCGAGTACATGAACGCGATGAAGTCCTTCGCCGCGTCCTTGTGCTTCGCCGCGCTCGGCACCCACACGGCCTCGGTCTGCGTCGCGATGTACCGTTCGTCACCGGCGGAGACGGCCGGCAGCGGCATGAGTCCCCACTCGAACCCGGAGGCCCGCGGTGCGCTCGCCATCTCCGTCGAGACCCACGTCCCGTTCGGCATGAAGAGCGCCTTGTCGTCCATGACGCTCTGCTGGTTCTTCAGGTAGTCCTGCTCGTTCGCGTAGCCGACGGTGGTCGGGGCGGCGTAGCTCAGCAGCTTCGTCGCGATGTCGAGGACCTTCTTGCCCTTCGCGGTCTCCCAGATCCCGGGCTTGTAGTTCATGACGTCGTCGTAGAACGCCTTGCCACCGACGTCAGCCGTGAGCGCGTAGAAGAACGAGTCGAGGTAGCCGGTCGTCGGGTAGGTGAACAGCGACATGCCCTGCGCCTTGGCCTCGTCGCCGAGCTGGAACATCTGCTTCCAGGTCGTCGGGACCGCCCAGCCCTTCTCGGCGAACAGGTGCTTGTCGTACACCAGGCCGGTCGGCGCGTAGTAGACGGGCATCAGGTAGGTCTTGTCGGTGCCGTACGGGTTGGTCGCCAGGTTGCCGACGATGCCCCCGGTCAACTGTGATGAGACCGTGCCGCCCTGACCCGGGATCTTCTCCTTGAGCACCGGGGTGAGGTCCTCGAGCGCCTTGTCCTTGACCATCGTCTCGGTGAGGCCGGCCGCGCGTCCCTCGCCGAGCTCGACGAGGTCCGGGTAGTTCCCGGCCTTCATCTGCGGGGTGATCTCGTCCTCGATGTCCTTCGACAGCGTGAGCTTGATGTGGACGCTGGGGTGGAGCTTCTCGTACGCGTCGATGACCTTGTGGTACATCGCGGTGCCGTAGCCGCCCTGGAGCGCGGCGAAGTCCAGCGTGGTGGAGCCGCTGGACGACGAGCCGGAGTTCGTCGTCGAGCAGCCGGCGAGCAGTCCGAGCGCCGCGACGGCGGCCCCGATCATGACGAGCGGTCTCTTCATCGTTGTGGGTCCTTCCGTGGGCGCGTTGCCCGGACGGGTCGAAGTGGGGGTGGTGGTTCCGGTCCGCCAGCCCGGGCACGGATCGGCGTCGTCGTCGTCCGCGTGCCGGTCGGGGTGCTCCTGGTTCGCCGATGTCAACACTGTGGCATCGATAACACGGACGCGCAAGCAGGTTCATGAGCCGGAAACAAACGGCACGGCGCTCGCCCGGCCGGCCGCTCCCTCGACTCAGCGAACGGCGGGAGCGGCGGTCGTGGCCCGGACGACGAGCTCCGGAGCCCCGTCGTCGGTCAGCGGACGGCTGGCACCGGGCGCGAGCAACAGGTCGACGGCGGCCGCACCGACACGGTGGAAGTCCTGCCGGACCGTGGTGAGCGGCGGCGAGCAGTAGGCCGCGAGCGCGATGTCGTCGACGCTCACGATCGAGACGTCGTCGGGCACCCGCCGCCCGTGCTCGCGCAGGGCGCGGATGACCCCGAAGGCCATCTCGTCACTCGCGACGAACACCGCGGACACGTCGGGGATCATGGCGAGGATCTGCCCCTGCCGGTGACCCGAGGCAGGCGACCAGTCCCCTTCGAGCGGCGGCGGCGGTTCGATCCCCACGGCCACCAGGGCGTCCTCCCAGCCCTGCCGACGCTGTCGGGCCTCGATCCACTCGTCCGGTCCGCCCACGTGCCACACCTGACCGTGCCCGAGTGTCAGCAGGTGCTCCGTCGCGAGCCGCCCGGCGGCCCGCTGGTCGATCCCGACCACGGCGGCGCCGGCCGTGCGGGAACCGTCGACGGTGACGGTGGGGATCTCGCGGGTGATCTCCTCCATCTTGCGGGTGACCGAGATGAGCGGGACCGCGATGACGATGCCCTCGACCCCCTGGTCGGCGAGCTTCGACAAGGACCGCTCCATCTGGCCCGTGTCGAGGGACGCGATGGTCGCGATGCTCACGGCGAGTCCGGCGGCCTCGGCCGCCGACTCGACACCCGCCGTCACCGCCGAGCGCGAGTAGTACCCGCCGGACTGCAGCAGCACGAGTCCGAGCGTGCGGGACCGGCCGGACGACAGCATCCGGGCCGCGTTGTTCAGTCGGTACCCCAGCTGCTCGACCGCCAGGAGGACGCGTCGACGCGTCTCGGGGTTGACGTTCGGGGAGTCGCGCAGGGTCCGCGAGACGGTCTGCGCGGACACCCCGGCGGCCCGCGCGACATCGGTCATGCTCGGACCGCGGACGGCGTGGATGTCGGTCTCGGTCATGTGCCTACTGTGGCAGTGCGGTCGGCATCGATGCCATCGCGACCGCTGCTCGGCGAGCCGTTCCCGCCGATGTTGGCAGAGATGGCATCGATAACATACGATCGCGGCGTGACGGATCTGCCCTCGACCGGCGTCGCGCCGGTGCGCTCGACCCTGCTCGAACCGACCGGATCGATGATCCCGGACGCGGATCCGACGAGGACCAGTGGGACGACGATCCAATCCGGAGCGACCCTCACGTGGGCGGACCGCCGCCTGTACCGCGAGGGCGCACCCCACCGGATCCTCTCGGGAGCCCTCCACTACTTCCGCGTCCATCCCGACCTGTGGCGGGACCGTGTCCGGCGGCTCGCAGACCTCGGGCTCAACACGGTGGACACGTACGTGCCCTGGAACTTCCACCAGCCGCACGAGCAGCGCGCTCCCCGGTTCGACGGTTGGCGGGACCTCGAGCGGTTCCTGACCGTCGTCGGCGAGGAAGGCCTCGACGCCATCGTCCGCCCCGGACCGTACATCTGCGCCGAGTGGTCGAACGGGGGCCTCCCGAGCTGGCTCACCGCCCGCGGGGTCGCGCTCCGCAGCTCCGACCCGGGTTTCACGGGCCCGGTCGGGTCGTGGTTCGACGAGCTGGTCCCCCGGGTGCGGGACCTGCAGGCGAACCGTGGCGGCCCCGTCGTCGCACTCCAGGTCGAGAACGAGTTCGGCAGCTACGGCGACGACCATGCCTACCTGCTCTGGAACCGCGAGGCCCTCGTGTCACGCGGGATCGACGAGTTGCTCTTCACGGCCGACGGCCCCACGGACCTCATGCTCGACGGCGGGAGCGTCCCGGGGACCCTCGCCGCCGTCACGATGGGCTCCCGGCCGGCGGCGGCGCGGCGGCTGCAGGCGGACCGCCGACCCGAGGAGCCGTTCGTCGTCGCCGAGTACTGGAATGGATGGTTCGACCACTGGGGCGAGCCACATCACGTCCGCTCCGTCGCGAGCGCCACGTCGACGCTGTCGGGCATCCTCGACGACCACGGCAGCGTCAGCGTGTACATGGCGCATGGCGGCACGAACTTCGGCCTCTGGGCGGGCGCGAACGAACTCGACGGCGTCCTGCAGCCCACCGTCACCAGCTACGACTCCGACGCGCCGATCGCCGAGGACGGCACGCTGACCCCCAAGTTCCACGCCATGCGTGCCGAGCTCGGTGTCGACGGTTCGGTGCCGCTCCGCGTCGCAGCGCAACCATCACACCTGCCACCGCGGACGATCGCGCTGCAGCGCCGTGCGGACCTGCTCCCCGGCCTCCGGGCGGTCGGCGAGCGGTCGGTGTTCCGGCCGCTCCCCGCCGCGTACGAGGACCTCGGACTCGACGCGGGTCTCGTCGTCCACGTCGCGTTCCCTCGGATCCCCGCAGGCGTCCACGAACTCACCCTGACGGAGGTACGCGACCGCGCGGTGGTCCTGGTCGACGGGGCGCCGGTCGGCGTCGTCGACGGCCCAAGCGGTTCCGTGACGGTCACCGGCACCGGTGACGCGATCCGTCTGGAGGTCGTGGTCGAGTCCCTGGGACGGGTGAACTACGGTCCGCTCCTCGGCGGCCGCAAGGGGTTGCTCGGGCCGGTGCTCGTCGACCGGAGGATGGTCCAGGGCTGGGAGAGCGTGGCAGTACCACTCCAGGACCTCGGCCCGGACCAGCTCGACGCCGCGACGAGCGCTCCCGTCACCCGAGCCACGACCGCGCCGGCTTCCGGCTTCGCCACCGCGACCCTCGACGTCGACGAGCCGGCCGACACGTTCCTCGCCCTGCCTGGTTCGACCAAGGGCTTCGTGTGGGTCAACGGGTTCCTGCTCGGCCGCTACTGGGAGATCGGTCCGCAGGTCACCCTGTACTGCCCCGCCCCGCTCCTCCGTCCAGGCACCAACACCGTCACCGTGCTCGATCTCGAACGCCTCGGCACCGTGCTCGAACTCCGGGACGGACCGGAACTCGGCCCAGCCGAGGAGTACGTCGAGGAGTTCTGACCTCCTCCCCCGAACGGGAACGGGCGACTTCCCCGGTGTCGTCCGACCGCCGACCTGTCGGAACCAGGCGGTTTCCTGGGGGCGGGGGCGCTCAGCCGCGCCCGGTGACCGCGCGGCGGATCCGCTCGATCGGCACCTTCGGCTCGCGCTCGGCGGTGAGCAACCCGTTCGTCTCCTGCAGCGTGTCCGTCAGCTGCGTGTAGCACGAGCCCGCCAGGAACGTGCTCGCTCGGATCGCGTCGTACAGCGCCGTGATCCGGTCGAGGTAGTCGTCGCCGTCGGTCGCGGCCGTGTAGCCCCAGCCGTCCTCGCGCCGTGCGCCCGGCTGGTACTGCACGCCGCCGAACTCGGTGAGCATGACGGGCTGGCCCTGGTCCTCCACGCCGTCGACCAGGATCCGCCGGGTGGCGGGTCCCATCCCGGACAGCACCGCGGTCCGGGCGGCCGCATCGCCGTAGGTACGGGCGAGGACGGCACCGTCACCCTCGTAGTCGTGCACGGTCAGGATGTCCGACGCGGTGTGCTCCCAGCCGTCGTTCGAGATGACCGGCCGTGACGGGTCGAGCGCCCGGGTCACGTCGGCGAGGGCGCGCGAGTACGCCTGCTGGGCGCGGTCCTGCGGCACGTGCTGGATGCCCCAGCTCTCGTTGAGCGGCACCCAGGTCACGATCGACGGGTGCGACACATCGCGTTCCACGGCGTCCATCCACTCCCGCATGAGCCGCTGCACCGCTGTCGGGGTGAACGCGTAGGCACCCGGCGCCTCGCCCCAGACCAGGAGGCCGAGGCGGTCCGCCCAGAACAGGAACCGCGGGTCCTCGATCTTCTGGTGGATCCGGGTCGCCGTGAACCCGAGCTCCTTGATGAGCTCGACCTCGCGCCGCAAGGCCTCGGGCGAGGGCGCCGTGAGGTTCGAGTCCGGCCAGTACCCCTGGTTGAGCACGCTCCGGACGTCGTAGGGCCGGTCGTTGAGCAGGAACGCACCCCGGTCGACCGCGACGGTCCGGAGCCCGAGGTACGAGGACACCGCGTCGAGCACCGCGCCGGCGGGGTCGAGCAGGGTGACCGTCGCGTCGACGAGCCTGGGGTGTTCCGGGCTCCAGCGGATCTCGTCCTCGGCCTGCCCGTTCACCTGCCGGGCGATCGGCAGGACGAGGTCGACCGTGTCGGTGGCGGTGGGCACCGTGACCTCGGTCGTCCCGAGGTCCTCGCCACGGTCCTCCCAACGGAGTGCCACGCGCATCCGTGCGCCCGCCCGTGCCGCGCCGCGCAGGCGGACGCCGAGCGCGACGGCGGTCGCACCCGCGGGCACCCACCGCAGCGCCTCGACCGACACGGGCGGTACGGCCTCGAGCCAGACGGTCTGCCAGATCCCGGTGGTGCGCCGGTACCAGATCGCGTGCGGCTCTTCGTGCCAGTCCTGCTTGCCGCGGGGCTGCGTGACGTCGTGGGGGTCGTCCTCGGCGCGGACGACCAGGGTGTGGGTCCGGCCGTCGTCCACGGACGCGGTGACGTCGATCGTGAACGGCGTGTGCCCGCCCTCGTGCGTCCCGACGAGTGCGCCGTCGATCCAGACGCTCGCGCGGTGGTCCACCGCGCCGAAGTGCAGCAGCACCCGCGACGCATCGGCCGAATGCCCGGCACGCTCGAGATCCTCCGCGGAGATGCTCCGCGCGTACCAGACCACCGGGTGGAACCCCGGCTCGTCCACACCCGACGCGACCGACTCCGGCGGGAACGGCACGGTGATCACACCGGCGTCCGGGAGGCCCACGGTCCAGCCCGCGATCAGGCCTGCGTCGGCGTCGTCGTGGCGGAACGACCAGGTGCCGTCGAGGGAGGCCCATCGCCCGCGGATGAGCTGCGGACGCGGGTGGGTGCCGTCCTGCCGACTCGCGACCGGGAGGGTCGGCGCGGCGACCGGCGGAGCGACCGGAGACGGGGAGGCGGGCGTCGTGGGGACAGCGTCGTCGATGTGCACGAGTCGAATTTATACCGCTTCAAACGCGCGTGGCGATACCCTTTCCCGCATGGATCGCGTCACCCTGCAGGACGTGGCGGACCGGGCCGGCATCTCGATCGGGACGGTCTCGAACGTCGTGCGCGGGTACCAGCACGTCAGTCCGCGGATGCGCGCGCGGGTGCAGGCGGCCATCGACGAGCTCGGCTACCGACCGAACGGACTCGCCCGGAGCCTGGCCACCGGACGGTCCCGGATGCTCGGTCTCGCGTTCCCCGACCTCCGCCGCCCGTACTTCGCCGAACTGGCCCACGTGTTCGCGCGCGTGGCCGAGTCGCACGGCTACCGGCTGCTGCTCATCGAGACGGGTGGCACCGCGGAGGGCGAACGCGCGGTCCTCGCCGACCGTGAGGCCGGCACGATCGACGCCCTCGTCATGCACCCCCAGATGCTCAGCGCCGGCGAGCTCGACGGGATGCGCCGCGGCATGCCGGTCGTGTTCCTCGGCGAGGACCCGCAGCCCGCCACCTCGGACCAGGTCGCCATCGACAACGTCGCCGCCGCCGAGGACGCCGTCGCCCACCTGCTCGGTCTCGGCCGACGGCGCATCGCGTTCCTCGGGCACGAGGTCGGCGAGGCCTCCCGGACCTCGACCCTCCGACTCCAGGGTTACCGGCGCGCACTGGCCGGGGCAGGCCTGCCGGACGACCCGACGCTCCTGGTCCCCCGCGACGTCGGCGACGCGCGGGGCGCCGAGGAGGCCCTCGACGCGGCGCTCGACGCCGGCCTGCGGATGGACGCCCTGCTCTGCCGCGACGACCTCGCCGCCATCGGCGCGCTCCGCTCGCTCCGCCGACACGGGATCACCGTCCCCGACGACGTCGCCGTCATCGGGTGGGACGCCATCGAGCTCGGCGCGAGCACGGACCCGAGCCTGACGTCGGTCGCCCCCGACACGCACGGGCTCGCGGAACGGGCGCTCGGCCTCGTGCTCCGGGAACTCGACGGCGCGCACCAGGGCGGGGCGCACCACACGGTGGGGCACCGCATCCTCGTGCGCGAGAGCGCGCCGGCGACGCCGCGCTGACCCGCGCGATCACCCTCCGACGACCGCACGGGCCCATCGGCACGACGCCGCTGGGACTGTCCGAACACGACGTCGCTGCAATCGTGACCGCCACGTGACCGCGGGCTCAGCCTGCCGCGCCCGTTCGATGAAGTCCCGACCATCGAGACACCGACCAGTCCACTCTCACGGCATCGGGCGGTTGTCTCCGTCTGGGCATCTGTGGTTGGTTCGCAGTTGTGGAATCACACGACCTCGTCGGGGACGACAACTTCGTGATCGCGGGTCGGCGCGCCGAGCGCCTTGCCCAGCACGGAGCCACCGTCGTCGGCATCTCGCAGCAGGCGGGCGCGGCAGGTCTGTGCAGCCTGTGGCTTCTCGTCACCGTCACGTCCGCGTTCCGTTCGACGACGCTGATCTGGTTTCTTCTCACCGTCGCGGGAGCCGGCGTCGCTTTCACCAGCTGGATCCGCGCGCGACAGCTCCACACCCTGCTGCCCTACACGATCGAGGCACCGGAGCGCCCGTTCCAGGTTCTCGACAAGGCGCAACGTCGAACCATCGGACGGCAGATTCGCGGGAAAGAAACAGTCACCCCAGTGACTGCGAGGCTCGTTCGCGCCACACACCTGTCGCAACGGCGCTCGACACGCGCCGCACTGCCGCCACTGATCGGCATGGGTCTGGGTGTCGCTGGCTTCGCGGGGTCGTTGATCCGCACGGTCGGTGGGTGGGGGTCAGCACTGCTCGTTCTCGAACTCGCTACAGCCGTGGCAGTCACGATTGCGGGTCTCGTGGAGGCAAACAGGCGCAACCGAGTTCTCGCCGCGACAGAGCACCTCGAAACGCTTTGAAGCGGGAGCCGGTCGCTCGCTCTCGGAGTGCTCCCGATTCCGTCCCCCGCCCGCGACCGCCGTCGGTCTCTGGTGAACGATCGGCTAATGGGAAGGCTTCCAGACGAGCCACTTCCGAGCGACCTCCTCGGCCAAGTCGACGTCGAAGCGGCGCGCGATCAACAGCACCTGCGCGAGCACGTCCGCCAGCTCTGATCGGAAGTCCCCCTCGAGCTCGACGTCGGAGCGTCCCTTGTCGCGTGCCTGCCCGGCGCGGGCGAGGTACGCCTGCGTCAGCTCCCCGAGTTCTTCGTTGAGCTTCAACACGAACCAGTCATCGGACCGATCGATGCCGTGGCGCTCCGCGTAGAAGGCCGAGACCTCCTCGACCTCGTCGCTCAGCTCGTCGATCTGCACGACAGCAGTGTCCCATCGATGACGAGGAGCCGTAGTGGATGGTTGATGCGTCCCCCATCCCTGTCCTACGGCCGATCCCGCTCCGACGTCGAGCTTGCACCTCGGTAGTTTTGGCCACGATGGAAGGACGCGATGATGCGACCACTGATCCTCTCGGGCGGCCCGGCAGTCGGGAAGACGACATGCGGGCGGGCCCTCGCGGTCTCCCACGAGCGCGCCGCATACATCGACGGTGACGACATTCGTCAACTCGTCGTCGCAGGCGACGCCACCCTGTGGTCCGGTTCCGAGGGTCGTGCCCAGCACGCTCTCGCCACCCGCAACGTCGCGGCCCTCGCGAGGAACCTGCTCGCCGCCGGCTTCGCCGTCACTGCATCCGACGTGGTGACCCAGGAGACCCTGCCCGTGTACCGCGCGGAATTGCCCGGGTGCTTCGTCGTTCACCTCGTGATCAGCCTCGATGCAGCCCGCGCACGAGCAGCGACGCGGACGGTCTACATCACGGACGAGGAGTTCGAGCTCCTCCATCGGATCGCCGCCTCACCGCCGGCAGTGGACCTCGTCGTCGACGTCACCGACATGAGCGAGGAGGAGCAGGTCGACAGCCTGCTCAGGGCCTGGGTGAACGCGGATGTCTGATGGTCGAGCCTTGCGCGGTAAATCCCCGGGGGTGGCACGCTCGGGGCATGCAACGCAAGGGCCGAAGGTTCGGGGATCGCGCCGCGACCCTCACCTTGTTCTCCGGGTTGCCAGGTTCGGGCAAGACGACGCTCGCGCGTCGCCTCGAAGCTGAAGGCAAAGGCGTGCGCCTCGCTACGGATGAGTGGCAGGACCGGCTGGGCGTCCCGCATTCCGAGAGCGCGTTTCACGAGCGGCTACAAGCCGCGCTGTACCAACACGCCCTCGTCCTGCTGCGGCGAGGTGTCGATGTGATCCTCGAAGACGGCCTGTGGATGAAGGCTGAACGGGCCCAGAAGTTCGCCGACGCCCGCTCCTGCGGCGCACTCATCGACCTTCACGTGTTCGACGTCGACTACGACACGCTGTGGACCCGCTTGCAGAAGCGCAACGAGGAAGGTGCCTCCGGGGCCGCGCCGATCACGTCGGAACACCTTCGTTCGGCATGGGACTTGTTCGAACCCGTGTCTGCCGAGGAGCTGTTGCGGGTCGACTCTCACCGGACACACTCGGGGGGCTTCGCTTGAGCACGGAACACGGCGACCGATAGCCGATCGGCTACTGGACGATCTCGTCAGTCTGCACACGCTCGTGACTGATTCGACGGCGCCGGCGAGGACTACGAAGCCGGTGCGACGAGCAGCTCCTAGGGAAAAGCCATCCCGCTGAGGAATAGGGCGAGGAGTACGAGCGCACCGCCGACGATGACACACACCGCTTCGAATGGAGAGGAGCGCAGCTTTTGCGTCGCCCCCGTCTGCCGACGCTGCAAGATGCGTCGCCATTGGTGCATCAGCCCGATCAGCAGCGAGGCTGCTCCGAGTGCCAACGCGATACCGAAGAGGTTCTGCGCAAGCACGATCGACACGACCTGAACCTACCGGTCGACATCGCCCGGGCGACCGTCATCCACCCGAGGCCTCAGGCCCGCTACCGCTGGCCGATAGCGGGTCGTCCAGCGAACTTCCCACTGGGCCGCCCGCCGGCCGGGAATCCCCGCGCCGACCGGGGCGCAGGCGGTCTCACGTAGGGACTCCGCGACCTCTCGCAGTGAAGTCAGCGGTACCCGCGAGCCGGCCGGCCTCCAGAACAACGGAGCTCGCTCAGGACACATCGCCCGGCGGAACCTCCCCGACCACCGCCCCGAGCAACTCGGTGAGCGCTGCCCGGACCGCCTGCGGCAGCGCCACGGCATCGAGCTCCGCGAGCCGGTCCACGACGGGTCGGTCACCGGCGATGATCTCCCACGCCTCGAGCTTCTCGGGGTTGCCCATCTGCGCGTCGGCGAGCACGGTGCGGGCCGCGGCACGTCGGTCGGGGCCGACCCGGACCTCCCCCGCGATGCGGACGACGGCGCCGACGTCGGACGGGACGGTCGCGGTCACGCTCCAGCGCCCGTCCACCCCGGTGACGGCGACCTCGGCGCCGTCGACGGTCACCGGTCCGTCCGGCAGGGCGGCGAGGACGGTGAGCGTCCACGTCCGGACGGGCGGGACCAGGTCGCCCCGGCCCTCCGCGGGTCCGATGCGGAACGTGCGGGTCGGGAGGTCCCAGGCGAGCTCGGTCCGGACGGCCGGACCGGCGGCGGCAGCGCCCGCGTCGTCGTCCTCGGCGTCCTCCGCCAGCACGAACGTCCCGGAGGCCGCCGGCGCGACGAGCACCTCGAGCTCGCTCGGGTTCCGGGTCGCGTCGAGGTCGGGACCCGCGTCGAGCGGCAGGATCCCGCCGGCCCGCAGGAGCACGGGGATCGACGCGGTCGGCCGGTGGAACGCGAGGCTCCGGTCGCCGCGGTAGACCGTCCCGGTGAACACGTCGGTCCACGTCCCGGCGGGCAGCCAGGCTCGGACGCTCCCGAGCAGGGAGGCGGGATCGCGCGGCTCGGTGATCGGCGCGACGAGCAGCTCGGACCCGAACGCGTACTCGTTCGGGACGCGGTAGGCCTCGCTCCGGCGCGGCTCCAGGTGGTACATCGGCCGGACGAGCGGGGTGCCGGCCGCCGCCGCGTGGTTCATCGTGTGCAGGTAGGGCACCATCCGGTGGCGGAACCGGAGGGCGTCGTCCATGGCGGCGCGGTGCTCCGGCGGGAACGACCACGGCTCCTTGCGGATGAACGGGTTGTTGGCGGAGTGCAGCCGCATGATCGGCGAGAACACCCCGAACTGCACCCAGCGCGTCGCCAGCTCGTCGTCGCGCACGCCGCGGGTGTGGCCACCGATGTCGTGACTCCACCACGCGTAGCCGATGTTGGCGGCGGTCGCCGTGAACTCCGGCTGGAACGCCAGCGACGCCCACGACACGACCGCGTCGCCCGAGAACCCGACGGCGTACCGGTGGCTGCCGGGCCCCGCGTACCGCGAGAACGTCATCCCCGGGCCGCCGTTCCGGGCGGCGTCGAGGTGGTGGAAGTGGTTGAGCACCCAGAGCGGGTCGACCCCCGGCAGGTCGGAGGTGCGCCCCTGCTGCCAGTCGATCCACCAGAAGTCGACGCCCTGGTCCTCGAGTGGGTCGTGCAGGTCGCGGAAGTACGACTCGAGGAACGCGCGGTCCGTCGGCGCGAAGGGCAGCGGGCGCTCCGTCTCCGGGTCGACCCCGAGCGCCCGCGCCATCGTCGGGTAGGCGTCCTCGAACGCCCGGACGCCGTCGGCGGGGTGCAGGTTGAGGGTCGTCCGCATGCCGCGCTCGTGCAGGGCGGTGAGGAACCCCTCCGGGTCGGGGAACAGCGAGCGCTCCCACGAGTAGCCGGTCCACCCGTTCCCGAACCGCGACGGCACGGAGTCGACGCGGTGCCAGTCCATGTCGATCACGGCGACGGAGAACGGGACGCCCTCGTCGTCGAACCGGTCCATGAGCGCCAGGTAGCTGTCCGCCGTGTACGGGTGGTACCGGCTCCACCAGTTGCCGAGTGCCCATCGCGGGAGGCGCGTGGGCGGTCCCGAGACCGCGTACAGTGCCGAGACGGCGGCCGGGTAGTCGCGGCCGTACGCGAACACGTAGAGGTCCTCGCGGTCCGCGCCGCGCACGCCCACCCAGCCGTCGTCCTCGAACAGGAACGAGGCGGCGTCGTCGACCACCGCGATGCCGTCGGGCGCGACCACGCCCGGTTCGAGGTCCGTCCGGCCGTCGACGTCGTCGAGCGTCCGCGCCGTCCCGCCGAGGTCCCGCGTCGGCTCGCCGTACCGCCACCGACCGGTGTCCGCGCCGATCATCTCGACGAGCAGCCCGCTCGCCGAGAACGGGCCGCCGTCGTACCGCAGCCGTGCCCGGGCCGTCGTCACGACGACGCCCCGGCCGGACCGCTCGACGTCGAACGGCACGGCCGGCAGGTCGCGGCGGATCGCGAACGTGGAGGCCCGGTCCTCGAACCCGCCGTCGGCCGACCGTTCGACGCGGAACAGCCCCTCGGTGAGCACCGTGATGCGCCAGCCGTCGCCGTGGACCTGCTGGTCGTCGCGCGCCCGCGGCGCGGCGCCGGGCAGCGGCCGGATGACGGGCAGCGCGGTCGGAGTGGCGTCGGGCGTGGGCTGCGTGACGGAGTCGGACATGGTCCTCCAGGTCGGTGGGGTGGTCGGACGCGACGGTACCCGTGTGCGGTGGGGTGGGCCTCCCGGGCGGGACCCCGTCGTCGGCGCGGGCGGCGACCGTCGGTCAGTGCTTGACGGCGCCCTGCGTCACGCCGCTGATCACCCAGCGCTGGGCGAACAGGTACACGACGATCGTCGGCGCCATGGCCATGAGGTACGACGCGAACGCGACGTTGTAGTTCGTGCCGAACTGGCTCTGGAAGATGTTCTGCACGACCGGCAGGGTCTGCAGGCTCGGGTCCGCGGTGATGAGCGACGGCATCATGAAGTCGTTCCACGACGCCAGGAACGCGAAGATGCCGACCGTGGCGTTCATCGGACCGAGCAGCGGCAGCACGATGCGCCAGAAGATCTGCCACGTCGTCGCGCCGTCGATGCGGGCGCTCTCCTCGAGCTCGATCGGCAGCGAGCGGAGGTACGCCGAGTAGAGCAGCACGCTGAACGACAGTTGGAACATCGCGTGCAGGATGCCGACGCCGACGGGGTTGTCAAGGCCGGTCAACGCCGTGAGCTGGATCTGCGGCAGGGCGACCACCGGGAACGGCAGGAACAGCGCAGCGAGCAGGTAGTACAGCGACCAGCGGTAGATCCGCTTGTCCCAGTTGCGGGCGATCGCGAACGCGGCGAGCGAGCTGAGGAACAGCGTCAGGACGACCGTGATCGCGGCGACGCCGAGCGACAGGCCGAACGACACCGGGAAGTGCGTGAGCCGCCACGCCTGCACGAAGCTCGCGGGGTTGAACGGCGCCGGGAGCGAGAACGCGTTGCCGTCCACCGACTGGGCGCTCGTCTTGAACGCCATCGACAGCGTGACCCACAGCGGGGCGAGCACCGTCAGCGACGCCAGGATGAGCAGGACGGTCAGCGGCCAGTTCGTGCGACCGAGCCGACGACGCCGACGCGTGGTGGTGGGGCGGCCGGCGCTGGAGCCGGCCATCTGGTCGTGGTGGAGGTCGACAGAGGTCACAGTCGGATGGTCCTTCCGCGGGTGACGAGGAGCTGGGCGACGGAGATCACGACGGTGACGATGAAGAACACCGTGGCGTTGGCCATCTGGTACGCGTAGTCGCCGCCCGTGAAGCCGCCGAAGATCGTCATGGCGACGCTGCTCGTGGCGGTGCCCGGGCCACCGTTCGTCAGGCCGACGATGACGTCGTAGGCGCCGAGGTACCCCTTCACGCCGAGCACCGTGTTGATGACGATGAACCCGGCGATGAGCGGCAGCGTGATGGAGCGGAACTGCTTCCAGGAGCTGGCGCCGTCGAGCGCGCTCGCCTCGTACAGGTCGTCCGAGATCGCCGTGAGGCCGGCGGTGTACACGAGCAGGGCTCCGGGGATCGTCTGCCAGGCGGACACGATCACGATGGCGAGCCACGCGAGGTCCGGGTTGCCGAGGATGCTCTGCTCGAGCGGGTGGAACCCGACCGCGGTGGCGAGGGCCGGCAGCGAGTTCGAGAACAGGTAGTTGAACACGTACGCGACGACGATCCCGGAGATCACCATCGGGATGACGAACACGCTCCGCAGCGGCGCCGCGAACCGGATCCGCCGCGACAGCGCCACGGCGAGCGCCAGGGCGATCACCTGCGCGACGACGACCGTGACCGCCGCGAACCCGAGCGTGAAGCCGTACGAGGCGATGATGTTCGGATCCGTGAACAGCGTGGTGTAGTTCCGCAGCCCCAGGAAGGACCACCGGCCGTACCCGACGTAGTTCGTGAAGCTGTAGAAGATGCCGATCACGGCGGGCACCACGACGAACGCGGTGAACAGCGCGAGCGCCGGGAACAGGAACAGGGCGTAGATCGGGTCGACGCGCCGCCGTCGAGCGGGCCGGGTCGTCGGTCTCGGCGGCAGTTCATCGGCGGTTCGGTCCGACAGGGGTGCTTGCAGGGTCACGATCGCTCCTCGTCGAGGTCGGACATCGTCATGGGGGTCATACGAGTGCGTCCCGTCCGGCGAGGCGCCGCCAGTCCGCGTCGAGCTGGCGGAGCATGCCGTCGAAGTTCCCGCTCCGCGTGGCGGACTGCAGGTAGTTGCCGAGCGGGATCGAGTTCGGCATGAACGTCCCCGCGCCCTGGTAGAACGCGGCCCGGTCGACGAACGGCTGGAGGCCCGCCACCCGCTCGTCCTGCTGCGCGGGCGCGCCCTTCCGCGTCGAGTACGCCAGGTTGTCCTGGTTGTAGGCGTCGATGACCGACGGACGCATGAGGAACTCGACGAGTTCGCGAGCTTCCTCGCGGTGTGCCGTCGCGGTCGGGATGTAGAGGCCGAGGTCGATGTTCACCCGGGCCTTGCGGTCCGCCGGGTCCTCGGACACGGGCAGCGGGAACGTCCCGACCGACAGGTGCTTGTCGACGAGCGCGATCTGCCCGAGGGCCCACGGCCCCTGCAGGTACATCCCCACCTGGCCCTTGCCGAACGCCAGGTTGCCGTCGGCGTACGAGCGGACGGCGTGGTCGGGGTTGAAGTACGTCGAGATCGTCTTGGCGCGTTCCATCGGGACCGCCAGGGTCTTCTCGAACGAGACCTCGGAGTCGGGTCCGACGTCCGTGCCGAGTTCCTTCATCCGCCGGAAGAACCGTCCCGTGTCGACGAGGCTGCCGACCGCGTAGTCGAACAGGCCCTGCCACAGGGTCCACGTGTCCTTGTCGGTCGCGTAGATCGGGGTGATCCCGGCCTGCTTGAGCTCCTTGCAGACGTCGACGAACTGCGACCACGTCTCGGGCACCGGCAGGTGGTGGTCGGCGAAGATCTTCTTGTTGTAGATGACGCCGGCCGCCGCGAGGGAGTAGGGCAGCACGCTCGTCCGGCCCGGGTACGTCGCGTACTGGTCCGTCAGGGAGCGGATGTCGGTGCGGACGGTCCGGGCCGAGGGCAGGTCGGACATGTCGCTGAGCACGCCGCGCTTGATGTACCGGGCGAGCTCGAGGTTGTCGTTGAAACAGCCGACGTCCGCCGGGGCACCGCGCACGAACTGCGGGGCGATCACGTTGGTGGAGTCGTGCACCACCGAGATGCCCGGCCGCTCCCGCTCGAACTGGCGGAGCAGCGTGTCGAAGTAGGCGATGACCTCTTGCTTCTGCTCGTAGAACCGGAGGTGCGTGGTGCCGCCGCCGGCACCGGGCGCGGCACAGCCGGCGAGACCGAGCGCAGCGAGTGCGGTGGAGCCGACGAGGAAGGACCGGCGGCTCACTGAGACAGGACGGGACACGCGACATCTCCCTTGATTGCGGCGTGCGCGCCAATTTATAGCGCTCAAAATCCGGTGTCAAGCGGGCCGCTCAGCGGTGGCCGCCGGGGTCCGTCCCGTCCGACCAGGGAGGCCGCCTACCCTCCGGAGCATGACCGACGATCGACGCCGCGAACTCGGCTCCACCGACGCGCCCGTCGAGGACGAACTCCTCGAGTCCTTCGAGGCGACGATCGAGGAGGGCGCGGAACGGCTGCAGCGGACCGTGCGGGCGGTGCTCATCACCGGGTTCTTCGGTGGTCTCGAGGTCGGCCTCGGCGTGATGGCCTACCTCGCGGTCCTGACCGAGACCGGGAGCCACCTGCTCGCGGGACTCGCGTTCGGCATCGGGTTCATCGCCCTGCACCTCGCGCACAGCGAGCTGTTCACCGAGAACTTCCTCATGCCCGTCGCGGCCGTCGTCGCGCGCGAGGGGAGCCTGCTGCAACTCCTCAAGCTGTGGGGCGGCACCCTCGTCGCGAACCTCGTCGGCGGGTGGGTGTTCATGTGGCTCGTCGTCCAGGCGTTCCCCCAGTGGCACCCCACGCTCAGCGAGGCCGCGCACCACTACATCGACGCCCCGTTCGACCTGCAGAGCGTCGTGCTGGCCGTGCTCGGCGGCAGCACCATCACCCTGATGACCCGGATGCAGCAGGGCACGGACTCCGATCCCGCCAAGCTCGTCGCCGCCGTGGCCGGCGGGTTCCTGCTCGCGGGCCTCCAGCTGTTCCACTCGATCCTCGACTCGCTGCTGGTGTTCGGCGCGATCCAGAGCGGTGTCGACATCACGTACGGACAGTGGCTGGGGTGGTTCGGGTACACGCTGCTGTTCAACCTGCTCGGCGGCCTGGTGTTGGTCACGGCACTCCGGCTGCTCCGGACGAAGGAGCTGATGCAGGGTCGGCGACAGACCTCGCACGACCACCCGGATCGCGCTTCCCACCAGCAGGCGGACTGACGCACCCGGTGGTCGGGTGCGGGGTCAGACCCCGAAGCCCTCGCCGCCGGTCACGGGCACGACCGCTCCGTTGAGGAACGTGCTCTGCGCCACCCACCGGATGACGTCCGCGATCTCGTCGGGACGCCCCACCCGCCCGAGCGGGATCCGCTCGAGGAGGGCTCGACGGTGCTCGTCCGTCATCGGGGCGAGCATGTCGGTCTCGGTCGGGCCCGGTGCGACGGCGTTGATCCGGATGCCGCGCGGGCCGTACTCCCACATGACCGACCGCATGAAACCCTCGAGCGCAGCCTTCGACGCCGTGTAGTGGCTGCTGCCCGGGATGCCGACGCGCGCGCTCTCGGACGACACGAGCACGATCGAGCCCGACCGCTGCCGGTTCATCGCCTTCGCCACGTGCTTCGTCGCGAGCATCGCCCCGACCAGGTTCACCTCGAGCACCTCGCGGATCGACGCCGCGGTCATCCGCACCAGGAGCTCCTGCGGTGCGACGGCGGCGTTGACCACCGCGACGTCGAGCCCTCCGTGCTCCACCGCCATGCGCACCGCGTCCGCCACGGATCCCTCGTCGCGCATGTCGGCCTCGACCCCGACGACACCGGACGGGACGCCCGAACCACGGTGCGTGCCGACGACGCGATGGCCGGCCTCGTGGAACGCCGTGGCCGTCGCGGCGCCGATGCCCCGCGATGCCCCGAACACGATCACGGACAGCGGTTCGACGTCGGTCTGCACGGGTCGATTATCTGCTACGGTCCTGTTCGTGCGGGGCGGATGCCTCGTGAGCATGGCCGCTGGACAGCGGCTCAGGCTGGACGTTCTGGGGCGCGGACGCGCTCGGTCCGGCCCTGCCGTGCCCGCCCCGGGATCCCGAGCGCGGAGGCACAGGATGGCGAACACCGAGGTCGATCCCGTCGGCCGGTGGGTCGTCGTCGATCACTTCGGTGCCGTCACGACCCTGCTCGCGGTCGGTGACCAGGAGCACGCCGGGGTCAGCCCTCGGCGGAACCTGGACCGCCGCGCGCGCGAGGTGCTGCTCCCCGCACTGTCCGAGGTGATCGGGTCGGGCGCGGCCCTGCGACGCATCGTGCACCTGGGGGGCGATGCGTACCAGGTCGACGCCCGGCCCGTGATCACGCCGGACCGGTCGCACGTGACGGGCGCGTACGGCGTGTTCGTCCCGGCCGCCGACCCCGTGCCGGAACCGCCGCTCATCGGTGCCTGGCAGTGGACGGTGGACACGTCCGGCAACAACGTCGGGTCGACCTCGTCGCAGTGGGACGCCGACCTCTACCGGTTGCACGAGTTCACCCCGGACGAGGTCCAGTCGAGCCGAGGTCCGGTCGGCGACTGGTTGACGCGACTCCTGCCGTACGAGGAGCGTGCTCGCGTGAAGACGACGGTGGACGCCGGGCTCGCGGCCGCGAACGGGGTGCACCAGCTCCTCACCTTCGGTGCCGTCACCCGCCCGGACACGCCGAACCCCGGCCGCAAGCAGTTGGCTCTCGTCGGCACGTCGACCGTCCTGCCCGACCGGCCGGGCGTGTTCTACGCCTACGGGTTCACGCGGGAGGTCCCGAAGCCGAGCACGTACCGCACGACCGGTCTCGACATCGTCGACGCGGCGGAGTTCGCCCGCGCCTACTTCGCGCTCGCGGGTGACGTCGCGTACGCCGCCGTCGACTGCCTCCAGTCGTCGACGTTCATGACGTCGCCGAGCTGGGGGCGGCTCGGGCTCCACGAGCCGTTCGAGGGCGACATCGCCTCGCTCGCGCTCGCGGAGGACCGTCCCGCCTTCGAGGAGTTCGTCGCCGCCGCGCGTCGGAGCGTCGACCACGACGCGGCCACGCACGACGTGCGACTCGTCCGCGACGACGGCTCCCCCGCCCGGTTCCGCGTCCGCGCGGCGCGGGTGGACCGCACCGCGGCGGCGAGCCGGTACCTGCTGCTGTCGTTCGAGGCACGCTCGTGAGCCTCCTCGCCGGCAAGACCGTGCTCGTCTCCGGCGTGTTCACCGAGTCCTCGATCGCGTTCCGCACCGCCGCGATCGCGCAGGAGCAGGGCGCCACCGTGATCCTGAGCGGGTTCGGGCGGCGCCGTCGCATCACCGAGGCCGTCGCACGACGGCTGCCGACGACCGCGCCCGTCGTGGAGTTCGACGCCGAGGAACCGGCCGACGTGGGCCTCCTGGCCGGCCGGCTCCGCGAGCACACCGACCGACTCGACGGCGTCGTGCACTGCATCTCGGCGAGCCTGCCGTCCGTGGTCGGCGACGGGTTCAGCGATGCCGAGTGGGACGACGTCGCCCACTCGTTCCGGGTCTCCGCGTACTCGCTGCAATCGCTCGTCCGCGGCGCGGACCCGCTGCTCGGCGCGGGCGCGAGCGTCGTCGGGTGCACGCTCGACGCCTCCCGTGCCTGGCCCGTCTACGGCTGGGCCGGCGTCGCCAAGGCGGCGTACGAGTCCGTGAACCGGTACCTCGCGCTGCACCTCGGTCCGCGCGGCATCCGCACCAACCTCGTCGCCGCCGGCCCCGTCGACTCGTTCACCATGCGGGCGATCGAGGGCATCGACCAGGTGAACGGGCTCTGGGAGGACCGTGCGCCGCTCGCCTGGGACCGCACCGACGCGACCCCCGTGGCCAGGACGGTCGTCGCGCTGCTCTCCGACTGGCTGCCGGCCACGACCGGGTCGATCGTCCACGCCGACGGCGGGTTCCACGCGGTCGAGTACTGACCGGGGCCGGAGGTCGACCCGGCCGGGACGTGGAAATGCCCCGGCGGACTCGGGGGAAGCCCGCCGGGGCGGATCCGCGGAGTTGGGGGGAACGCCGCGGACAGGTCGATGCTACCCCTCGCAGGCCGCATCGCGTGGTCTGGAGCGTCGTCTCACCATCCCGTGTCGAGCGTGTGCTGCACGAGGAGGGCGGTCAGGACCTGGACGACCAGGCCAGCCCATCGCCAGCGGGGTGAGAGCAACGCCGTCCCGACGAGCACCCACGGCGCGAAGGGCAGCCAGATGCGCTCCACCTCGGCCTTGCTCATCCCCGACACGTCGGCGAGGAACACCATGGCGGCGCCGGCGAGTGCCAGGACCACCGGGACGACGGCCGCCCGAGGGAGCCGCCGGTACGCATGGATCCAGCCGTGACCGCGCACCAGCGCGCGTGCGCGCACGAGCGTCTGTGCGACGGCAGGCCCGATCACCGGTCCCGCGCTGAAGGCGAACGCGGCCAGGTCACCCCAGACCCAGTACCCGAACGGACGCTTGTGTGCCACGCCGTTGTAGTACCGCTCGCGGAGGACCGGGTACGCCTCCCACCAGGCGAACCCCCACAGCGCGAACGCCCCGACGACCGCGACGGCACCGAGCAGCCCCCACACGAGTGGTCGCCACGAACGTGCCGCGACGAGCACCCCCACCGCCAGGACGCCGAGCAAGGGCAGCCCGTAGGAGAGCATGACGCTGTACCCGAACAGCAGTCCCGCTGCGACACCCCACGCGGCGGCGGCCCCGCCGCGCCGGCTCGTCGCCGACCGCGCCAACAGACAGGCCGCCCAGGCACCGCACGCAGCGAACACCGCGTCGGCGGAGACGGCCGACCAGACCGCTGCGGGACCGAGGACGAGGAACGGGGCGGCACGGCGGGCGGCGGAATCGGCGCCGAGGGTACGCAGGGTGAGCAGCACCGCGACCGGCGTCGTCGCCGCGACGAGCAAGGTCATCCAGCCCGCCGCCAGGCCGGTCGTGAACCCGAGCCGGACGAGGACCACGTAGAAGAGCAACGCCCCGGGCGGGTGCCCGGCGATGTGGACCGGCCACTTGCCCGGGCCGCCCACGATGCGTGGGATGAACCCGTGGAGGGTCTGGGCGAACGGATGCCCAGCCACGGCCCGCGCCGTGTCCATGTACTCGTACGGGGTGTCGAGGACGTGACCGATGCCGTGGGAGCCGTCGACCAGTGCGAGCGCCGCGAACCACGCCAGCGTGACCGCATACGCGCCGGGCACGAGCACCGCCCAGCGCGCCCGAGCGGCCACCCGGTGTGCGAACACCACCCCGAGCACCGCCAGCGCCACCGCCGGCAGTGTCCCCGGCCCGACCCGCGGGTCCCAGTGCGCGTGCAGGGGAGGGAACGCGATGACGTGCACGCGCCAGCCGGTCAGTCTCGGGATCAACACTGCCGCGGCCATCAGGAGGACGGCGACGGCCAGGCCGACCACCGCCGGGGTCCACGGTCGTCGCACGTGGTGTTCAGGGAGGGACATGGGTCTCCGGTTCCGGCCGTCGAGGAACCGTCTCATGCAACCAGATCGCAGGCCCGACTGGCCCGCCGACCGCACGATCACGCGCCGCGAGCGCACGCGACGTCAGCCGAGCGACTGCTGCTTGGCCTGGATGACGCGCCGCGCGGCCGCGTCGACCTGCTGCCGGAAGGACGCGTCGGTCCGGGCCTTCGCGACGACCGCGTCGACCATCGGGTCGACCACGCTCGGGTCGGCGGAGGCGAGCACGATGTCCGATCCCGCCTGGATCGCCAGGACCGCGCGTTGCGCCGGGGTCCACTGCTGCACCTGCGCGGCGGTCGAGAGGTCATCGGTGACCACGACGCCGTCGAACCCGAGCTGGCCGCGCAGCAGGCCCTGGACCACCGTCGGCGAGAACGCGGCCGGCATCGACGGGTCGATCCGCGAGTAGTACGCGGTCGACGTCATGACGAACCGGGCGGCGTCATGGACCTCGGCGCGGAACACCTGCACGGACGGGCTGTCGGCGGTCGTCACGCTGTCGGTGACACCACTCGTGTAGTCCGTGTTGCCCGTCACGTTCCCGAGGCCCGGGAAGTGCTTCACGACGCTCTGTACGCCGGCCGCCTGCAGGCCCCCGCGGAACGCGTCGGCCGCGCCCGTGATCGTGCCCGGGTCGAAGCCGAGTTCGCGGCGGTACCGCCCGATCGGCGGGTTCGCCGCCGCGGTCGCCGCCGAGGGCAGGAGGTCCACCACCGGCCCGAGGTCGAGGTCCACCCCCGCAGCCGCGAGCTGCCGCCCCCACGTCACCGCGTCGTCGTGCAGCGCGGCCGGCGGCATCGTGCCCTGGGCGAGACCGTCCGGGATGTCCGAGAACCCCGGGCCACGGAGCACCTGCACCTGCCCGCCCTCCTGGTCCGTGGCGACCAACATCGGCAGTCCCGCGGTGGTGTCGTCAGACACCAGACCGGTGACCTGCCGGACGACGGCGGCGGTCGCGGCCGTGCCGGACGTCGAGCGGCCGGAGAGGAACACGTTGCCGACGTGGTGCGTCCGCACCGCCTCGAGCGCCTGGGCGCCCGCCGCGGTCGCCGGGGTGCCCACCATGAACAGCTGCCCGACGCGTTGCTCGAGCGTCAGGCCGGCGAGCGGGTCGGGGG
>NZ_QKTQ01000016.1:0-63261 GCF_003234875.1 Curtobacterium sp. MCBD17_028 | reverse complement strand
CTCGGGGCCGGGGCTGCCGGGCGGGGCGCGGCGGCGCCCGCTCCCGCAGCTCCTGCGCCCCGCCCGGCAGCTCCTGCGCCCCGCCCGGCAGCCGCCGGGGCCGGAGCCGGTGCTGCGGGGCGGGTCACGGGCTGGACCGCGGTGCCGACGCCGTCGACCACACCGCTGACGGTGTTCCCCACGGCGCCGAGCAGGGAGTGCGACGAGGTCGTGCCCGGGGTCGTCTCGGCCGCCGAGGCCGGCTTCGCCCCGAGGAGCAGTCCGAGCACGACGAAGGCCGCTGCGACGACGGTGCCGAGCAGGGCGAGCCGGACGAGCGCGATCCTGGGTGCGCGCAACGGCTTGTCCATGCGCTCACCTCCTGATCTGGCTGCGCACGACTGAGTGGTTGTCAGGGAATGTACTCCGGCTCGTGAGCGGGTCGACGAATGCCAGGGATCTCTCAGGTTCTCCGAGCGGCGGGCGCGACGCCGCCGCCGCTCGCGGAGCGTGCCGAGGGGACGCAGGCGCGCGAGCGTGTGGACCCACGAGCGCGGGTGGCTCCCGGGCCGACGCCGGGCTCCCGCGGCGTGGTGCCGGCAGCGGGCCGGTCAGTGCCGGAGGGTCTCCTTCGGGTACTCCCCGAACCGCGCCGCGTAGGCCGCCGAGAACCGGCCGAGGTGCAGGAAGCCCCAGCGGTTGGCGACCTCGGCGATCGTCGTCGTCGTGGCACTCCGCTCACGGAGCTCCGCGTGCACCCGGTCGAGGCGGACCTCCCGGATGTACGTGTTCGGGGTGACGTCGAACTGGCGCTGGAACGCCTGCTGCAGCGCCCGGAGGCTCAGGTTGGCCTCCTGCGCCAGGTCGGTGCTCGTGATCGGCAGGTGCGCGTTCTCGTGCACGTACTCGACGGCGCGGCGGATGTGCGCGTTCCGGGGGAGCAGCAGATCGCGCGGCAGCCCGTCCGTCTGCTGCGGGAACAGCTCGAGGAACGAGACCGCTCCGAGCCGACCCATCTCGGCCTGGAGGAGCGGGCTGGCCTCGCGGTCCAGGACCGTCTTCGAGATGAGCGACACCGTGTCCCGCCAGAGCTGCATCGCCCGGTCGCTCGGCTCCGCCGTGTGGTCGAACCGGACCGTCGGCGCGTCGAGCCCGCGCTCGGCCGCGACCTCCTCGACGGTGGTTCGTTTGATCTGCACGAGCTTCTGGTCGTAGTCCTCGAAGGCGAACCGGAAGGGGCGGTCCGACGGCCAGATGCGGGGCCGGTTCGGCAGGAGGTCGACCTCGTCGCGCCCCAGGTCGAGCCTGCCCGTACCGGACGTGATCCACTGGACCACGTAGTCGTCCCCGCGCGGCATCTCGCCCTCGAGGCGGCCGTGGAAGCGGACGTTCCGCAACGTCAGGTGGTCGTCGCCGACGACGCTGTACCGGAAGTCGAAGTCGTCGGCGGTGCGTTCAGCGCGCCACGATGCTCCGGCGTACTCCGCAGCGAGTACGTCGCGTGCCTCGTCGAGGTCGGCTCCTCGGAGGTCTTTGCGCACGCGGGATGCGCGGTCGTCAGTCATCATCCACCGCGCGCAGTGTCGCACATGCATGCAAACAATTCGTCGGCGCTGTCCGAAGAGCGCGGACGGGCCGCACACCCGGCCATCGCTCCGGGAGGACGCACGGCGCGTCCGACGCGCCCAGCGCCTCAGTGACCCTCGACCGTGTACACGGCGATGAGCATCGCGGCCGCTGACCGAGCGGACGACGCGGGACGGACCGACCCGTGGATGGCCGCCTCGACCTGCGCGCCCTCGGCGAGCAGGGACACGGCGTGCGCGAGGTGACCCGGCAGCCCCGCCCGGTCGCAGAGCTCGGCCAGGTACCGCTCGAACCAGGTCAGGTGCTCGTCCGCCAGTTGCGCGACGTCCGCATTCCGCCGACCGAGTTCCCCGTAGCCGTTGACGAAGGCGCAACCGCGGTAGGAGCGCTGCCGGAAGGTCGCCTCGAGGTACGAGAACACCGCGAGGATCTGGTCACGCGGGTCGGTGAACACGGACACCGCGGCGGTCAGGTCCGCGACCCAGGAACGGTGCCGGGCCTCCATGACGGCGACGACCAGCTGGTGCTTCGTCGGGAACTCGCGCCGCAGCGTCTCGAGCGGCAGGTCGGCGTCACGAGCGATCCGCCCCACCGACACCGGCCCGAACCCGCTCCGGTCGAACAGTCGGTCCGCGCTCGACAGGAGCCTCGAGCGGAGCTGCCGTTCGAGGATGGTGGTGTTCAGAGGAGGAGGCGTCATGGTGTGGGGTGTGCGGTGCGCCCCCGATGGTAGGGACGAGCGCTGAGCGCGTGCCCCGCCTGTCCGTGATGAGCGGGGACCGGCGTCGATCATCCAGGAAACGCTGGTCCTGGCCTCCGACCGTCACCGCGACCGCGCCGGCCGCGACGTTCCTCCACGTGTGGCGGTCGGGGTGGCGAGCGTCGGAGCGGCTGCACTACCGTGTGCACCACCGCGGGTGAGCGCTCACCCGCGACGCCCGACCCGCGGAGGAGCGGCATGAGCAGCATCGAGACCACCGGCGCGGACCTCCGCACGAACTGGGCCGGGAACGTCGCCTACCGGGCTCGCGAGGTGGTCAGGCCGACCACCCTCGACGAGCTCCGCACCGCCGTCACGAGCAACCCCCGGGTGACGGCGCTCGGCTCGCGGCACTCCTTCAACCTCGTCGCCGACACCGACGGCGTGCAGATCGCCCTCGGCGCGATGCCCGAGGTCATCGAGATCGACAGCGAGCGGCGGGTCGCCCGTGTCGCCGCCGGTCTGACCCACGCGCGCGCTGCCGCCGCCCTCGACGAGGCCGGGTTCGCCCTCGCCAACCTCGCATCGCTGCCACACATCTCCGTCGCGGGCGCCGTGGCGACCGGCACCCACGGATCCGGCGTCCGGAACGCGTCGCTCGCGTCGAGCGTCGTCGGTGTCGAGATCGTCCGTGCGTCCGGCGACGTCGAGGTGCTCGATGCCGACCACCCCGACCTCGACGCCCACCGGGTGGGCATCGGCGCGCTCGGCGTCGTCACCGCCGTCCACCTGGCGATCGAGCCCCGGTTCGACGTGGCCCAGCGCATCCACACCGGCCTGCCGTGGGAGGTCGTCGACGCCCGCTTCGAGGACGTCATGTCCGCCGGGTACAGCGTCAGCATGTTCACCGGGTACGTCCACGACGGCATCCGGCAGGTGTGGACGAAGCGCCGAGTCGACCGTGACGACCCCGTGGTGGACCTCGAGGACCTCGGCGCCATGCCCTCGACCTCGCCGCTGCACCCCGTCCCCGGGTCCGACAACGCCGGCGTGACCGAGCAGGCCGGCGTGCCCGGCCCGTGGCACGAGCGGCTCCCGCACTTCCGATCCTCGTTCACCCCGAGTGCCGGTGCCGAGATCCAGTGCGAGTACCTGCTGCCCGCGTCGGACGCGGTCCCCGCGATTCAGGCCCTGCGCGGCATCGGCGAGGCCATGGCGCCCGTGCTCTACGTCTCCGAGATCCGTCGCGTCGCCGCCGACACCGCGTGGCTCGCCCCGAGCAGCGAGCGGGACTCGGTCGCGTTCCACTTCACGTTCCACCGCGACCCCGAGGGCGTCGCGGCCGTGTTGCCCCTGATCGACGCGGCGCTCGCCCCGTTCGACGCCCGGCCGCACTGGGGCAAGGTCACCGCGATGCCGGCCGACCAGCTCCACGCGGTCTACCCGCGCCTCGGGGAGTTCGCGGCGCTCGCCGACCGGGTCGACCCCGAGCGGCGGTTCCGGAACCCGTTCCTGACCGAGGTGCTCGGCTGAGCGAGGGCACCCGCCGCCCGGCTGCCCGGCTTCCGTGACATCCGACGGTGCCGCTGTCGTTCGACCGCGGGACCGTCGACGCATGCTCGTGCGTCGGATGCAGCCGCATCAGGCGACTCGACCGGTGTCGAACGACAGCGAGTGTCGGGAACAGGCGGCGTTCTCGAGAACCGGGACGGAGGGCGGCTAGCGGTTCGGCGGCGCCGCGCTCGCCCGCTCCACGAGTGACACGGGGACGAGCCCCCCGTGGTCGGGCGCCGACCGCCCCTCGATCTCGGCGATCAGGGTGGACACCGCGCGCCGCCCGACCTCGTCGAACGACTGGTGCACCGTCGTGAGGGGCGGCCAGAACGAGTCGGCCTCGGGCATGTCGTCGAACCCGACCACGCTCAGGGTCCCGGGAACGGCACGCCCGGCCTCGTGTGACGCGCGGAGGATGCCGAGCGCGGTCTGGTCGTTCGCGGCGAAGACGGCGGTGATCTCCGGCCGGGCGGCGATCCGCTGCCCGGCGGTGTAGCCGGCGTCGGTCGTCCAGTCGCCCCGGATGACGTCGGGTACGGGACGCCCGGCCCGTTCGAGGGTGGCGCGCCACGAGGCCTCCCGGCGCATGGCGGAGTACGACGCGCGGGGTCCGCTGACGTGCCAGACGGTGTCGTGGCCCAGGTCGAGCAGGTACTGCGTGGCGATCCGGGCGCCCTCGGCCTGGTCGGTGTCGATCGTGGGGTGCTCGGCGGTGGCGGAGGAGTCGACCACGACGACCGGCACGCCGTCGGGCAGCGCGACCTCGGCGGCGTCGAGCACGTGCGACTCGATGATGATCACGACACCGTCCACGGCCTGTTCGGACAGTCGGGTGAACGCGGACCGGACCCCTGCCTCGGTGCGCCGGGCCATCGGGAGCAGGGTGATCGTGAAGTCGGCTGCGCCCGCGGCCTCGGCGATGGCCTCGAGCGTCCGCATGTTGCCGAACGACGCCAGGGTGAACAGGATCACCCCGATGGTGCGGAACCGCCCCGAGCGGAGGGCCCGAGCGGCACGGTTCGGCCGGTACCCGAGCTCGGCCATCGCACGACGCACGCGCTCCCGGGTGTCGTCGCTGACGTTGTCGAACCCGCGGGCGACGCGGGACACGGTCTGCATCGAGACCCCGGCGGCCTGCGCGACCGCGGCCAGTGACGGGGCCTTGCGGATCTCGGACGGGGTCTCCGTGCTCATCGGGGTCCCCTCCTGGCCCGCCGCGATCGGCCGGGTCCACCTCGTTCGGCCGCATCATCGCACGAACCGGGCCTCTGGTCACGATTCTGCGTCGGCGCTTGCATGTTGACGTTGCCATGCTACGGTGAACCGCGCGATGTTGACGTCAACATCTGCGGAGCACCGTCTGGACGAAGGAGTCGTATGACCGCGATCACCGCGCGCCGGGGAACGTCACCCGGCGGCCGGAACGGCGCCCGTGGCGGCGCCCGGGGCAAGGGCCGAGCCCGCCAGCGCTGGACCGGCTGGCTGTTCGTCGCGCCGTTCATGATCGTGCTCGTCGCGATGCTCATCGTGCCGATCGGCTACGCGCTCTGGCTCAGCCTGTTCCGCGACCAGCTCATCGGCGGCAACCAGTTCGTCTGGTTCGCCAACTACCTGCAGCTGTTCCAGGACGCCAAGTTCTGGGCCGGGTTCCTGCGCGTCGTCCTGTTCCTCGTGGTCCAGGTGCCGGTCATGCTCGTCCTCGCACTCGTCGCCGCACTCGCGCTCGACAGCGGTCGCCTCTACGGCTCGGCGTTCTTCCGCATCGGGGTGTTCCTGCCCTACGCGGTGCCGGGTGTCGTCGCCGCGCTCATCTGGGGCTTCATCTACGGCAACCAGTTCGGCCTGACCGGCGCTGCGAACAAGGCCCTGGGCATCGACCTGTTCGAGCCGTTCAGCCCGCACTGGGTGCTCGCGTCGATCGGCAACGTCGTCACGTGGGAGTTCCTCGGCTACAACATGCTGATCTTCTACTCCGCGCTCCGGGTGGTGCCGACCGAGCTGTACGAGGCGGCCGAGATCGACGGCGCCGGGCCGCTCCGCACGATCATGTCGATCAAGATCCCGGCGCTGCGCGGCTCGATCGTCATCGCCACGATCTTCTCGATCATCGGCAGCTTCCAGCTCTTCAACGAGCCGAACCTGCTCAAGACGCTCGCCCCGAACGTCATCGGCAGCGCATTCACCCCGAACATGTACGCCTACTCGCTGTCCTTCAGCGGTCAGCAGTTCAACTACTCCGCCACCGTCGCGATCGTCATGGGTGTCATCACCGCCGTGATCGCCTACGTCGTCCAGGTGCGCGGCACGCGAGCGGAGAACCGATGAGCGCCGTCCAGACCCCACCGCCCGTCACCATCGCGACCGAGGGCACACGCGGCCGCGACCCGCGTGCCCGCGCTCCCCGGGCCTCCCGTCCGGGTCGCCGGATCGGCGCCGGCTCGCCCAGGCCGCGCCGGAGCGGGCTGCTCACCGCCGTCATGGTGGTGTTCACCGTCTACTCGTTCGCGCCGCTCGCCTACCTGGTGATCAACAGCACGAAGACGCAGTCGTCGCTCCTGTCGACGTTCGGCCTCTGGTTCGGCGGACACTTCAACCTGATCCAGAACCTGCACGACACGCTGACCTACAACGGCGGGATCTTCCTGCAGTGGTTCGGCAACACCCTGCTCTACGTCGTCGTCGGTGCCGGCGGGGCGACGCTCCTCGCCACGGTCGCGGGCTACGGCATGGCGAAGTACGCGTTCCCCGGCCGCCGGGCCGTGTTCGCCATCGTGCTCGGCGCGGTCGCGATCCCGGGCACGGCGCTGGCCGTCCCGACGTTCCTGCTGTTCTCGCAGGTCGGCCTGACGAACACGCCGTGGGCGATCATCCTGCCGTCGCTCATCAGTCCGTTCGGGCTCTACCTGATCTGGACGTACGCGATCGACGCCATCCCGATGGAGCTCATCGAAGCCGCCCGCATGGACGGTGCCGGCGAGTTCCGGATCTTCTTCACGATCGGGCTCCGACTGCTCATGCCCGGCGTCGTCACGGTGCTGCTGTTCGCGGTCGTGGCCACGTGGAACAACTACTTCCTCCCGCTGATCATGCTGAGCGACCCCCGCTGGTACCCGCTCACGGTCGGCCTGAACCAGTGGAACGCGCAGGCCACCGGCGCCGCCGCCCAGCCGATCTACAACCTCGTCGTCACGGGTTCGCTGCTCACGATCATCCCGATCGTCGCCGCGTTCCTCTTCCTCCAGCGCTTCTGGCAGTCCGGCCTCGCGGCCGGGTCCGTCAAGGCGTGACTCCCCGCCCCGTCGGCCGGGAGGCCCGGGGCAGCACCCAGCACCACCGCACCCCTGCGATCCACAACGAAGTGAAAGGCATCACCATGCACAAGCGTCTCCGGCGCGGCCTCGCCGCCGTCGCCATCGGCGTCTCCGCCGCGGTCGCCCTCGTCGGCTGCGCGAGCGGCAGCTCGTCGGCCTCGGGCGGCAGCGCGAGCGACGTCTCCGCCGCGCTGAAGAAGGGCGGCACGATCACGTACTGGTCGTGGACCCCGTCCGCCAAGGCCCAGGTCGCCGCGTTCGAGAAGGCGTACCCGAAGGTGCACGTCAAGCTCGTCAACGCCGGCACCGGCACCGACGAGTACACGAAGCTCCAGAACACGATCAAGGCCGGCTCGGGCGCGCCCGACGTCGCGCAGGTCGAGTACTTCGCCGTCCCGCAGTTCGCGCTGTCGAACTCCCTGGCCGACCTCACCTCGTACGGGTTCGGCTCGCTCAAGGGCAAGTACTCCGCGAGCACGTGGGACTCGGTCGCCATGAACGGCAAGATCTACGGTCTGCCGCAGGACTCCGGCCCGATGGCGCTGTTCTACAACAAGCGCATCTTCGACCAGTACGGCCTCGCCGTCCCGAAGACGTGGAGCGAGTACGTCGCCGACGCCAAGAAGCTGCACGCGGCGAACCCCAGCGAGTACATCACCGCGGACAACGGCGACCCCGGATTCGCGACCAGCATGATCTGGCAGGCCGGCGGCACCCCGTTCACGACGAACGGCACGAAGGTGTCGATCGACCTGCAGGACGCGGGGAGCAAGAAGTGGACGTCGACCTGGAACCCGCTCGTCCAGGGCAAGCTCCTCTCGACCACCCCGGCCTGGAGCGACGACTGGTTCAAGCAGCTCGGCAACGGCCAGATCGCCTCGCTCATCACCGGCGCCTGGATGCCCGGCAACCTCGAGGCGAGCGCCCCGGCCGGCAGCGGTGACTGGCGCGTCGCCCCGATGCCCACCTACGACGGCAGCAAGGCCGTCACCGCGAACAACGGGGGCAGCTCGCAGGTCGTCATGAAGCAGTCGAAGAACCCCGCGCTCGCGGCGGGCTTCCTCAAGTGGCTCAACTCGTCGAGCGCGAGCACGAAGATCTTCGCCAAGTCCGGCGGGTTCCCGTCGACCACCGCCGACCTCGAGTCGTCGTCGTTCCTCAACGACAACCCGTCGTACTTCGGTGGCCAGAAGATCAACGAGGTCCTCGTCGACGCGTCGAAGAACGTCAAGTCCGGCTTCACCTACCTGCCCTACGAGGTCTACGCGAACAGCGTCTTCGCGGACACGGTCGGCCAGTCCTACCAGAACAACACGTCGCTCGACAGCGGCCTGCAGTCCTGGCAGAGCCAGCTCGTCAAGTACGGCAAGCAGCAGGGCTTCACGGTCTCGTCCAAGTGACCGAACGGTGCCCGGGCGCGCGTCGCCCGGGCACCGTCCCCTCCCATCCGAAGAAAGGCACGCTCATGCGTTTCGCCATCGGCCCCGACGACTTCCTGCTCGACGGCGAACCCCACCGCGTGCTCTCCGGAGCGCTCCACTACTTCCGCGTCCACCCCGACCAGTGGGCGGACCGGATCCACAAGGCCCGGCTCATGGGCCTCAACACCATCGAGACGTACGTCGCCTGGAACGCCCACGCGCCGTCGCCCGACACCTTCGACCTGACCGGCGGGCTCGACCTCGGCCGGTTCCTCGACCTCGTCGCCGCCGAGGGCATGCAGGCCATCGTCCGACCCGGTCCGTACATCTGCGCCGAATGGGCGAACGGCGGGCTGCCGTCGTGGCTCTTCGCCGACGCGAACGTCGGCGTGCGCCGGAACGAGCCCCGGTTCCTCGCGGCCGTGCAGGCGTACCTCGAGCGGCTCGCCCCCGTGCTCGTGCCCCGGCAGATCGACGCCGGCGGCCCGATCGTGCTCGTGCAGGTCGAGAACGAGTACGGCGCCTACGGCTCGGACCCGGCCTACCTCCGCGCGCTGCTCGCCATGCACCGCGACATCGGGCTCACCGTTCCGTTCACGAGCGTCGACCAGCCGATGGGCACGATGCTCGAGGACGGCACGATCCCGGGTCTCCACGCCACCGGCTCGTTCGGGTCCCGCGCGTCCGAGCGACTCGCGACCCTCCGAGGTGTGCAGCCGACCGGCCCGCTCATGTGCTCAGAGTTCTGGGACGGCTGGTTCGACAGCTGGGGCGAACACCACCACACGACCTCGGCGACCGACTCCGCCCGGGAACTCGACGCACTCCTCGCCGCGGGGGCGTCCGTCAACGTCTACATGTTCCACGGCGGCACGAACTACGGCCTGACGAACGGTGCGAACGACAAGGGCGTCTACCGACCGATCGCGACGAGCTACGACTACGACGCACCGCTCGACGAGGCCGGGCTGCCCACCCCGAAGTTCCACGCGTTCCGATCGGTCATCGAGCGGTACGCGCCCGTGCCGGACCTGCCGCCGGAGTTCGCCCCGGACGCGCCCGCCCCGGCCCCGGTGCCCGACGTCGCGATCCGGTTCGACCGTGCCCTGTCGCTCTGGAGCACCGTCGACGACATCGCCACGTGGACGCACCACGACGACGTCCCGACCGTCGACGCACTCGGGAGCGGCGCCGGCTTCGTGCTCTACCGCACCGAGGTCGACCTGCCCGCGGGCGGCGTCCTCACCGTCGAGGAGGTCCGCGACCGCGCCCAGGTGTTCCTCGACGGGCGACCGGTGGGCGTCCTCGAGCGCGAGCACCACGACCACGCGCTCGTCCTGCCGCCGGTGGGCCGCGCCGTGCTCGACGTCCTGGTCGAGGACCAGGGACGCGTCGACTACGGCGTCCGCATCGGGGAGCCCAAGGGCCTGGTCGGCCCGGTCACCGTCGACGGCGTCCCGCTGGCCCGGTGGTCCGTCACGCCGCTCGACCTGGTCGCGGCCGTCGCCGGGCCCGCGGACGGCCGGGAGGCCCGGCACGCGTCCATCCCGCAGCCCGCGTCCGCCGTCCCCGCCGCCGTCGCATCGCTCGGCCATCACCCGTCGGACGGCGCCGCGAAGCCTGCCGCAGTGTCCCCGGCTGCGGAGCCCGCCGCCGCGGTGTCCCCTGCCGCGGACGGCCTGCTCGGCGAGCACATGACGGAAGGGGTCGTGCTGACGGCGCCGACCCCGGCCCTCCCGGTCGTCGCCGCGCTCCGCGATGCCCGGCCCGACCCGGCCCCGACGCTCGCGGGGCCGACGTTCGCGCTCGCGACCGTCGAGCTCGACGCCGTGCGGGACCTGCACCTGGCGCTCGACGGGTTCGGCAAGGGCGTCGCCTGGGTGAACGGGTTCTGCCTCGGGCGGTACTGGTCGCGTGGCCCCCAGCGGACGCTGTACGTGCCGGCGCCCGTCGTCCGCGCGGGCCGCAACGAGGTCGTCGTGTTCGAGCTCGGTGCCGCCGCCCGCCGCGATGCGGTGTTCCGGGGCTCCGCGGACCTCGGGCACACGGAGGCCTGATCCCCGAACCGGCTGGTCTACTCCGTCACGGATGACCACATCGTCGTGTTGCAGGCGCGCGACCACTCCTGAGGTGACCGAGCCGGAGCGGTCGGTGTCGTGCTGATGGCACACGGCGTCCGGATCGCCGAGGCGCGACCGCTCCCATGACGCCTGTGAGGGCAGGGTCGCTGCCACCGCACGAGTCACACTCCGATCATCTGGGGCCGACGCCGGGCTCCGACGATGCGGCCCCGCACGAAGAGCACGACCGTCCGCCCGAGCACCTCACCGACGGCCATCAGCAGGAGCGCGTCCACCCACGCCGATTCCTCGATCCGGTGCTCGACGCTGAAGGTGGTGAGGTGCATCTGCCCGGCAGCCGAGTTCGCCCAGAGTTGGAACGCCAGGCGGAACCCCATGCCGAGCACCCACAGGGCGGCTGCCGCCGGTGTGGCCCGGGCGAACGGGTGACCATCCTTCCGCCAGACGCGCGTCAGAGCCGCGGCGCCGATCCCGAGCGTCACACCCACCGCCGGTCCGAGGAGGACGAGGAGGACCCCGTTCGCGGTCGTCGGGAGTGCGTGCCCGTAGTGGAGCACGGCCACGGCGACGAGTGCGATCGGCAGGAGGAGCTGCACGATGCCGAGCCGTCGTCCGCGGAGTTGCAGCACCACGAGTCCGAGCAGGGTGCCGTCGATGAGCCAGTCAGTGATCGTCATGCGGCAAGCCTCGCGATCTCCGCGCGGCTGGGGCACCACCCCGGGGTGGTGCCGGGGGTGGTGATGCGGCACCCGGTCGGGCGGGAGCCGGACCGGTCAGAACCGCGTGGTGCCCCGCAGCCGCCGCGGCCGCCCGTCCGGGTCCACCGCCAGCCGCGCGACCGCTCCGGCCCAGAGCCGCTGGACCGCCGAGATCGACTCGGGCGTGTGCTGCCGGACGTGCCCGACCGGCCGCGGTCCGGGCTCGCCGTCCTCGTGCCAGTGGTCGAGGGCACGAGCGGTGGCCTTCCACAGCGCGAGTCCGCCGGTCAGGTCCTGGAGCCGAGGGTCGTCCGGCGTCGTCCCGAGGTGCTCCGCCCACAGCTGGAGGCGCAGGTCGCGCGGCAAGGAGGAGTCCGGGCCGTCGTCCGGCCGCGCCGCTCCGTCGACCACGGCGCAGGTGAGCTCGCTGTCACTGGTCCAGGATCGGCGGTTGAAGTTGTCCGACCCGCACGTCATCCAGGTGTCGTCGACGATGCAGATCTTGGCGTGGATGTAGATCGGCGTGCCCGCGGTGTTCTCGAGGTCGAACACCCCCACCCGGTCCGGGGCGGTGCGCTGCAGGGCCCGCACGGCTCGGAGCTGCCCGATGCGGCTCGGTGGTCCGGCGAGGGGACCGTCGGAGTCGGGGTAGCGCGGCACGACGACGATGACGTGCAGGTCCGGGTTCCGCTCGAGCGCGTCCGCGATGCCGGTGGCGACCTCGGTGGACCACAGGTACTGGTCCTCGATGTAGATGAGTCGCCGCGCCCGCTCGAACGCCTTCGTGTACGCCCGGGCGACGCTCCGCTCGCCGGCGGGGGCGAACGGGAACGCCGGGCGCTTCACTCCGTAGGTGCGGAGGAGCTGGACCGCGTGCGTGCCGGCGGGCGGCGGCGGGGGTGCGGTCTCCGGCAGCGGCTCGGGGTGCCGCGGCATCCGTGCGAGGCGCTGCAGGAGCATCCGGTAGGGGTCCCGGTGGTCGAGCGGGTGCGGATCGTCCCACCGCTCGGCGAACACGGCGAGGACGTCGGCCACGACCGGTCCGTGGAGTTCGAGGGCGGCGTCGTGCCACGGCGGTCGGTCGCCGTAGCGGGGGTCCATCGAGAGCGCCTGCGGGTCACCGGCGTGGTCGGCGTCGTCCCGCCGGCTGTGGCAGAGGTCGATCCCGCCGACGAACGCGACGTCACGGGCCGGGTCGTCGCGGTGCCGGATGACGAAGAACTTCTGGTGGTGCGAGCCGAACACCCGCACGCGCTGGTCGAGGAGCACCTCGCCGCCGGCGTCGTTGACCTCGCGCCCCAGCAGCTCGTTCGACCTGCCGCTGATCGGCGAGGAGATCCGTTCGCCGTGCGATCGCCAGACCAGGCCGCGGACCTCGACACCGCCTCGGGCCAGGTCCGCGAGGAGTTCCCCGATCGTCGGCCCGTGGGGGAGCAGTCGCTCGTCCGCGTCGCCGCGCCAGTCCGTGAACCAGACCCGGTCGCCGGGCTCCAGCGCGGTGAGTTCCTCGTGCAGCCGGGCGAAGTACGGCGCGCCGTGCACGATCGGCACGACGAGGTTGCCCTCCGACCACGCCGGTTCGCCGTCGCGGTCGGCATGCACCGCGGTGGCCGTGTTGCCACGCTCGCCGGCGCGCAGGAACCAGTGGCGGGCGTCCTCGTACACGGTGGGAACACTACGGGAGGCGCTCCCGGGCGTCCCGTGCGTGCGCCGCACGAGGGCGTACCGCCGCGGGTCGTGTTGTGTGCGCACGGCCGGAGCCGGGATGCTGGCAGGGCGACGAGTCAGGAGTCCCGATGACGCACCTCCCGGTCCCCGATCAGGCCACCGCATCCTCCGTGCCGGACGCGGTGGTCCACCTGAGCAGCGGCGGGGTGAGCCTCGTGCTCGACGCGTCGTCCGGCCTCCTGCCCGCGGTCGTCCACTGGGGAGCCGCGCTCGGGTCGCTGACCGCGGACGACGTCGCGGCGCTGTCCGAGGCGGACGTCCCGCCGGTCGGCGGGAACGCCGTCGACGAGCCGGTGCGCGTCGCCGTGCTGCCCGAGGGGTGGACGGGATGGACCGGGAGGCCCGGGATCAGCGGCCACCGGAGCGGCCGGGACTGGTCGCCGCGGTTCCGCACGACGGCGGTCCGCCTGGAGGCCCGGGGGCACGAGGGCGCGCTGGCCGACTTCCGGGAGGTCGGGGCCGGCACCGTCACCGTGACCGCGGCGGACGAGGTGGCCGGGCTCGGGCTCGTGGTCGTCGTCGAACTGCTCGAGAGCGGCCTCGTGCGGCTGCGAGCCGAGGTCGAGAACACGGGTGCGGAGGAGTACACGCTCGACGACGTCACGCTCGCGCTGCCCGTGCCGTCGCGAGCGCGCGAGGTCCTCGACTTCGGCGGACGGTGGGGCGCGGAGCGGACACCGCAGCGGACCGAACTCGTGACGGGCATCCACGAGCGGCAGGGCCGCAAGGGCCGAACCGGTGCCGACGCGGCGACGGTGTTGAGCGTCGGGACGCCCGGGCTCGGGTTCGCCGGCGGTGAGGTCTGGGGCGTGCACACCGCGTGGAGCGGGAACCACCGGCACGCGGCGGAGCGCGTGTTCAGCGGCGAGCAGGTGCTCGGCGGTGGGGAGCTCCTGCTGCCGGGCGAGGTCCGGCTCGGCCCCGGCGCGTCCTACCGCACGCCGTGGGTGTTCGGCGCGTACGGGGTCGGTCTCGACGACCAGGCGTGGCGGTTCCACCGGTTCCTGCGCTCGCGCCCCCGACACCCGCGGCGGGACCGCCCGGTGACGATCAACGTGTGGGAGGCCGTGTACTTCGACCACGACCTGGGACGGCTGACGGACCTGGCGGAGCGTGCTGCCGGGCTCGGGGTGGAGCGGTACGTGCTCGACGACGGGTGGTTCCGCGGTCGCCGGGACGACACCCGCGGCCTGGGCGACTGGGTCGTCGACGAGGACGTCTGGCCGGACGGGCTGCACCCGCTCGTGGACCGCGTGCGCGAGCTCGGCATGGAGTTCGGCCTGTGGTTCGAGCCCGAGATGGTGAACGAGGACAGCGACCTGGCCCGCGCCCACCCGGAGTGGATCATGCAGACGGGGGCGCGCCTCCCGGTCCGCTCGCGGAACCAGCAGGTGCTCGACCTGGCGATCCCAGAGGCGTACGAGCACGTGCTGGGGCAGATGACGGCCGTGCTCGAGGAGTACGCGATCGCGTACGTCAAGTGGGACCACAACCGGGACCTCGTCGACGCGGGGCGGTGGCCGGGCGGTGAACCGGCAGTGCACGAGCAGACCCGGGCGGCGTACCGGCTCATGGCCACGCTGAAGGAGCGGTTCCCGGGACTCGAGATCGAGTCGTGCTCGTCCGGGGGCGGGCGGGTCGACCTCGGCGTCATCGAACACACGGACCGGGTCTGGGTCTCCGACTGCATCGACCCGCTCGAGCGCCAGCGGATGAACCGGTGGACGATGCAGCTCCTGCCGCCGGAACTGCTCGGGTCGCACGTGGCCTCGGGCGTGAACCACACGACGGGGCGGTGGCACGAGCTGTCGTTCCGTGCCGGGACCGCCCTGTTCGGCCACTTCGGGATCGAGTGGGACCTGGCGCGGGCGACGGAGCTCGAGCTCCGGGACCTCGGCGCGTGGATCGACCTGTACAAGCGGTACCGGGACCTCATGCACCGTGGGGAGCTCGTGCGGGTCGACCAGGTGGACCCGACGCTCAACGTGTACGGCGTGGTCGACCCCGCGCGGCGGGAGGCCCTGTTCTTCGTCGCCACGATCGGGCGGTCGGACGTGTCACCGCGGGGTCGCCTGACGTTGCCCGGCCTCGACCCGGCGACGCGCTACCGGGTCACCCCCGTGCTCGTCGGCGACCCCGAGGCGGGGGTGCAGCCCGCATCGTGGTGGGGGCCGGTCGTCGCTGCTGCCGATCCCGCCACGGCATCCGCCTCGAACCGCGTCCTTCCTGACGAACCCCGCGATGACGCGGTTCGAACGGACGGAGGCGGTGCAACGCCCACGGGTGCCACGGGTGCCACGGGTGCCACGGGTGCCGCGGGTGCCACGGGGACCAGCGTCGGCGACGGGACGGTCCGTCGGTTCCGCGGGACGGTCCTCCCGGGCAGCGCGCTCGCGTCCGCGGGGCTGCAAGCGCCCCTGATGTACCCGGAGCGCGTGGTGCTGCTGCACGTGACGGCCGAGGACTGACCGCCCCGGGTCACCGGACGCGGCGCTGCCCGGCAGGCGCGACGGCATCCCGCGGCACGGCGTGGATCGCGTTGTGTCCCTCGGGCTTCCGCCGTACACTCGGAGCCACTACAACGTTGTAACTGCGAACGAAGGAACACCGCAATGCCGCGCGTCCACCTCTCCCTCGACCCTGCGTTCACCATCGGCCCGGTCCGGCGTCGCCTGTTCGGCGGGTTCGTCGAGCACCTCGGCCGCCACGTCTACGACGGCATCCACGAGCCGAACCACCCCACCGCCGACGAGCAGGGCTTCCGGCAGGACGTCATCGAGCTCGTCAAGGAGCTCGGGGTCACGACGATCCGGTACCCCGGCGGCAACTTCGTGTCGGGCTACAACTGGGAGGACGGCGTCGGCCCGGTCGACCAGCGTCCCCGCCGCCTCGACCTCGCGTGGCACGCCACCGAGACGAACCAGGTCGGGCTGCACGAGTTCTCGCACTGGCTCGACCAGGTCGGCAGCGACCTCATGCTCGCGGTGAACCTCGGCACGCGCGGCACGAAGGAGGCCATCGAGCTCCTCGAGTACACGAACGTCCCCGGTGGCACCACGCGCTCCGAGGAGCGCAAGGCGAACGGGCGGGAACGGCCCTTCGACGTCCGCATGTGGTGCCTCGGCAACGAGATGGACGGCCCGTGGCAGCTCGGGCACCGCAACGCCGTCGACTACGGCAAGCTCGCTTCGCGCACCGCCAAGGCGATGCGCCAGATCGACCCCGACATCGACCTCGTCGCGTGCGGGTCCTCGGGCCGTGGCATGCCCACGTTCGGCGCCTGGGAGCGCGAGGTCCTCGAGCAGACGTACGACGACGTCGACTACATCTCCTGCCACGCCTACTACGAGGAGAAGGACGGCGACCTCGTCAGCTTCCTCTCGTCCGGTATCGACATGGACCAGTTCATCCGCTCGGTCGTCGAGACCGCGGACCACGTCAAGGCCGCCCGGAAGTCGGACAAGACGATCGAGATCTCGTTCGACGAATGGAACGTCTGGTACATCACCGACTGGGAGGCGCAGCAGAAGACGTACACGATCGACGAGTGGCCGATCGCGCCGCGGCAGCTCGAGGACATCTACTCGGTCGCCGACGCGGTCGCCTTCGGCGGGCTCATGATCACCCTGCTCAACCACGCCGACCGGGTCGCCTCGGCCAGCCTCGCGCAGCTCGTCAACGTCATCGCCCCGATCATGACCGAGCCGAACGGCCCGGCCTGGCGGCAGACGACGTTCTTCCCGTTCTCGCTCACGTCGCAGCTCGCCCAGGGCCAGGCGCTCAAGGTCGCGATCGACGGCGACACGATCGACACCCCGGTCTACGGTGCCGTCCCCGTGGTGGACGCCGCTGCGACGACCGACGGTGAGCGCACGTCGGTGTTCCTCATCAACCGGAGCACCGACGCGGCGACGACCGTCACGCTCGACCTCGGCCGGCTCGGCACGAGTGCGACCGGCTCGGTCAGCGCCCAGGGCATCTGGGACGACGACGTCTACGCCAAGAACACGCTCGAGGACACCGAGCGCGTCGGCCTCCGGACGAACGACACCGCGACGTTCGAGGACGGCACGCTCACGATCGAGCTGCCGGCGACGTCGTGGACGGCGGTGACCATCGGCTGATCCGACCTGGCGGGGTGCGGGTCGGTCCCGCACCCGGCCAGGGCTCGGTCGCCGATGCCGGAACGGTACGGTGCACACGTGACAGCAACCCCGGAGCGGAGCGTGACGCGCTCGCCGACGATCTTCGACGTCGCCGAGCGCGCCGGGGTCTCCCACCAGACGGTGTCCCGCGTCATCAACGGTGACGCGACGGTGCGGGCGCCGTTGCGCGAGCGCGTGACCGCGGCGATCGCCGAGCTCGGGTACCGACCCCGTGCCGCCGCCCGGGCCCTCGCGAGCCGGACGAGCCGCGCCCTCGGTGTCGTGTCCACGGGCGGTGCCCTGCACGGTCCCACGAGCACCGCGCTCGCGTTCAACCAGGCGGCCCGTCGTGCCGGGTACCACGTGCTCACCGCGACGCTCGACCGGGCGGAACCGGAGTCGATGCGCGACGCCGTCGAGACCCTCCTGGCGCAGGACGTCGCCGCGATCGTCCTCGTCGCCGCGGACTCCACCGCGACCGACGCCCTCGCCGCGCTCCCGGTGGCCCCGCCGGTCCCCGTCGTCATCGCGAACGGTCGCGCCGGCCAGGTCGCGGGGTGGACCGCGGTCGCGATCGACCAGGCTGCCGGCGCGGAACTCGCCGTGCGGCACCTGCTCGACCGGGGGCGGCGCCGGATCGCGCACCTCACAGGCCCGGAGGTCTCGCAGGAGGCCGTGGTCCGCCGCGACACGTACGAGCGACTCGTCCGCGAGGCCGGGTTCGAACCGCTCGTGCTGGCGGGTGACTGGACGCCCGAGAGCGGGTACGACGCCGGGCTCGCGCTCGACCGGGACACGGTCGACGCGGTGTTCTGCGGGAACGATCAGATGGCGCTCGGCGTGCTCCACGCGTTCGCCGACCGGGGTGTCCGCGTGCCCGAGGACGTCGCCCTCGTCGGCTTCGACGACATCCCCGAGGCGGCGCACTTCACCCCGCCGCTCACCACCGTGCGGCAGGACTTCGCATCGCTCGGCGAACGCGTGCTCGAGGCCGTCCTCGTCGTGCTCACCGGTGGTGCGGTGACCGACCGGACGGTCGAGCCGGAGCTCGTCGTGCGCACGTCGACGTAGCCCGCACCCCCGGTCCTGACCGGCCCACCCACCCGATCCGTGCCTCCCGGCCTTGCCGAAGTGAGCGCTCACATGGCACGATCACACCATGACGAAGGAGTCGCCCATGCCCGATGACGACCAGGCGCGCCAGCGCCACGCCGACGACGTCAGCGAGGGTCGCGCGACCCTCGGGATCGAGCTCGGCTCCACCCGCATCAAGGCGACCCTCGTCGGCGCCGATCTGCTGCCGATCGCATCGGGCAGCCACGAGTGGGAGAACGAGTTCGTCGACGGCCGGTGGACGTACCCGCTCGACGCCGTCTGGTCGGGCCTCCAGGCCTGCTACGCGGACCTCGTGTCCGACGTCCAGGACCGGTTCGGGGTGCGCCCCACGCGCTTCCGGGCCATCGGCGTGTCCGCGATGATGCACGGCTACCTGGCGTTCGACGCGGACGACGAACTGCTCGTCCCGTTCCGGACCTGGCGCAACACCTCGACCGGCGCGGCGTCCGCCGAGCTGACCGAGGCGCTCCAGTTCAACATCCCGCTCCGTTGGTCCGTCGCGCACCTGTACCAGGCGGTCCTCGACGACGAACCGCACGTCGCCGACATCGCGTCGCTGACGACGCTCGCCGGGTACGTGCACTGGAAGCTCACGGGGCGTCGGGTGCTCGGCGTGGGGGACGCGTCGGGCGTGTTCCCGATCGACCCCGCCACCGGCACCTACGACGCCGGCATGCTCGCCACGGTCCAGGAGCGCGTCGGACGGCGGGCCGCGCACCTCGACCTCGCGGCCGTGCTCCCCGAGGTGCTCCCCGCCGGACGGGAGGCGGGGCACCTGACCGCGGACGGCGCACGACTGCTGGACCCGACCGGCTCGCTGCAGGACGGCATCCCGCTCTGCCCGCCCGAGGGGGACGCGGGTACCGGCATGGTGGCCACGAACGCGGTCGCGCCGCGCACCGGGAACGTGAGCGTCGGCACGAGCATCTTCGCCATGGTCGTGCTCGAGGAACCCCTCACCGCCGCGCACCACGAGCTCGACGTCGTGACGACGCCGTCCGGTGACGCCGTCGCGATGGTGCACTGCAACAACGGCGCGAGCGAGCTCGCCGCCTGGGCGCGGGTGTTCGGCCGCTTCGCCGAGGTCACCGGGTCGCCGGTCGAGCCGGACCGGGTGTACGCGGCGCTGCTCGCGGAGGCCCTGGACGCGGACCCCGACGCCGGTGGCCTGCTGTCCTCGAACTACCTGTCCGGCGAGCCGGTGACGGGCGTCGAGGAGGGGCGACCGCTCCTCGTCCGCAGTCCCGCGGGTCGGTTCACGCTCGGCAACCTCATCCGGGCCGAGGTGGACGCGGCGTTCGCGACCCTGCGCATCGGCATGGACGTCCTGGCGGGCGAGGGAGTCGCGGTCGACCAGCTGCTCGCCCACGGGGGCCTGTTCCGGACGCGCGGGCCGGCCCAGCAGTTGCTGGCCGCCGCGTTGCGGGTGCCGATCGCCGTCGGGGCGACCGCGGGTGAGGGCGGCCCGTGGGGCATGGCGGTCCTCGCCGCGTACCTCGAGGCCGCCGACGAGCGGTCCCTGGCCGAGTACCTGGCCACCGAGGTCTTCGATGGCGACACGGTCGACGTCGTGCAGCCAGCGGCCGAGGACGTCGCGGGCTTCGCCACGTTCCTCGAGCGGTACCGGGCCGGCCTGGCCCTGCAGCCGGTCGCGGTCGCGGCCACACCGGCCGGCACGAGTGACGGCGACGCCGTCGCGAACGGCGACACCCCGAACGAAGGAGCAACCCCATGACCGAGGACACCCCCGTGTCCGGCGACGCCGTGTCCGACGACGTCCGTGCCGCCGTGCAGGCGACCCGCGAGAAGGTCGCCGCCCTGCACAGCGAGCTGACCCGGAACGGACTCGTCGTCTGGACGGGCGGCAACGTGTCGGAGCGCGTGCCCGGCGCCGACCTGTTCGTCATCAAGCCGTCCGGCCTGACGTACGACGAGCTCCGTCCCGAGAACCAGATCGTCTGCACCCTCGACGGCGTGCCCGCCGACGGTTGGGGCAACGAGCACGGTCCGTCGAGCGACACCGCCGCGCACGCCTACGTGTACCGCCAGATGCCGAGCGTCGGCGGCGTCGTGCACACCCACTCGACCTACGCCACCGCGTGGGCCGCACGGGGCGAGGAGATCCCGTGCGTCATCACCGCGATGGCGGACGAGTTCGGCGGGCCCATCCCGATCGGTCCGTTCGCGATCATCGGTGACGACTCGATCGGCCGCGGCATCGTCGCGACGCTCGAGGGGCACCGCTCGCGCGCCGTGCTCATGCAGAACCACGGGGTGTTCACCATCGGCAAGGACGGCCGCGACGCGGTCAAGGCGGCCGTCATGGCCGAGGACGTCGCCCGCACCGTGCACATCAGCCGGCAGCTCGGCGACCCGCTGCCGATCGACCCCGCCGACATCGACCGGTTGTTCGACCGGTACCAGAACGTCTACGGACAGGAACCCAAGGGAGCGATGCAATGACGCAGATCGACAGCGGACTCGACGGATACCAGATCTGGTTCCTGACCGGGAGCCAGGGGCTCTACGGGGAGGAGACCCTCCGCCAGGTCGCGGAGCAGTCGCAGGCGGTGCACGCGCAGCTCGCGGCGCAGGTGCCCGTCGAGCTCGTGTGGAAGCCGGTGCTCACCGACCCGGACTCGATCCGCCGCGCCCTCATCGAGGCGAGCGCGGACGACCGTGTCATCGGGGTCACGACGTGGATGCACACGTTCAGCCCGGCGAAGATGTGGATCGGGGGGCTCGGTGCGCTCACGAAGCCGTTGCTGCACCTGCACACACAGGCGAACGTCGAGCTGCCCTGGGGCGAGATCGACTTCGACTTCATGAACCTCAACCAGGCCGCGCACGGCGACCGCGAGTTCGGCTACGCGCTGGCCCGCATGGGGGTCGCGCACGCCACGACGATCGGCCACGTGTCGGATCCGCGCGTCGTGGCCGAGGTCTCGGCCTGGGCCCGTGCGGCCGCCGCCTGGGCCGCTGTCCGGTCGCTCAAGCTCGCGCGCTTCGGTGACAACATGCGGTACGTCGCCGTCACCGAGGGTGACAAGACCGAGGCCGAGATCGCGCTCGGCGTCCAGGTGAACACCTGGGCCGTCAACGAGCTCGCCGACGCGGTCGCCGACGTCGACGACACCGACGTCGACGCCCTCGTGGCCTCGTACGAGGAGGAGTACGAGGTCGTCGCCGAGCTCCGTCGCGGTGGCGAGCGCCACCAGTCCCTCCGTGACGGTGCCGCGATCGAGCTCGGGCTCCGCTCGTTCCTCGAGGCCGGTGGGTTCGGTGCGTTCACGACGAACTTCGAGGACCTCGGCGCGCTCAAGCAGCTGCCGGGCCTCGCGGTGCAGCGGCTCATGGCCGACGGCTACGGGTTCGGTGCCGAGGGCGACTGGAAGACCGCCGTGCTCGTCCGCGCGATGAACGTCGCCGGGGCCGGGCTCCCCGGCGGCGCCTCGCTCATGGAGGACTACACGTACGAGCTCACGCCGGGTCGCGAGAAGATCCTCGGCGCGCACATGCTCGAGGTCTCGCCGACGTTGACGGCCGCACGCCCCACGCTCGAGATCCACCCGCTCGGCATCGGCGGCAAGGACGACCCCGTGCGCCTCGTGTTCACGGCCGATCCGGGTGAGGCCGTCGTCGTCGCGATGTCCGACGTCCGCGACGGCTTCCGCCTGACGGCCAACGTCGTCGACGTCGTCGAGCCCGACGCGCCGCTGCCGCACCTGCCCGTCGGCCGCGCCGTCTGGGAGCCCCGGCCGTCGTTCCCCGTCGCCGCCGAGGCCTGGCTCGCCGCGGGTGCCGCCCACCACACCGTCATGACGAACGCGGTCGGGCTCGACGTCGTGGAGCGCTTCGCGACGATGGCCGGGACCGAGTTCGTGGTGATCGACGAGCACACCACGATCCGCGAGTTCCGGCAGGAGCTCAAGGTGCAGCAGGTGTGGCACCGCCTCGACCGGGGGTTCTGAGCCTCCCACTCAGAACGCACGACACGCCGTGTGCACCCGAGTGCACACGGCGTGTCGTGCACTCTGGGCAGGGTCGGCGTGACCCCCGGATGCGGGGTTCCCAGGTGATTCGGATGATCGCGGCGCCCAATGCCGCCGATCCGCGCGGTCATGGCGATCCCGGGGTGTCGTTCCGCTCAGGCTGCGCGCCCGACCGAGGGGTGGACCGATCGTTCCCGGTTGAGTCCGCGTCGAGCGGTACCTATCGTGGCCGAGGTCGTCCCGGGGGTGGGGAACGACGGTGGCCGCCCCAGGCGGTTGCACCAACGAGGCCGGACGCGCGCGAACAGCTGCCCCGCGACGGAACCCTCGACCTGACCGCAGATCGGCCGGGGTGGGCAGCGGTCGTCCGACGATCGTCGGCGTGCGCGGCCCCGTGAGGAAGCACCACACCATGAAGAAGTCCATCCGTACCCGCGCGCTCGTCAGCGGGCTCGCGTTCGCCGGCCTCGCCGTCACGGGCGTCGCCCTGGCGGCACCCGCCAACGCGGCCTCCGAGTCGACCTGGGACCAGATCGCCCAGTGTGAGAGCAGTGGCAACTGGGCCACCAACACCGGCAACGGCTACTCCGGCGGCCTCCAGTTCTCCCAGAGCACCTGGGCCGCCAACGGCGGGACCGGGACCCCGGCGTCCGCCAGCAAGTCGGAACAGATCGCGGTCGCGAACCGGGTGCTCGCGTCGCAGGGCTGGGGCGCCTGGCCGGCGTGCTCGTCCCGGCTCGGTCTGAGCGGCACCGAGGGCGCGTCCGCTCCCGCGGCGACCACCTCGACCGCTCCGTCGTCGACCACCTCCACCGCGCCGTCGGCCGCCTCGTCCACCGCGACGTCGAGCGCGGCGACCTCGAGCGCGCCCGTCGCGGCACCGTCCGCACCCGCGGCGCCGTCGATCCCGTCCGTGGCGACGAGCGGCAAGACGTACACGGTGCTCTCGGGCGACACGCTCAACACGATCGCCACGAAGCTCGGCGTGAGCGGCGGGTGGACGCGCCTCGCTGGTGCGAACACGCGCACCGTGACCGACGTCGACCTGATCTACCCGGGGCAGGTCCTGCAGCTCCCGGCCTGATCGCAGGCGCCGCTCGGTCCGCACCACGCGCGGACCGAGCGGGACACGACGGACGGGACCCGGGCGACCGGGTCCCGTCCGTCGTTCCGTTCGGCGTGGACACCGCCGTGTCGACGCCCTGTCCGGCTCGTCCTCCACATCGGCCGGTGCATGAACGCTGTCCACCATCTCGGCTCGGCACCTTGTCGGCGGGCGTGCTTCCCGGCCATCATCGGAGCACGCGCCGCGGGGTGCGCAGGAGCACGAGGAGGACGGGACATGGCGACCTTCACCAGGGGGTTCGGCGGGCGGCGACGTGACGTGGACCCGCGGCTGCCACCGGGACAGACCACGGTGGCCGACTGGCCGGTGCTCTCGGCGAGCGGCACACCGATCATCGAGCCCGAGGAGTGGCAGTTCTCCGTCCGTACCGAGACCGGCGCAGTGCACGAGTGGTCGTGGGACGCGGTCCGGGCGCTCGGGATCGAGGACATCCGGACCGACATCCACTGCGTGACCCACTGGTCCAAGCTCGACATGGGGTGGCGGGGCGTCCCGCTCGACGCCGTCTTCGCCGACGTCGAGACCTCGTTCGACCACCTCATGGTCCACAGTTACGGCGGCTACACGACGAACCTGCCCCTGGCCGAGGTCCTCGACGGCAAGGCGTGGATCGCGTTCGAGGCCGAGGGCGAGCCCCTGTCGCCCGAACACGGCGGTCCGGCGCGGTTGCTCGTGCCGCATCTCTACTTCTGGAAGAGCGCCAAGTGGGTCCGCGGGATCACGATGCAGGCGAACGACGAGCCGGGCTTCTGGGAGAACGCGGGCTACCACCTGCACGGGGACCCGTGGAAGGAAGAGCGCTACTGGTGAGCGTCGACGTCGGAGCGACCGCATCGGCGCAGACGGTGTCGGCCACGACGGGTGCGCCTGCGGACCCGGCCTCCCGTCCCGCGTCCGCACTCCCGCGCCCGGGGTGGCACGTGGCGCGTGTCGTCGCGGTCGCGTCCGAGACCCCGACGGCGCGGCGCATCGTGCTCGACGTCGCGGGCTGGCCCGGGAACGAGGCCGGTCAGCACCTCGACCTGCGCCTCACCGCCGAGGACGGCTACCAGGCGACGCGGTCCTACTCGATCGCCTCGCACGGGGCGAGCAGCCGGGTCGAGCTCGCGGTGGACCGGGTCGACGACGGCGAGGTCTCGCCCTTCCTGGTCGACGACGTCATGGTGGGCGACGAACTCGAGGTGCACGGACCGCTCGGCGGCTGGTTCGTCTGGCGGCCACCGACGGAACCGGAACCGCGCCCGGTCCAGCTCATCGCGGGCGGATCCGGCGTCGTCCCGCTCGTCGCGATGGTCCGTGCGCACGCGGAGGCCGGGGACCCCACGCCCTTCCGGTTGCTGTACGCGGTCCGCACGCCGGAGGACGTCTTCTTCCGCCCGGAACTGCGGGCGGCGCTCGACGCGGACGCTCCCTTCGCACTGACGACGGTGTACTCGCGACGGACGCCCCCGGGCGACGACGCCGCACCCGGCCGCCTGACGCGGGACCGCCTCGGTGCCGCGATCGTGCCGGCGGCGGCCCACCCGCGCATCTACGTCTGCGGCTCGACGCCGTTCGTCGAACAGGTCATCACGTGGCTCGGCGAGCTCGGGTACGACACCCGGGGCGTGCGAGCCGAGCGGTTCGGAGGCAGCGCATGACGACCCGACTCGACGGCAACGCGGCGGCCGGGGTCCTGGCCGACGTCTTCGGCACGGACACCACCACCGCACGGGTCCGATGCTCCGGCTGCGGGGCGGTCGGGGTCGTCGCCACGGTGGTCGTCCTGGCCGATGCGGCGGGCACGGTCCTCCGCTGCCCCGAGTGCGACGACGTCCTCGCCACGGTGGTCGACGACGGCACCACGGCCTGGCTGTCCATGCCCGGGGTGAGCGCGATCGGCATCCCACGACCGGTGCCCCTGGGCAGCCGCGCACGGGCCCGGCCCGGAGGCTGAGCGGACACGCCCTGGTCGGACTCCTACACTGGCCAGTCGCAGGAACCCCACCCCACCCCGCCACACCCCTCGGAAGGTCGATCGCCCGATGACCACCCCGTCCACACGCGTGCCCGGCAGCCTCGCCGAGCAGCGTGCGCTCCTCTTCGACCTCGACGGCGTCCTGACGCCCACCGCGGACGTCCACATGCGCGCATGGTCACGGCTGTTCACGCCGTACCTCGAGCAGCACGGGGTCGCCCCGTACACCGAGCAGGACTACTACGCGTACATCGACGGCAAGCCGCGCTACGACGGCGTCCGGTCCCTGCTCGTCGCGCGGGGGATCCAGGTCCCGGAGGGCGACCCGTCCGACGGCCCGGACGCCGACACGGTCTGTGGTCTCGGCAACCGGAAGAACGCCGCGTTCAACGCCGAGCTCGAGGAGAACGGCGTCCTGCCGTACCCCGGCTCCGCGCGGTTCCTCGACGCCGCCATCGCTGCCGGGTACCTCGTCGCGGTCGTCTCGAGTTCCGCGAACGCCCGGTCGGTCCTGCGCACCGCGGGGATCCTCGACCGCTTCCCCGTCGTGGTGGACGGCACCGTCGCGATCGCCGACCACCTGGCCGGCAAGCCGGCCCCCGACACCTTCGTCGACGCGGCGCACCGCCTCGGACTGACGCCGGCGTCGTGCGTCGTGTTCGAGGACGCCCTCGCCGGGGTCCAGGCCGGCCACGCCGGGGCCTTCGGACTCGTCGTCGGCGTCGATCGCGGTGCGGGCGCGGACGCCCTCCGCGCGCACGGCGCGGACGTCGTCGTGCCCGACCTCGCCGACCTCGTCGACGACCTGCCGGCTCCGGGCACAGTCACCCACCCCACGGACGCTCCCGGGAAGGACGCATGAACCCGATCACCGCGGATCCCCTCGACCGCACCCGCTACCCGATCGACGAGTGGGCGCTGGAAGAGGCCGAGTACGCCCCCGACGAGCAGGGCGTCGCCGAGACGTTGTTCGCGGTCGGCAACGGGTACCTCGGCCTCCGGGGGAACTTCGACGAGGGCCGGGGCGGGTTCTCGTACGGCACCTACGTGAACGGGTTCCACGAGACCTGGCCGATCCGTCACGCCGAAGAGGCCTTCGGGTTCGCGAAGGTGGGACAGACGATCGTCAACGCCCCGGACGCCAAGGTGATCCGGCTCTACGTCGACGACGAACCCCTGGTCCTCGCCGAGGCCGACATCCTCCGGTACACGCGACGGCTCGAGTTCCGTGACGGCTACCTGCTCCGTGAGACCGAGTGGAGCACGCCCTCGGGCAAGCGCGTGCTCATCCGCTCGCGCCGACTCGTGTCGTTCGCCGACCGGCACCTCGCGGTCGTCGACTACGAGGTCACGATGCTCGACCACGATGCCTCGGTGCTGCTGTCGAGCCAGATCCTCAACCGCCAGGACGTGCCCGACGAGTACCACGCGATGATGCAGACCGCGGCGCCGATGTTCGACCCGCGCAAGGCGGAGCAGTTCACGAACCGGGTCCTGCAACCGCGCTTCCGGCGGAACACGGGCGAGCGGTCGCTGCTCGGTTACCAGACGTCGAGCTCGGGCATGACCATCTGCGTGGGGGCAGAGCACCGGCTCGAGACCGACAACACCTGGGACCACACCGCGCAGATCGACGACGACCTCGCCAAGCACGTGTACCGGATCACGGCCAAGGCCGGACAGCCGATCCGCCTCGTCAAGACCATCACGTACCACACGTCGCGCGGGGTCCCCGCCCGGGAGCTCGCCGATCGCTGCGACCGGACGCTCGACCGTGCGGCCGAGACCTCCGTGGACGACATGTTCGCGCACCAGCGGGCGTGGATGGACGACTTCTGGGCCCGGAGCGACGTCGAGATCCCGCACGAGCCCGGCCTGCAGCAGGCGGTCCGGTGGAACCTGTTCCAGCTCGCGCAGGCCACCGCCCGCACCGATGGCCACGGCATCGCGGCGAAGGGCGTGAGCGGCTCCGGGTACGGCGGCCACTACTTCTGGGACACCGAGGTCTACGTGCTGCCGTTCCTCAGCTACACGGCACCGATCGTCGCCCGGAACGCCATGCGGTTCCGCTACAACATGCTCGACGCCGCCCGTGACCGCGCTCGCGAGCTGAACCAGCGCGGCGCCCTGTTCCCGTGGCGCACGATCAACGGTCAGGAGTCGAGCGCGTACTACGCGGCCGGCACCGCGCAGTACCACATCGACGCCGACATCGCCCACGCGCTCATGCAGTACGTCCGGGCGAGCGGTGACCGCGAGTTCCTCAAGCGTGGGGCGATCGACATCCTCGTCGAGACCGCGCGCTTGTGGGAGGACCTCGGCTTCTGGCGGCGGAACGGCGACCGGAAGTTCCACATCGACGGCGTGACGGGCCCGGACGAGTACACCACCGTCGTCGACGACAACATGTACACGAACGTCATGGCCCGCGCGAACCTGTGGTTCGCCGTGAACGCGTGCCGTGAACTCCGTGCCGACGACCCGGTCGAGTTCTCGCGCATGGTCCGTCGTACGGGTCTGGACGAGTCGGAGATCGCGGGCTGGGCCGCGGCGGCCGAGGCCATGGAGATCCCGTTCGACCCGCACCGGGGCATCCACCCGCAGGACGCCCAGTTCCTCGACAAGGAGCTCTGGGACCTCGAGAAGACGCCGGAGTCGAAGCGCCCGCTCCTCCTCCACTACCACCCGCTCGTGATCTACCGGTTCCAGGTGCTCAAGCAGGCGGACGTCGTGCTCGCGCTGTTCCTGCAGGGCCACGAGTTCACGCCCGCCGAGAAGCGCCGCGACTTCGAGTACTACGACGCACTGACCACGGGTGACTCGACGCTGTCGGCGGTCGTCCAGTCGATCATCGCGGCCGAGGTCGGGTACCACGAGCTCGCGGAGCAGTACTTCCTCACCTCGTTGTTCGTCGACCTCGCCGACCTGCACGGCAACACGTCCGACGGCGTCCACGTCGCCTCGACGGGCGGCGTCTGGGGTGCCCTCGTCAACGGCTTCGGCGGCATGCGCGACCACGGCGGCCGACTGACGTTCAACCCGCGGCTCCCGAAGACATGGCCCGGCCTGACCTTCCGGCTCACCGTGCAGGGGAACCGGATGCGCGTCGAGCTCGAACCGGATCGCATGACCTTCACGATCGAGCACGGCACCGAGGTCACGGTGTGGGTGCACAACGAGGAGTTCCTCGTCTCGGCGGACCACCCGCTCGTCGTCGAGCTCGGGCACCAGGGGCCGCGGCTCGAGGCGCACGCGCCGACGACGAGCGACATCCAGGGCACGCTCCGTGCCGACGGATCCGTCATCACCGCGTCCATCCCGACGATCTCGCTCGAGCGTGACGAGGTGGAGGCGCAGCCGTCGTGAGTGCACGCCGGGTCGCCGCCGACGCGGACGTCGGCACCCGCTGGGTGGCCCTGCTCCGCGGCGTGAACGTGGGCGGGGTCACCCTCCGGAACCCCGAACTCACCGCGGTCGTCGCGGGGATCGGCGGCACCGACGTCCGACCGGTGCTCGCGAGCGGCAACGTGGTGTTCACGGCCCCGGCGCCCGACGCCGGACCGGAGCACGCGCTCGCGCAGGACGCTGCGGAGGCGACCCTCCGGGACCGGCTCGAGCGGGGCCTCCAGGACCGGTTCGGCCGCCCGGTGCCCGTGGTGCTCGTGCGACAGGACCGACTGGCGGCGCTCGTCGACGCGTTCCCGTTCCCGGTCGACGCGGCGACGCACGCGTACGTCGTGTTCTCGTCGGACCAGGACGCCCTCGAGGCCCTCGTCGCCGACCCGGTGCAGCCGCCGGACCGGGTGGCCGTCGGCGACGGCGTCGTCTACTGGGCGTGCCCGAAGGGGTCGAGCACCGACACCCCGTTCGCCAAGCGTGCGGCCACGTCGCGGTTCCGCGCGACGACGACGACGCGGAACGTGAACACGCTCCGTCGCATGGCGTGACCGCGGCACCATGCGCCATGGAAACGCGCCGGGGGACACCGCCCCGGGGGTGACCGGCAGCCGCCCGAGTACAACGATCACCATGACGAACGAACGTCCCGACACCGACGGGCCCGACGCAGCACATCGGATCCCGGAGGGGGTCGACGACGCCACGGTGGACGCCCTCGGCAAGCTGTCCGAGGGGCTCGAGGCGCTCGAGCACGCTCGCGGCCTGCTGTACGGCTTCCACCGCCTCACGGGTACGGCGGACCTCGCGATCGGTGAAGCCGTGGACCTGTTCCGCCAGGCCGGACACGACGACGTCGCCGACCGCATCGAGCGTGACGTCGTCGGCCGCAACGTCATCGCCGGCCGATGGACGTTCCAGATCGTCGAGGACTACGACGACGGCTACTGGTCGGTCGTGCGCGACGCCGAACGGGAGGCCCGCGAGCAGCTGGCCGGCGGCCGTCGCCACCTCTTCGAGGCCCGCATGAAGGAGCAGCGCCGCACCCACGGGGCGCCCCACCACGAGGCCCTGCCCGCCGATGTCGGCGAGCAGGTGTGATGATGGGGCGGTGAACGGACGCCAGGACCGGGCTCGCGTCGAGGCGGCCGTGCGCGAGCTCCTGGCCGGTGTCGGCGAGGACCCGACGCGTCCGGGCCTCCAGGCGACGCCCGCGCGGGTGGCGGACGCGTTCGCCGAGTTCTTCAGCGGCCTCGGGGTCGACGCGACCGACATCGTGCGACGTGGGGCGGTGCCGGCCGAGCCGGACGAGCTCGGTGAGGTCGTGATCGTGCGCGACGTCCGGTTCCGCTCGGTGTGTGAGCACCACCTGCTGCCGTTCCTCGGGGTCGCCCACCTGGCGTACGTGCCGGGCGAGCGGATCATCGGGCTCGGCACGCTCTCGCGGGTGGTCGACGCGATCGCCTCGCGGCCGCAGCTGCAGGAGCGGCTCGGGTCCGAGGTCGTGTCGGCCATCGCCGAGGGGCTCGACGCCCCGGGGGTGCTCGTCGTGCTCGACGCCGTGCACGCCTGCGTGACGACCCGTGGTGAGCGGCAGACGGCCAGTTCGACGGTGACCGTGGCGAGCAGCGGAGTCCTCGCGGATCCGGTCCGTCGGGCCGAGGTCATCGCGCTCATCGGCGCGGCCGGCAGCGGAGCGGTGGCATGACGGCGGACGCGGCCCTGGGCCTCCCGACCGGCGCCGTGCTCGTGACCGGCCCTGAGCGCACGGCCGACCCCGAGCGCGCGGCCAGCCCCGAGCGCGCGGTCGGCCCCGAGAGCACGGCCGCCCCCGTGCTCGCGACCGGTCCCGTGCTCGCGACCGGTCCCGTGCTCCCGCCGCTCCGCCACCCCGTCCGCAGGATCGGCCGCCGGACGTTCGACTTCGACCGGCGGATCGCCGTCATGGCGATCGTCAACCGCACCCCCGACTCGTTCCACGACCGAGGCGCCACGTTCGCGCTCGATCGAGCGGTCGCCGCAGCGGTGGCGGCGGCGGACGAGGGCGCGGACTGGGTGGACGTCGGCGGCGTCAAGTTCGCCCCCGGCCCCGAGGTGCCCGCGGACGAGGAGGCCGACCGCGTCGTGCCCGTGGTGCGCGCGCTCGTCCAGGCGTCGGACGTGGTCGTGTCCGTGGACACGTTCCGGCCCGAGGTCGCGGCGGCGGCGATCGCCGCGGGCGCCTCGGTCGTCAACGACACGACGGGGCTGTCGGATCCGCGGATGGCCGACGTCGTGGCCGACAGCGACGCGACGGTCGTCATCACCCACAGCCTGGCTGCCCCGCGGCAGGAGCACCCGATGCCGCGGTACGACGACGTCGTCGGCGACGTGGTCGCGTTCCTCCGGCGGCGGGTCGACCTCGCGCTCGAGCGTGGTGTGCCGGAGTCGCGGATCGTCGTCGACCCCGGACACGACCTCAACAAGACGACGGTGCACTCGCTCGAGTTGACCCGGCGACTGGCCGAGGTCGCGGCGCTCGGGTTCCCGACCCTCGCGGCGGTGTCGAACAAGGACTTCGTCGGGGAGTCCCTGGGGCGGCCTCGGGGCGAACGGCTGGCGGGGTCGCTCGCGGCCGCGACGATGAGCGCGATGCTCGGCGCCCGGATCCTCCGCATGCACGACGTCCGTCCCGCGGTCGACGCGGCCCGCATGGTCGAGGCCGTGCTCGGTTGGCGCGCCCCCGTCGACCCGGTCCACAACCTGTTGCCCGAGGGCAACCGTCCGGTCGCATGAGCCCGGACGAGCACGCCGCGGACGAGCCCGCAGCCGCAGCCGCCGCCGGGGCGACGGACACCGCAGCCATCGAGCAGCTGTTCCCCGCCGCCGGCCCGGGACCGCTCGACGACGACGCGCTCCTCGCCCTGTACGGCCGGGAGGCCCGACACCCCTCCCCGACGACGGCCGACGGCTGGGTGCGGGTCAACGTCGTCAGCAGTCTCGACGGCTCCGCCACCGCCGAGGGCGTCTCCGGTGGCCTCGGCGGCCCGGCCGACCTCCGCGTGTTCGACCTCCTGCGCCGCCTCGCGGACGTCGTCCTCGTCGCAGCCGGGACCGTCCGGAACGAGGGGTACGGGCCGATGCGCCTGCACGACGCGGACGTGGCGTGGCGGCGTGCGCGGGACCTCCCGGACCACCCCGCGTTCGCGATCGTCAGCGGGTCCCTGGCGCTCGACGCGGCGTCGCGGGTCTTCACGGAGGCACCGGTGCGACCGGTCGTCCTGACGCACGCGGAGGCGCCCGCGGACCGACGCGCGGCGCTCGCCGCGGTCGCGGACGTCGTCGACTGCGGGGCGGACGCCGTGGACGTCGCGGTCGTCCGGCGGGCGCTGGTGGAGCGCGGCCTCGCGCAGATCCACTGCGAGGGCGGGCCCGGCCTCCTCGGGGCGCTCGTGGCGGCCGATGCGGTGGACGAGCTGTGCCTCACCGTCAGCCCGGTCCTCGAGGGTGGCGACGGCCCCCGGATCGCGCGGGGCGGTGCCGGACAGGGCCTCCGCTCGATGCGGCTCGCCCACGTCCTCCGCGCCGGCGACATGCTCCTGACGCGGTACCGTCGACCGTGATGCCGCAGCACCTCGACCACGTCACCGCCGGGTTCCTGTTCGACATGGACGGCACCCTCGTCGACTCCACCGCGATCGTCGAGGCCGCCTGGGGGCGCTTCGGGGCGGAGCACGGCATCGACCCGCGCGAGATCCTCGCGTTCTCGCACGGTCGCCAGACGATCGACACCGTGACCCGGTTCCTGCCCGACCGGTCGCACGACGAACGGGTCGCCCTGTCGGCGGCGCTCGTGGCCGACGAGGTCCGTCGCACCGACGGCATCACCGAGGTCCCCGGCGCCGGCGCGCTCGTGCGGACCCTCCTCGACCTCGGAGCGCCCGTCGCCCTCGTGACGAGCGCGCCGCGCGACCTCGCACTGAACCGGATGGCGGCGGCCGGCGTCCCCGTGCCCGAGGTGGTCGTCACCGCCGAGGACGTGCCGAACGGCAAGCCCGCTCCCGACTGCTACCGGCTCGGGGCCGAGATGCTCGGTCTCCCGCCCGGGGACTGCACCGCCTTCGAGGACGCTGAAGCGGGCCTCGTGTCCGCCGTGGCGTCGGGGGCCCACGTCGTTGTGGTCGGCGCGCACACGTCCCCGACGACGCAGGGGCTCGACCGCGTGAAGGACCACACGCGCGTCACGGTGTCACGCGCGGGCGCGGGCTTCCGCATCCGGGGCTGAGCGCCCGCCGGGCCGGGAGCAGGTGCCGGGCCGAGCCGGTGTGCACCCGGGGGACGGGGCGCCTCCACGTCGGCTGCGACCTGCGGACGCTCGCGGGTGATCACGCCGACACTCGATGGAGCCGCCGGACACGACCCGACGGCGGCGCGGAGCCGATCCGGACCGCGCACCGACGGAAGGAGCACCATGGCCGACGAACTGAACGGCACGAAGATCCTCGTGATCGCCACGAACTACGGGGTCGAGCAGGACGAGATCGTCGTCCCGGTCGAGCAGCTCCGCGAGAAGGGCGCCGCGGTCACGATCGCCGCCAAGGAGCAGTCGCCCATCCAGACGCTCGTGGGCGACAAGGACCCGGGCCAGCAGGTGGACGTCGACCTCGCGCTCGACGAGGCCGACGAGAGCGACTACGACGCGATCCTCATCCCCGGCGGCACCATCAACGCCGACACACTGCGCCGCGAGCCGGGAGCGATCGCCCTCGTCACGGCGTTCGCCGACGCGGGCAAGCCCATCGCCGCGATCTGCCACGGCCCCTGGCTCCTGGTCGAGGCGGGCATCCTCCCCGGACGCACGATCACCTCGTTCCACACGCTGCAGACCGACATCCGCAACGCCGGCGCCGAGTGGGTGGACCGCGAGGTCGAGGTCGACGTCTCGGGGGGCTACACGCTCATCACCTCCCGGAATCCCGGCGACCTGCAGGCGTTCGTCCCCGCGGTCGAAGGGGCGGTCGTCCCCGTCGGCTGACCGCCGCACATCGAACACCTTGGTGCCCGTCGAACCGCGTGATCCCGCGGTTCCACGGGCACCACGCGGTTCGACGGCCACGCGAACCGCGCTCAGCCCAGCGGCACCGCCGCCCGGAGCGTCCCCGGGCCGAGCGTCAGCACGCCGTCGGTCAGCGGCTCGCAGCGGATCCCGCCCCGACCCCGCATCCCCCGGAACGCGCCCGGCCCGATCGCCACGTCCATCCACGCGCAGGGGTTCGCCGCACGGTGTCCCTGCAGCACGACCGGCCCCGACCCCGTGTCGATCGAGAACAGGACGCCGCGGAGGGCCTCGACGTCGACGCCGCGGAGCACCACGTTCCGTCGGGTGAGCGCCGGGTCCAGCGGGATGCCGAGTTCCGCCGCGAGCGCCTCGAGCGGCTCGGCCCCGATCACCGTGACGGACGCCTGGCGGTGCGCGGGATGGCCGTGGAACCGGTCGCCGACGATCCCGAGCCCGGCCCGCACCGTGATCCGCTCGTGGAGCTCCGGTCCGTCCGCCGGGGCCGGACCGTCGGCGGGCCGGCCCTCGTAGCGGTGCCGCGGTGCGGCGAGCAGCAGCTCGACGGTCACCGGGTACGCGGTCGTCAGCAGTCCGGCCGGGAGGCCCGGAGTCGCGCCCGCCCCGTCGCGCGCGTCCGCCCCGCCGTGCGCGTCCGCCCCGCCGCACGCGGGGTGCTCACCGCTCGCGTCCATGACACCCGACCGTACCTGTCGGCGTCCGCCGTGCCTCCCGGTCGAGGTGCGGAGGCGGACCGAGCGCGCCACTGCGCGCCCGTCGGGCCGATCCCGTCGACCCTGCCGCCGTGTCCGATTCCCGCTGGTCCGGGTCGGTGGCGCGTGTCAGGCTGGGAGCATGGACACGGGCGGGGGGACGGGCACGACCTCCGACCCGCTCCACGCCGAGCGCTACCGCATCGCCGCGTCGCGCGACGCCCGCTTCGACGGCCAGTTCGTCACCGCCGTCCACTCGACGCGCATCTACTGCCGACCGAGCTGTCCCGCTCGCACGCCGCGGAGCTCGGGCGTCACGTTCTACCCCACGAGTGCGGCCGCGCACCTCGCCGGGTACCGCGCGTGCAAGCGGTGCCTGCCGGAGGCGAGCCCCGGCAGCCCCGCGTGGAACGTGCGCGAGGACGTCGCCGCGCGCGCCATGCGCCTCGTGACGGACGGCGTGGTCGAGCGCGACGGAGTGCCGGCGCTCGCCGCACGCCTCGGGTACTCCCCGCGACACCTCACGCGGATCCTCGTGCAGGAGCTCGGCGCCGGGCCGAAGGCGCTGAGCCGCGCGCAGCGCGCCCAGCACGCCCGGACGCTGCTCACGACGTCGTCGCTGCCGGTCGCGGACGTCGCGTTCGCCGCCGGATTCGGCAGCGTGCGGCAGTTCAACGACACCGTGCGCGAGGTCTACGGGCTCACCCCGACCGCGCTGCGGGCGCGGAGTGGACGCGCGGCGCCGACGCCGGACGGGGCGCTCCGCGTCCACCTGCCCGCGCGACCGCCGTTCGACGCCCACGGCCTCTTCGCCTGGTTCGCCGCCCGCGCGCTGCCCGGCGTCGAGGTCGCGGCCACCGCCGCGGATCCCGGCGGTGCCCGCTACGAGCGGGTCGTGCGACTGCCGGGAGGCCCGGCCTGGTTCGCCGCGACCCCCGCCGACCCGGGGCCCTCCGGCCGCGGTACCGGCATCGACCTCGAGGTCCGGATGACGACGCTGTCCGACCTCCCGACCCTCGTCGCGCGCGTCCGGTCCCTGTTCGACCTGGACGCGGACCCGGTCGCGGTGGACGCCCTGCTCGCAGTGGTCCCGGAGCTGGCGCCGTCGGTGGCCGCTGTGCCGGGCATCCGGGTGCCGGGGGCGCTCGACGCCGACGAGCTCGTCGTCCGGGCGGTCCTCGGGCAGCAGGTGCGCGTCGCCGCGGCGCGGACGGCGCTCGGTCGTGTGGTGGACGCCCTCGGAGAGCCGGTGCTCGACACGGTCGCGCCCGGGATGCGGATGTTCCCGACGGCCGCCGTGCTCGCCGATGCCGTGGGGCGACAGCTCGTCGCCGATGCGGGAGCGGGGTCGGCGCCGCCGGGCGACGCGGAGCGGATCCTCCGCGGTCCCCGGGCCCGTGTCGCGACGCTGCACCGGGTCGCAGCGGGGCTCGCCGACGGATCGCTCGTCGTGGACCGGGCCGCGACGCTGGACGACCTCCGCGCGCGACTGCTCGCCGTGCCCGGGGTCGGGCCCTGGACCGCCGCGTACGTCGCGCTCCGGGTCCGGCACCACCCCGATCTCCTCCTCCCCAAGGACGTCGCCGTGCGGAACGGTGCACAGGCCCTCGGGATCCCCGAGGACCCGCGCGGACTCTCCGTATGGTCGTCGGCACTCGCTCCCTGGCGGAGCTACCTGACCATGCACCTCTGGCGCGCTGCCGCACGCACCCCGCCGCACCAGGGGCATCGACCGAACGGAAGGCACATCCCATGAGCACCATCGACCTGCGGCCCGAACCGGCCGCGTCGGAGTCGGCGTCCGTCGTACCGGACGCGGCGTCCCCGCTCCGGTCGTCCGACGCCGTCGTGGTCCCGCCCGAGCCTCGCGCGGCGACGACGGTCGCGCGCGTCGCCACCCTCGCGACGCCCGACGGTCCGTTCACCGTGCTCGAGGACGGCGACGGCACGGTCCTCGCGTCCGGATGGACGGCGGAGGCCACCGAGGTCCTCGCCCGGCTGGCGGAGCGCCACCGCCCGGTGGTCGTCGTGCCGGGTGTGGTGGCGTCGGCCACGGCGGTCCAGGCCTACTACGACGGCGACGTCGAACCGGCCATGCAGGTGCGCGTCCGGCAGTTCGGCACGGAACTGTTCACCGAGGGCTGGCGGCAGCTCCGGCTCGTGCCGGCGGGCACCGTGCTCACGTACACGCAGTTCGCCGCGGCCATGGGTCGTCCGGAGGCCGTGCGCGCCGCGGCGAGCGTCTGCGCCCGGAACGCACCGGCACTGTTCGTGCCCTGCCACCGGGTGCTCCGGAGCAACGGCGGTCTCGGGGGCTTCGCCTGGGGCGAGCACGTCAAACGGTCCCTGCTCGAGCGCGAGGCCGACCTCGCCGCACGGACGGTCTGACGACCGAGCACGGATCGCGGCGGCCGAGAGGACGGACGGCCCGACCCCAGGAGGGGCCGGGACGACGGACGGCCCGACCCCCAGGAGGGGCCGGGACGACGGACGGCCCGACCCCAGGAGGGGCCGGGCCGTCCGGTCAGCGCGATGTGTGAACTCAGAACAGCTTCGCCGAGGCCCGTCGGGCGCCCTCGCCGAGCGACTCGAGCTTGGCGGCGGCGATCGAGGGGTGGACGCGGCCGCCCAGACCACAGTCCGTTCCGGCGATGACCCGCTCGCGGCCGACGAACTCGGCGAACCGCTCGATCCGCTGCGCGACCAGGTCCGGGTGCTCGACGACGTTCGTGGCGTGGCCGACCACACCCGGGATGATCACCTTGCCGTCCGGCAGCTCGGTGTCCTCCCAGACGGTCCACTCGTGCTCGTGGCGGGCGTTCGCGGCCTCGAACGAGTAGGCGCTCGCGTCGATGTCGAGCATGAGGTCCACGATGTGACGGAGTTCGATGTCCGTCGTGTGGGGTCCGTGCCACGAGCCCCAGCACAGGTGGAACCGCACGCGCGAGGTGTCCAGGCCGCGGAGTGCGTGGTTGAGGGCCTCGACCCGGATCCGGGTGAACGCGCGGTAGTCCTCGACGCTCGGCTCGGGGTTGATCTGGTCCCAGTTCTCGGCGATCGAGGGGTCGTCGATCTGCAGCGAGAGCCCCGCGTCGAGGATGATCCGGTACTCCTCGCGGAGGGCGTCGGCCCAGGCCCAGATGTGCTCTTCCTCGGTCGCGTAGTACTCGTTCGCGACGCGGGCACCGGAACCGGGCGAGAGCGCGGTGATGAACCCGTTGTCGACGCCGTTCGCCTCGAGCGCGTGCGTGAGGTTCGCGGCGTCGGTGCGGGCGGCCTCGTGGCCCGTGTAGACGATCGGCCCGGTCGTCGTGGGGAACGCGGTCGCGTTCTTGCCGACCGAGATCCCGCTCTCGGGGTCCTGGTAGGCGTCCCGGAAGGCGATCCAGTCCCGTCGGTCGGGGAACGAGGTCAGGCGGACGTGCCCCGGCTCCGAGCGGACGGGCTCCTGCGTGAAGATGTTCTCCTCGGTCAGGGACAGGCCGCTGACGCGCTGGAACGAGTAGCCCCACCAGGCGCCGTAGTCGACCGAACTCGACATCGCCTTGCCGTACTCGCCGTCGCCGGGCTGGGTGATCCCGAGCCGGACCTGCCGGGCGACCACGTCGTCGACGGCGGCACTCGTCAGGGCGCGGACCTCGTCGGTCGTCTGCAGGGTGAACCCGTCCTCGGCGAGCGGTCGCGCGGCGTTCGCGGCGATGAGCTCGGGGGTACGGGGAAGGGAACCGGCCGTGGTGGCCTGGATGTGTGTGGTGTTCTCGAATGACATGCGTGCGCTCCTCGGGGACGGAGTCGTCGTGCGACTCCCTCGGGCAGTGGGACGTCGCAGGCGTGCGCGGCGGCCGTCCACGACGGGAGCGGTCGACGCCGCGCGCGAGGCTTCGCGTGGTGCGCTGCGTGGAGGCAAGCGTGCCACGGGTCCGGCGCCGCACGGCATCTGTTACGCCACGCGACGGACGCGATCGCCGACGCCACCCGAACTGGGGTCAAGCGCGATCCCATCGGTCCGCGGACCCCGCATCGAAGGCATGGCGAGAAGTGCCCGGCGCTCGGCGTCGGGGAGCCCCCAGGGCCGAGGGCGCACCCGTTCGGGTCGGGTCGCCGTCGCCTCGGGGCCGGTCCGTTCGGGTGACCGGCCCCGGGGGCTTCGTCCGGACGACGGCCCGCTCCGTGCCGGAGGCGCGACGACCACCCCTGGTTGCGGGTGATGACGCGTCGGGAGCGCGCTGACAGAATCGGGAGCGCCTTCCCCGGAAGCGCCCCGACCACGCGCCATCCCGTCCAGAGGACCTCCATGCACGTCGAACCCGCTGAGCGCACCGTCGTCTCCGCGGACGGCACCGCGATCGCGACGTCCACCACGGGCAGCGGGCCGGCGCTCGTGCTCGTCGCCGGGCCGTTCGACCACCGTGCCTTCGGGGCCCTCACCGAGACCGCCACGGCCCTCGCCGAGCACTTCACCGTCACCTGGTACGACCGCCGTGGCAGGGGCGAGAGCGGTGGCGGGCTGGCCGAGGCGCAGCGCGAGGTCGAGGACCTCGAGGCCGTCATCGCCGCTGCGGGCGGGCGACCGTCCGTCGTGGGCCTCTGTGCCGGGGCCGGGTTGGTCCTCCTGGCCGCTGCGGGCGGAGCGCCGATCGAGCGAGCGGTCGCCTGGGAGCCGCCGTACCGCGCGTCGGTCGATCCGCGGTTCCCGGACCCCGAGCGCATCACGGCCCTCGTCCGTGGCGGTCGTGCCGCGGCAGCGGTGCGGTTCTTCCTGCGTCGGGTGCTCGGCACGCCCTGGCTCGCGCCCGTCGTCCTGCGGATGCAGCGCCCGGCGTGGGCCGGTCTGCTCGCCGGTGCCGCGACCCTCCCGAACGACGTCCACGTCATGACCGGATTCGCCCTGCCGACCGAGGTCCTCGCCCGCATCACGACACCCGTGCTCGTCATGACCGGCGGATCGAGCCCGGACTGGCTCAAGCTCGCGGCCCACGCGGCGGTCGAGGCCGTGCCGGGGTCGGAGCACACCGTGCTGCAGGACCAGGCGCACGTCGTCAACGGTGCCGCGCTGGCCGAGGGCGTCGTCCCGTTCCTCCTGCGGGAGCGGGTGGAGGAGCCCGACCCGCTCGGCTGACCTCGGTCGGCGCGTCACCACGGAGCGCGTCGGTCCGCGTCCGTCCCTCGGCGTTCGCCTGGGAGGATGGACGGATGACGACCCCTCCGCGCCTCGGTCTGCTCCTCGACGTCGACGGTCCGATCGCCAGTCCGGTGTCGCGGACGATCGCCATCCCGTCCATCGTCGAGGACCTCGTGGCACTGGCGGCCCAGGGGATCCCGGTCGTCTTCAACACCGGGCGCAGCGACGCGTTCATCCGCGAGCAGGTCGTCGGGCCGTTGCTCGCCGGTGGTCTCGCGCCCGGTGGTCGGGTGCACGCCGTGTGCGAGAAGGGCGCGGTCTGGTGCTCGATCGACCCGCGGTTCGACGGCGGGATGAGCGCGATCGAGGTCGCCGAGGACCTCGCGCTCCCGGTGGACTTCGCCGACGAGATGCGCGCCCTCGTCGCCGACACCTTCGCCGATGTCGTGTTCTACGACGAGACGAAGCGGGCGATGGTCTCGATCGAGCAGCGGGTCGACGTCCCGAGTGCGACGTTCCTGGCCCGGCAGCCCGACCTCGACGCCCGCGCGATGGACGCCCTCGTCCGCCGCGGGTACGGGGTGCGGCGACTCGACGACGTCCGCCCGGCCGACGACGGCAGCGTCACCTGGCGCATCGACCCGACGATCATCTCCACCGACATCGAGTCCGCCCGCACCGGCAAGGACATGGGAGCGGAGCGTGCGCTCGAGCTCCTGGCCGATGACGGCGCCCTGCCCGCGACCTGGCGCACGGTCGGTGACTCCCGGAGCGACTACGCCATGGCGGACTGGCTGCACGAGCACGGGCACGACGTCGCGCACGTGGACGTCCGCCCGGCTGACGGTGTGCCCGAGACCCCGTACCCGGTCCTCACCGCGCCCGACGGCGTCATCCACGACGAGGCGGGAGCCCGGTTCCTGCGCACCTGGGTCACGGCCCCCTGACGAGTCCGCCCGGTCACCGGCCGCGGGGCACGACCCGATCCGGCGCCCGTCCCACGCGCACCAGCGCGAGGCCGACGGCCGTCAGGACGAGCAGCACCGCGCACACCCGCACGGCCAGGATCGCCGCCCAGCCGAGCACGCCCTCCGCGCTCGATCCGACCAGGAGGAGCGGGGCAGCTCCGACGATCGTCACCAGCCCCGCGACCGCCAGCAGTGCGACGCGCAGGCCGCGCGCGACCCCCGCGGGCAGGCGCCGGGGACGCGGCACCGTGGGCGTCCGGCGCAACCAGAGCACGAACGCGACGGCGAGCACGAGCATCCCGCCCACCGAACACGTGTTCTGCACCAGGTCGTACACGGGGTGGCCGTGGATCGACGCACGGAGGACCGCGATCCGCGCGACCGACCACCCGTGCCGGTGGGTGAACGAGTCCCACGCGACGTGGCTGTAGACGCCGGCGATCACGGTGGCGAGCACCAGCGCCAGCCGACCCACCCGCGCGGCGGGCGTCCGGGACCGGAAGGCGGACCACGCACTCGTCGGGTCGTCCCAGGACGCGGGCAGTCGGTCGTGCACCGACCGGGGTTGGATCGCGGTGAACGCCCATCGGAGCCCGAAGGTCCACGCGGCCAGGGCGATGAGTGCGACCGGCGTGGACACCGTCAGCGCGCCGAGTGCCGAGTGCGTCACCCCGTACGCGGGCAGCTCCGGGACGAAGAGCACCGCGTCCGGTGCCATGGCACCGACGGCGAGGGCCGCTGCGGGGATCCGGGTCCCGCGGAACGGCAGCGCCACGATCGTGTGGCTGACGGTGAACGGCATGCGCGGATGATGGCACACCGGCACCAGGAGGAACCGGGCCGAGGTTGCGCGACACCCGTGGATCAGCCGCGACGTCGATCGGTCGGGGGACAGACACGCTGAGCGGACTCCCGGAAATGGGAGCCCGGGCAGGAGTGCGCGGGTACGGTCCGGGCCATGAGGACCACGAAGATCACGAGCGCGGCCATCGTGGCCGTCGCGTCTGCACTCCTGCTCACCGGCTGTCACACCGCGGGCACCGGGGGCGCGCAGAACCAGGATCCCGTCGGCAAGGTCCCCGGCTCCCAGCAGCAGCAGACGAACCCCGCGCAGCGCAACGGGTCGAAGTGCCCCGTCGCGAACGTCGACGTCGTCGAGCAGATCAACCACGCGCTCGGCACCCACGACGACATCGACTTCGCCGACACGTGGAAGACCACGGGGGGCTGGTACATCGGTGCCTCGGTGGCGCCGACGAACGGCCAGGACGACCCGAACGAGGACGAGGTCGCCGTCTGGGTGACGACGAAGAACCCGACCATGGCGAAGGGGCAGACCTTCGACGGCACGATCTACGCCGTGAACGCCGCGGCGCGCAACGGCTCGTCGTCGCCGAACGCACCCGCGGGCTTCACCGCGTCGTCGTCGGACGCGAAGACCGTGATCAGCTGCATCGTCGAGGACATCGACCACTGATCCACGCGGGTCCGCCCGCGCAACGACTCTGAGCGCCGCGGCCGGCCACGAGCCCCGCGGCGCTCAGTGCTGTCTGCGGCGCTCGCCACTGTCCGGGGGTTCAGTGCTGACACCGCGGACACCAGTAGGTGTCCCGCAGCGACAGCGCGTCCTCGCCGAGCGTGCCGTACCGGATCCGCGTGCCGCAGCGGAGGCACGGCTTGCCGTCGCGCCCGTAGACCCAGAATCGCTGCCCCGGCCGGGTGTTCCCCGTCGTGACGCGGTTGGAGCGGTCGCGGTTCGCCACGATGAGCCGTTCCGCGAGCGCCACCACGCGCGTCGGGTCATGCACCTCGCCGACGGGCCGCGTCGGCAGCACCCCGCGGAGGAAGCACAACTCGTTCCGGTAGACGTTGCCGAGCCCGGCCATGACCCGCTGGTCGAGCAGCGCGAGGCCGATCGGCCGTGCGGGGTCCGCGACGAGGTTCGCCTCGGCGCGCGCCGGGTCCCAGTCCGGCCCGAGCAGGTCCGGGCCGAGGTGCCCGACGATCGTGTCCTCGTGCTCGCGGGGGACGATCTCGAGCACGCCGAGGGTGAACCCCACGGTGGAGACGCCCTCGGCGTCGAGGACGGCGCGTGCCTGGTGTGCAGGGCGCCGCCAACGGTCACCCGGCGCGTAGACGTCCCACCGGCCCTCCATCTTGAGGTGCGAGTGGACGGTGACGTCGCCGATGCGGTGCAGGATGTGCTTGCCGCGCGGGACGACCTCGTCGACCACGCGCCCGGTCAGGTCGACGGTCGCGAACGCCGGTACCCGGAAGTCGGTGCGCGTCAGGACCTTGCCGGCCAGGGCCGCGTGCAGCTTGTGGGCCGCGCGGTAGACGGTGTCGCCCTCAGGCACGGAGTCGCAGTCCCTGTGGCGTGGCGGTGAACCCGGCGTCGCGCAGCAGGTCTCCGAGCGGCGTCTCGAGCACGAAGGTCCCGTCGACGCGCTCGACGGCGAGGCGCCCGAGCCCACGGCGCACCGTCGCGGCGATGGACTGCGCGGCGGCGGCGAGCACGGGTTCGTCCGGGGTGAACGTCAGCACGCTCTTGCCGCCCCGCTCGACGTACACGGCGAGGCGGCCGTCGACGATCGTGACGAGTGCACCGGCCTTGCGTCCCGGCCGGTGTCCGCGCGAGCCGTCCTCGTCCGTGTCGCCCGCCGGCCAGGGCAGCGCCGCACCGAACGGGTTGGCGGGATCGGTCGCGGCGAGGGTGATCGCCACGCGACGGCGCTCCGGGTCGGCCTCGGCGGCGTCGATGTCCTGGCTGTACGTGCGGAGTCGGTCGACGGTGGGCCCGGTCGCGAACTGCGCCGCGCCGAGGCCCTCGACGAAGTAACCGCGACGGGCACGCCCGGTCTCCTCGAACCGGGCGAGCACGCGGTACACGCCGGCGAACCCGCCTCGGACGCCCTCGACCTGCACGGCACCGCGGGTGACGACGCCGTGCCGCTCGAGCAGCTGTTCGGCGAGTGCGGCGGCCCGGACGGTCTGGTCGGGCTCGGCGAGGGGGAGGAGCGACCACCGGCCGCCGACGGTCGGCGGCCCGGACTGTGCAGGCAGGGTCGGCCGTCGTCGGCGACGGTAGGCGCGCGTGCGGGGCGCGGCGGCCCGGGTGCGACCGCCGATCACGGACCGGAGCGGCGCGAAGGTGTCGTTCGTGATCTGCCCGGCCCACACGAGGTCCCACAGCGCCGTCGCGAGGGCCTGGTCGTCCGTGCTGCCGACGGACTGGGCCAGCTGTCGGAAGAAGTACGCGCCGCCACCCGCGAGCGCCCCGAGCACGTCGCGCTGCAGCTCGGTGGTGTCCGCGCCGGACGGTTCGGCGAGCGTCGTCGAGGCCGTGTCCGCCAGGTGCAGGCGCACCCAGCCGTCGTTCCCCGGCAGCGACCCGCCGCCGGACCACAGGACCTCCCCGGTCGCGGTCAGTTCGTCGAGCATCGCGGGTGTGTAGTCGACCACGCGGCTCGGCAGCACCAGCGACTCCCACGCGGACGCCGGGACCGCGACGCCGGACAGCTGGTCGACGACCTGCAGCACGCCGTCGACGCCGCGGAGGCCCCCACGGGTCTCGGGTGTGTGCACGTGCTGCCACGCGGGCAGGAACCGGGCGAGCGCGTCGGCGGACACCGGTTCGACCTCGTGCCGGAGCGCGGCGAGCGACCGCGTCCGGATGCGCCGGAGGACCTCGGCGTCGCACCACTCGGCACCCTGACGGTCCGGGCGGAACTCGCCCTCGACGACGCGCCGGTCCGCGACGAGGCGCCGCAGGACGTCCGTGACCACCGCGACCCCGAGGCCGAGGTGGGTGGCGGCCTCGCCAGCCGCGAACGGCCCGTGGCTCCGTGCGTACCGGCCGACGAGGTCGCCGAGGGGGTCGGCGACCGGCTCGACGAACGCCGTCGGTACGCCGATCGGCAGGGCGACCCCGAGGGCGTCACGGAGGCGCGAGGCGTCCTCGATCACGGACCACCGCTGCTCGCCCCGGAACGTGAAGCCGAGGAGTCGGCGGTCCCGCTCCAGGTCCGTGAGGGTCGTGGTCATCGTCGCCCGGGCGTCCGCGGCGGCGGACTCGGACGTGGCGGCGGCGTCGGCGAGCCAGCTCCGGGCCACGCACTCGTCGAGGTCGAGCGGTCCCACGAGGCGGAGCACGTCGACGAGCCCCTCGGCGTCGCGCGCGCGGCGGTCGGGTGACAGCCGCTGCAGGTCCGCCTCGACGCTCGCGAGCACGCCCGGGTCGAGGAGCTCCCGCAGCTCTGCACGACCGAGCAGTTCGCCGAGCAGGGTGGCGTCGAGCGACAGCGCCGCGGCCCGACGCTCGGCGAGGGGCGAGTCGCCCTCGTACATGAACGCCGCGACGTACCCGAACAGCAGGGAGCGCGCGAACGGCGACGGCTGCTCGGTCTGGGTCTCGACGATGCGGATGGACCGACGCGCGATGTCGTCGGCGATGCCGAGGAGGGCCGGCACGTCGTAGACGTCCTGCAGGACCTCGCGCACGGTCTCGAGGATGATCGGGAACGTCGGGAACTTGCGCGCGACGTCGAGCAGTTGCGACGCCCGCTGGCGCTGCTGCCAGAGCGGCGACCGCCGGCCCGGGTCACGGCGCGGCAACAGGAGCGCGCGAGCGGCGCACTCGCGGAACCGCGCGGCGAACAGCGCGGAGCCCCCGACCTCGTCCGTCACCAACGCGTCGAGGTCGTCGCGCTCGAACACGAACAGCTCGGAGCCGGGAGGCTCGGCGTCGGTCTCCGGGATCCGCACGACCACGCCGTCGTCGCTGGCCATCGCGCCGCCGTCGATCCCGTACCGCTCGCGCAGGCGCGCCCCGACCGCGAGTGCCCACGGTGCGTGGACCTGCATGCCGAACGGCGAGTGCAGGATCATCCGCCAGTCGCCGAGTTCGTCCCGGAAGCGCTCGACCACGAGCGTCGTGTCGGTCGGCACGTGCCCGGTCGCCTCGCGCTGCTCCCGGATGAACGTCAGGAGGTTCGTCACGGCGCGGTCGTCCAGCCCGCTGCCCGACACCCGGGCCCGGGCGTCGTCCGGCGCGGCCGTGTCGAGCTCGCGCACGTACGCGCCCATCGCCCGGCCGAGCTCCGCGGGGCGGCCGATGCCGTCGCCCTTCCAGAACGGGACGCGTCCGGGCTGGCCGAACGCGGGACTGACGAGCACGCGGTCGTGCGTGATGTCCTCGATCCGCCAGCTCGTCGCCCCGAGGGCGAAGACGTCGCCGACGCGGGACTCGTAGACCATCTCCTCGTCGAGCTCGCCGACGCGCGATGCCTTCTCGCCGACCATGAACACGCCGAACAGACCGCGGTCCGGGATCGTGCCACCGCTCGTCACGGCGAGGCGTTGGGCACCCGGACGCCCGGTCATCGTCCCGTGCACGCGGTCCCAGACGAGCCGGGGGCGCAGCTCGGCGAACTCGTCGCTCGGATAGCGCCCGCTCACGAGGTCGAGGGTCGCCTCGAACGCGGAGCGCGGCAGGCCGCTGAACGGAGCACTCCGCCGCACGAGCTCGAACCAGTGCTCGACGTCGACCTCGTCGAGCGCGACGGCGGCCACGGTCTGTTGGGCGAGGACGTCGAGGGGGTTCGCCGGTACCGCGATGGACTCGATGGCGCCCTCGACCATGCGCTCGACGGTGACCGCACTGTGCACGAGGTCGGCGCGGTGCTTCGGGAACAGGACGCCCCGCGAGACCTCGCCGACCTGGTGTCCCGCCCGGCCGACGCGCTGCAGGCCGCTCGCGACCGAGGGTGGTGCCTCGACCTGGACGACGAGGTCGACCTCGCCCATGTCGATCCCGAGCTCGAGCGAACTCGTCGCCACGACGCACCGCAGGCGCCCCGACTTCAGGTCGTCCTCGATGATCGCGCGCTGGTCCTTGGACACGGAGCCGTGGTGGGCGCGGGCCAGGACGGGGACGGCGTCGTCCGTCGTCGCGCCGCCGCCACCGGCCGTCTGTCCGGAGCCGCCGATGAGCTGTGCGGGCGGTCGTCGCGGTGTCGCGCGTCCGTCGTCCGAGCCGGGTCCGTGCTCGGCGGCCTCCCCGGCGTCCGCGGCGACGGCGACCAGGGCCTCCTCGGGGGCGCCGACCAGCCCGAGCCGTTCCTCGTGGATCTCGTTGAGCCGTGCCGTGAGCCGCTCCGCCAGGCGCCGCGAGTTCGCGAACACGATGGTCGACCGGTGGGCCTCGACGAGGTCGACCACGGCCTCCTCGACGTGGGGCCAGATCGAGCCGTTCGTCGGCGTGGCCGTCGGGTCGTCACCCGCGGCGGGCTGCCCGAGTTCGGCCATGTCCTCGACCGGGACGACCACGCGCAGGTCGAACGTCTTCTGGGCGGGCGGCGCGATGATCTCGACGGGAGCCCGACCACCGAGGAACCGTGCGACCTCTTCTGCCGGGCGGACCGTGGCCGACAGGCCGATCCGCTGCACCGGACGCTCGAGCAGGTCGTCGAGGCGCTCGAGGCTCAGGGCGAGGTGCGCGCCCCGCTTCGACGCCGCGACGGCGTGGACCTCGTCGACGATGACGGTGTCCACGTTCCGCAGGGTGTCCCGGGCTGAGGACGTGAGCATGAGGTAGAGCGACTCGGGCGTCGTGATGAGGACGTCGGGCGGCGTCCGCTGCAGCAGGCGACGGTCGGCCGTGGGGGTGTCCCCGCTCCGCACGCCGACGGTGACGTCCGGTGGCTCGAGTCCCAGACGCTTCGCCGTCTGCGTGATGCCGACGAGCGGGCTGCGGAGGTTGCGCTCGACGTCGACGCCGAGCGCCTTGAGCGGGGACACGTACAGCACGCGGGTCCGTGCCCGCGGATCGGGCTGCTCGGGCGCCGTGATGAGCCGGTCGATCGACCACAGGAACGCCGCGAGGGTCTTGCCGGACCCGGTCGGCGCGACGACGAGGGCGTGGCGCCCGGTCGAGACGGCGTCCCACGCGCCGGTCTGCGCGGCCGTGGGCGCGGTGAACGCCCCGCGGAACCACGCGGCAGTGGGCGGCGAGAAGCGGTCGAGCACGTCGGTCATGTGCGGCCCATCATGCCCGCGACGCCCGACATCCGGCCGGGAGGCCCGACCCCGCCCACGTGCTCCGACTCGCCTCCGGACGGAGCCCGGCCGGGCCCGGCGCGGAGCGCCCCTGAACCCGGCTCCCCGTGCCGGCACCCGCCCCGGCTCCTCGTCGACGGACGACGGCGACGACGCATGAGACATCGTCAACGCATTGCACGATACGGCAGGGCGCGAGGTCTCGCATCCCCTCGACCCGTCGCCAGGCCGTCGCTCCACGCCGCGCGTCACGCCGTGGCCGGGGCTGGCGGACAGCGCGCTTCAGCCGTCGTCGCCGCCGGCCCCGTCCCCGTCGCTCGGCTCCGGCACCAGGTGCAGCCCCTGTGCCGAGTTCGCGGTGGCGGTGAGCGCTGCGACCCACGCCCGGTTGAGCGAGGGTGGCCGTGACCCGAAGTACTTGAAGTGCAGCGGGATGGACGGGTCGATCCACACGCTGCTCCGGCCGTCCCCGACCGAGGAGTCGTCGCGCCACGAGAACAGGAAGCTCTCGCGTCGCCGGAGCTTGGCGATGATCACGACGCTGAGGTGCGCGAGCGTGCGGTCGTCGAACCCGATCTCGACCACGTTCACGCCGTACACGAGCTTGCCCATGGCGTCTCCCTCCGGTGACCGGCCGTCGGGATCCGTAGCGGTCCCGTTCCGCTCAGGATGCTCGCTCGGCCGGAAGTCCGCCCCAGCCTTGACGGCTGGCGCATTAACGACATATCGTTCACACATCGCGATACCACGATGAACGCGACATGAACAGGAGGTCGACCATGCGATCCATGCATGACGACGAACACGGTCACGACGGCCACCACCAGGGCCGCAGAGGCCCCTGGGCCGCACGCTTCGGCGGCGCCCGGGAACACCACCAGCACGGCGGCGGCCGAGGCGGCGCGGGAGCGCCGTTCGGACCCGGCGGCTTCGGACCCGGCGGCTTCGGTCCGGGCTTCGCGCCCGGCTTCGGCTTCGGGCGAGAGGGCCGGCGCGCACGCCGTGGCGACGTCCGCCTGGCCGTCCTCGGACTGCTCGCGGACGGCGCCGAGAACGGCGAGCCGTACAACGGCTACGGCCTCATCCGCGCGATCGCCGAGCGGACGGGAGGGAACTGGCGTCCGAGCCCGGGGTCGGTCTACCCGACCCTCCAACAGCTCGTCGACGAGGGTCTGGTGCGCGCCGTGGGCACCGACGGGCGGAGCACCTACGAGCTGACCGACGCCGGCCGCGCCGAGGTCGAGGCGCGCTCCGCCGACATCGCTCGCGCCTGGGAGACGAGCCCGAGCGGTGTCTCGGACACCCAGCGCGCGTTCGCCGAGGGGCTGCAGAAGCTCTTCGGGGTCGTGCACCTCTACCGCTCCGGAGCGTCGGAGGCGCAGCTGGCCGCGGCGCGGGACAAGATCGACCAGCTCCGCCGCGAGCTGCTCCAGATCCTCGCGGAGTGAGCCGGCGCCACGGGTCCGATCCGCGGACCCGACCCGGACCGGCGGCGGTGACCGACCGCGTGCACACCGTGCCACGCGTGCCGGTCGCCGCCGTCGCTCGTCCTGCCTGGTAAGAACGGACCATGGCCTCGTTGCGCACTCCCGACCCCGACTCCGGCTGGCTGTCCGACGAGGAGCTCGCGTCGATCCGGCGCCGACTCCCCATCTGCTACGTCGAGGCGCTGCCCGTCCGCACCGACGGACTCGGTGTCGTGACGGAGGTCGGCGTCCTCCTCCGGGTCAGCCCGAGCGGATCGATCGCGCGCACGCTCGTGTCGGGCCGCGTGATGTACGGGGAGTCGCTGCGGAGCGCGCTGTTCCGTCACCTCGAGAAGGACCTCGGTGCCATGGCGTTCCCGCAGCTGCCCGCGAGCCCGACGCCGTTCACGGTCGCCGAGTACTTCCCGCTGCCCGGCGCGTCGGTGTACACGGACGACCGGCAGCACGCGATCTCGCTCGCCTACGTGGTGCCCGTGACCGGCACGTGCGAACCCCGCCAGGACGCCCTCGAGCTCACGTGGATGACTCCGATCGAGGCGGCGAGTGACGCGGTGGCGGCCGAGATGGAGGGTGGCCGCGGCTCCCTGCTCCGCGCCGGGCTGGCGTCGGTCGGCGCCCTCATGTGACCAGGGGTCAGCACCCCCACACCACCGACACCCGCGACCGCTGCCGGCGCCCCAGCTCGGGGACGACGAACGGCTCGGGAACGACGGACGGCCCCGACGATCATCGATCGTCGGGGCCGTCCGCAGCCGTTCTCCGGCTTGGTCCTACTTGTCCTTGAAGCTGTCCGCGACACCGTGCGCGGCGTCCTTGACGTCCGTCACACCCTGCTTCGCAGAGCCCTTGGCCTGGTCGGTCTGGCCCTCGGTCTTCAACCGGTCGTCGCCGGTCGCGTCGCCGAACGCCTCCTTGGCCTTGCCGAGGAGCTTCTCGCCGTTGTTCTTCATGTCTTCCGTGCCTGCCATGGGCTCTCCTTCCGTCGGGGACGGTTGCCGTCCGGGCCACGTCGTGACCAGGACGCCGCTCACCGTACGCGGATGAGAGGACGTGCTCCCAGCGGGTTGCCAGCGATCAGTCGCGCGCGGATCCGGCCGGACGGGAGGCCCGGCGCGAGCCCGTCCGGCGGGCCGGCTTCTCGTCGTGCCACGGCTGGGCGGGCCGCCCCGTCTCGGACGAGTACACCGCGGCCGAGCCGCCACGCGTCACGGAGGACTGTGCGCGGCGACCGCCGCCGGACGTGTGGCCGGTCGACCGCGAGCCGGCCTGGCCGCCACGCCGGGGCTCGCCGCGACGCGCGTCCGAACGGTGCCCGGCCTCGTCACCGGAACGGGTCCCGGCGGACCGCTGCGGACCTCCCGATCGACCCTGCGTCGGTTCGCCGGTGGCGGTGCCCTGCCCGGTCCCGCGACCGCCGCGGCGACGGCGACGCCCGGCGCCCTCGGTGGCCGAGGCGGCCACCGCGTCGGCGACGGAGCGCGTGGCGCGCTGCGGCTGGCGCTGCGTGGGCGCGGCCTCCGCGACGTGGCGGATCGGTGCGACGTCCCCGACGAGCTCGGTGACCGCGGCGGACCGTGCGGTCACCTGCTGCGGGCGCGCGCCGATCGACGCCTTCTTGAGCATCTGCGCGACGTCGCGGCGCTGCTCGGGGAGCACGACCGTCACGACGTCACCGGCGGACCCGGCACGGGCGGTGCGGCCCGAGCGGTGCAGGTACGCCTTGTGCTCGGTCGGCGGGTCGACGTGCACGACGAGCTCGACACCGTCGACGTGGACACCGCGTGCGGCGACGTCGGTGGCGACGAGGACGAGCGCGTCACCCGATGCGAAGCGCGCGAGGTTGCGGTCCCGCTGCGGCTGCGACAGGTTGCCCTGCAGGTCGACGGCGGGGATCCCGGCCGCGGTCAGCGACTTCGCGAGGCGCTTGGCGTGGTGCTTCGTGCGCATGAACATGATGCGACGGCCGGAGCCCGAGGCGAGCACCTGGACGAGGTCCTTCTTGTCGTCGGCCCCGGACACCTCGAAGATGTGGTGCGTCATCTGGTCGACGTGCGACGAGGCGTCGTCGACGGAGTGCATGACGGGGGAGTGCAGGAACTGCTTGACGAGCTTGTCCACGCCGTTGTCGAGCGTGGCGCTGAAGAGCAGCCGCTGACCATCGGCCGGGGTGGCCTTCATGATCCGCGTGACGACGGGCAGGAACCCGAGGTCCGCCATGTGGTCGGCCTCGTCGAGGACGGTCGCCTCGATGCCGTCGAGCTTGACGTGCCCCTGCTTCATGAGGTCGTCGAGTCGGCCCGGGCAGGCCACGACGATGTCGACCCCGCGCGAGACGGCATCGACCTGACGGCCCTGGGAGACACCGCCGAAGATCACGGTGGTGTTGAGGCCCATCGCCTGGGCGAGCGGGGCGAGCACGGCGTCGATCTGGGTCGCGAGCTCTCGGGTCGGCGCGAGGACGAGCGCGCGGGGGTGGCCGCTCCGGCGACGGCGCTGGTCGCCGGCGAGCCGGGCCACGAGCGGGATCGAGAACGCGAGGGTCTTGCCGGAGCCCGTGCGGCCGCGGCCGAGGACGTCCTTGCCGGCGAGGGTGTCGGGCAGCGTGTCGACCTGGATCGGGAACGCGCCGGTCTTGCCCTGCGCGGTCAGGACGTCGACCATGGCGGTCGGGACGCCGAGTTCGGCGAACGAGGTGGTGGGGGCGTCCGTGTCGGTGGACGCGGGAACGGTGGAGTCGGAGGTCACGAGGGCCTTTCGGATGCGCACGGCCGACGGCCGTGCGGAGCGGGACGCCGGCGCGGACGCGCGGGCGGGTTCGCCGCAGTGAGCCAGGCACGGCCCTCCGTTCTGGAGGCCCGGTGCACGATACGCATCGGTCCGGCCGACCATGTGGCCGGGGACCGGGAGAGTCTCGGGGGCGTCGTACGACGCACGAGGCAGTGGAACGCCTCGAGTGCCCCCATCATATCGCCGTCGGCACCGGAGGGCCAGGGCGACGGGTGTCGGACCGCGTCGGACGGGTGCGCGCTCGGCGCGTCAGTCCTGCCAGCGGTCCCGCAGCGCCGCCACCGTCTGGTCGAACGACAGGCCGTCGTGGCGGGCCTGCTCGGCGAGGACCCGCGCGGCGGCGTCGACCGCCTCGGGCACGGCGGCAGGCCGGACCACGCGGGTCCCACCGCCGCGCGCCGTCGTGACGAGACCGGCCTCCTCGAGCAGCCCGTAGGCCTTGGCGACGGTGCCGGGCGCGAGCCGGAGTTCGCCGGCGAGGCCGCGCACGCTCGGCAGGCGCTCGCCGTCGACCAGGTAGCCCGCGGCGATCTGCGCGGCGATCTGCGAGCGGACCTGCTCGTACGGCGGGACCCGTCCGCCGGCGTCGATCGCGACGAGGTGCCCGGTGCCGCTCACCGCACGTCCTCCGCCGCCACCACGCCGGAGCGCTCGCCCACGGGGATCGGGACGGGGACGGTGTTGCCGGGCGGCGCGAGGGGGCACGCCCATGCCGGGTCGTAGGCGCACGACGGGTTGTACGCGAAGTTGAGGTCGACGACGAGGGAGTCAGGGGTGCCACCGAGGTCCGCGCCCTTGATCGTGTCGAGCAGGTAGCGACCGCCGCCGTACGTGCCCCCGGGGCGTCCCGCGTCGGCGTCCTTGACGGGCACGAACAGCCCACCGCCGTACCCGGCGTGCGCCCAGACGTCGAGCGGTCCGACGTCGGGGACCCGCACCAGGCCGACGCGGTCGAAGGCGACGATGCCGTCGGTGCCGGTCGGGACGTCGAGGTGCGCGGGCTCGGTCGGCTCGACGGCGAGCTCGAACCGCCAGTCGGGGTCGTACGCCGCCACGGGCAGCCCGGTGAACCCCACGGTGTCCTCGGGGAGGAGCGGGCTGGCGGGGTGCTCCGCGAACATCGCGTCGCGTCCGGCCCGCCACAGCGCGTGCGCCTCGGCCGGGTCCCCGACCGCACGGACCCGGCGGTACAGGTCGAAGGTGCGGCGCCGCCAGTCCATCGTGGCGAAGGTGGCGGCGGTCGTCTCGTCCACGGCGGTGCTCGCGTCGGTCACGGGAGCGAGGGTACGCCCGACGGCGATCCGGTGCCCTCCGTCGTCCACAGGGCGCACCGGCCGCGCCCGGCTCTGGTCGGCGTCTCCGGAGGACGGGGGATCAGACGGGGGATCGGCCGCGCGTCGCCCAGGTCGGCGCGAGCATCCGCATGCGCAGGCCGCGCCACTGCCACACCACCCACATGCCCGGCCACAGCGCGACGCCGAGCCCCCACGGCCGCGTGCGGTACACGAGCCGGTCGTGCAGCAGTGTCCGTCCGTCCGCGGTCGCCGTGGCCGCCATCCGGTGCCGGATCGTCATGCGCGCGAACAGGCCGGAGATCCCGCCGCCGACGTCGCGCTGCACGGGGACGCCGTCGACCTCGTACCGCTCGAGGTGCACGTGGGTCGCACCGCTCGGCAGCACGCCGAACGCGTCCGCCCGGACCCGGTGGGGTTCGTCGGGGGTCCACCGCTCCGGGAACCCGCCCGGTTCGAGCGACCGGTACACCAGCAGGGGGCGGGTCACGGCGACCATCACGGCGGGGTCGAGCAGGGCCTCCCGGACCGTGGCGACCGGGGCGTCCAGCACCACGCGGAGTCCGACGTGCACGGTTGCCTCAGGCGTGCCGGCCGGCGTGCCGACCCTCGTGGCGGCTGCCCGCGCGGCGGTCGTGGGCGGCGAGCCGCTCACGCAGACCGAGCCGGACCGTGGGCCACTCGCCGTCGGTGATCGAGTAGACGACGGTGTCGCGTCGACTGCCGTCCGGCCCGAGCCGGTGGTTGCGGAGGACGCCGTCGAGCTTCGCGCCGAGCCCCTCGATCGCGGCACGCGACTGCCGGTTGTGCCAGTGCGTGCGGAACTCGACCGCGATGCACTCCCAGACGTCGAACGCGTGGGACAGCATGAGCAGCTTCGCCTCGGGGTTGACGCCCGTGCGCTGCGCCGAGCGCGCCAGGAACGTCGCGCCGATCTCCACGTGCCGGTTCAGCTCGTCGACGTCGAGGAACGTGGTCGCCCCGACGACCCGACCCGTCGGACGGTCACGGATGGCGAACGGGACCATCGTGCCCGCCGCGTGCTCGGCCAGCCGACGGTCGATCTCGCCCTCGACCTCGGCCGGGCGGGGTACGGACGTGTACCAGGTGCGCCAGAGGTCCCCGTCCGCCACCACGGCCCGCAGGTCGTCGGCGTGCTCGTGTCCGAGCGGCTCGAGCGTGACGCGGTCGCCGATGAGGGTCGGGATCGGGTCGATGTCCATGCGGCGATGTTAGTCGTCGCGGCTACAGTGACGGGGTGCACGAGCGTGGACAGACGAAGTACCAGGTCCGGTTCGGGTGGGGCGCCGCGGGCGCGGGTCGCATCGCCGCCGACGCCCACGTGCTCGTGTGGGTCGACGTCCTCCCGACATCGGAGGTCCGGGCCGTCCTGCCGCTCCTCCCCGCGGGCCCCGAGGTCGTGCACGCGGGACTCGCGGACGCGGACCTCGTGGCGGAGCGGGTGCTGGGCCTCCAGGCCGCACTCGGTGACCGGTGCGTCGTCGCCGTGGTCGGCGCGGGTGTCGACGACGACGCGACGGCCGGCGGTGCGGCGCCGTCGCTCGAGGACGCCGGGGAGGCCGTGGCCGATCCCGCCGGCGCACCCGAGCCCGCCGTCGAGGACCTCCTCGCCGCCGGCGCGGTGGTCGACGCGCTCGCCGCTCGGGGCATCGACCACACGTCGCCCGAAGCCGCCGCGGCCTGCGCCGCGTACACGGGCCTGCGGCGTGCCGTCCGGCACCTCCTGACGGCGTCGGTGAGCGCGACGATGCTCGACGCGGTCGGCCGTCACGACCTGGTGGAGGCGGCGCTCGCCGCCCCCGCGACGCTGCGGACCCTGCGCGCCGGGGGCGCCGGCGGCGGACGGGAACACGGCCGCCGCGGGTAGCGTTCCATAACGGGAACGCGGTCGCCCGGGCCGCGGACCGATCGACCCAGGAGGAACCATGAAGGCCGTCGCCAACGGCACCGTGATCGCCGAGGCCCCGCAGGAGGACCTCATCCAGATCGAGGGGAACTGGTACTTCCCGCCGGCGAGCGTGCGGACCGACCTGCTCGAGGAGTCGGACACGCCGTACCACTGCCCGTGGAAGGGCGACACCCAGTACTTCACGGTCCACGCCGGCGACCAGGTCCTGCCCGACCGCGCGTGGTCGTACCCGGACCCGATCCCGTCGTCGTTCGACCGCGTCGGCAAGGACTACAGCGGCTACGTCGCGTTCTGGAAGGAAGTCCAGGTCACCGACTGACCTGACGCGTGCCCCGCGGCCGGATCCGGACGTCCCGGGTCCGGCCGCGCTGCGTCCGGGGACGGGGGCCGGAGGCCTGCCTGCGAGCCACCTCGGACGGCAGGCAGGGGCGCGCGGGCTCAGCCGTGCAGCGTCAGCCAGATGAGCGCGACGTTGAGCGCGACGATGACGACCGCGATCACCGACGCGAGCACCCGCGTCCCGATCGCGTTGACGTCCGGCCCCATGAGGCTCCGGCGGGACGTGTACGCGACGAGCGGCACGACGGCGAACGCGATGCCGAAGCTGAGGACCACCTGGCTCACCACGAGCAGGACGGTCGGGTCGACCGCGACCGCGAGGAGCACCAGGGCGGGCACGAGCGTCAGGAGGCGCCGGAGCAGCAGCGGGATCCGGACGTGCAGCAGGCCCCGCATGATCTCCGCCCCGGCCATGCAGCCCACCGAGGTCGACGCCAACCCCGACGCGAGGAGCCCGACCGCGAACAGCACGCCCACGACCGGACCCAGGTGTGCCGTGATCGCGCGCTGGGCACCCGCGATCGTGTCGGTGCCCCCGACCCCCTGCAGCGTCGCGGCCGCCAGGACGAGCATCGCGACGTTGACCCCGCCCGCGACGACGAGCGCGAGCCCGACGTCCCAGCGGGTGGCGCGGAGCACCCGCCGGCGCTCGGTGCCCGGCGCGGCCGCCGCGTGCCGGTCCCGGCTCAGCGCGGAGTGCAGGTAGACGGCGTGCGGCATGACCGTCGCGCCGAGCATCGACGCCGCGAGCACGACCGACCCCGAGCCCTCGAACCGCGGCGCGAGTCCCGCGAGCATCGCCGACGGTGACGGATCGGTGAACACGAGGCCGGCGCAGAACCCCACGGTGAGCACGGCGAGCATGCCCGAGACGACGACCTCGAACGTCCGGGCGCCCCGGCGGGACTGCACGGCGAGCACGACGACCGACACGATCCCCGTGACGACCCCGCCGACGAACAGCGGGAGCCCGAACAGCAGGTGGAGCGCCAGTGCGCCGCCGATCACCTCGGCGACGTCGGTGGCCGCCGCGACGACCTCGGCCTGGGCCCAGAACAGCAGTCGCGCGGGGCGGCGCATGTGCGCGCCGAGCACCTCGGGCAGTGAGCGACCCGTCACGATGCCGAGCTTCGCCGACAGGTACTGCACGACCACCGCGCTCGCGTTCGCCGCGACGAGCACCCAGAGCAGCAGGTACCCGTAGCGCGCGCCGGCGGTGAGGTTCGCGGCGACGTTCCCCGGGTCGACGTACGCGATCGCCGCGACGAACGCGGGCCCGAGGAGTGCGAGACCGCCCGCCCGCCGACGTTCCGGCCGGGGGTCGGTCACCGTGCTGCGACGCGCGCGCGGTGCGCGCGGACCTTCTCGCGGTTGCCGCACCGTTGCATCGAGCACCACCGCCGGGTGCCACCGCGCGACCCGTCGTGGAACACGAGCCCGCAGTCGGCGGCCGCGCAGCGGCTCAGCCGACCGGCGTGGTCTCCCTCGACGCCGTCGAACCCGACCTCGGTGAACAGCGCGACCGCGTCACGCGCGATGCTCGACAGGGCCTGCGCGAGTCGGACGCGGTTCGCACCGGCGCGACGACGCCCTCCGGCGAGGGTCGGCGGGACGTCGGGCAGGGCGGCGAACAGGTTGACGGTGTCGATGTCGTCCGGGCGCGGTCGGACCGGGCCGGCGGGTGCGCGGAGGCCCGCGGCCACGACGCTGCCGCCGGCCGTGACGACGGGCGGTGGTGCCGCGGCCACCGCGAGGCGGGCGATCGCGCCCCGGAGCTCGCGCGCGTCGTGCAGTTCACGCTCGCCGGCGCCGACGTCCACCGGTTCGGTGTGCTCGGACAACCACTGGTCGAGGTCGGCGGGCGTCGCGAGCAGTTCGCCGAGGTGCGCCCGCGGCCGGAGTCCGTCCGGGTCGTCGGCGAAGCCGCCCGTGTGGGCGAAGTCGAGCGCGATCCGGCCCGCGTCGTAGAACCACGTCCCGCCGGACTCGGTCCTGATCTGCTGCCCGGTGTGCACGGACACCACGCTAGTCGGTTACGTCGCAGCCGGTTCAGATCAGGCCGCGCGCTCGGGTGTGCGGCGCTGCCAGGTGATCCCGTGCCGGGGGTCGTATCGCCGCGAGCACCGCGCGCACGCCATCGGGCGGTTCGGGGTGCGGTACCGGAAGTGCTCGTGGCCGGCCGGGCACGTCCCGACCCACGGCGCGAGTTCGCTCGCGATGGGCCCGTCGTGCAAGCGCGAGCCGACGTACCCGATGGCCCCCGCTGCCCGTCGCCATGCCGGACCGTGGCCGGCGCGGGCACCCGCGAGCGCGTGGGCGACCTCGTGCAGGAGCACCTGCCGGACCTCGTCATCGGTCGAGCGCAGGGCGATGTACCGGCTGACGGTGATGCGGCGGCGGCCGAAGTCGCACTGCCCGGCGCGGGTCTTCGCGTTGTCGAGGTCGAACGACCAGCTCCCGGGTTCCAGGTGGGCGCCCATGACCGCGGCGGCGATCTGCCGGACGCGGTCCAGGTCGCTCACCGGGGCAGGTCCCTCCTCGCCGCGGCGGCACGCACGGCGTCGGCTGGATCCGAGCGTCGCGAGGACGAGGGGTTCTGCAGGTGGGCACGCATCGCTTCCTCCACCGCGGCCTTGAGCGCGCTCGTCCGCTCCGGTGATGCCCCCGCGGCACGGAAGGCGTCGTGGGCGCGGTTGAGTGCGGCGCGGGCCTCCTCGTAGCGGTTCAGTTCGTACAGCGACCAGCCCTCGAGCTCGGCGGCGGCACCCTCGAGCTCGTACCACTCCTCGATCGCGGCGGTGCCCCGGGCGGTCGAGGCCTCGGTCACCGCGCGCTCGAACCGGCCGAGGTCGTGCAGCACGTGCGCGCGTCGGATGCGGGCGGACACTCCGTCGGCGCGGTCACCCGTGAAGAGAGCGAGGCGGAACCCCTCCTCGGCCACGGTGAGGGCCTCGTCGAGCCGACCGAGCAGCCGGAGCAGTTCGGCCCGCTCGGCGAGCGCTGCCGTGCTGCGGTTCTGGCCGAGGCGCTGTAGTCGCTCCTGCACGAGGGCGACGTCCACGGCGGGACGGAGGCTGATGGGCGCGAACGTGCTCCCGGGGCTGACTCCGGCGGTCCGCGGCCGCAGGTCCACCGGGTCGGTGTCCCGGAGGCGTCGGTCCGCGCGCGGGTCCCGGGGGCCGGTCGGGTCGGTCGGGAGGGGGCACATCAGGAACGAGGGTAGCCCCGTCGACCTGCGTGCGGGGTGCACTGCGCCCGCTCGGCGGCGACCGTCATCGCGTCGCTGCGGCGACGACGGCCGTGTAGACCGCGCCGAAGGCGATCGGCCCGAGCACGGCGACGACCACTGCGATGATCCCGAACACGCGGCCGCGGTCCTTGGCGATCGCGATGATGCCCTGCACGAGGGCCCAGATCCCGAAGGCCGTGCCCACGAGGGCGAGGAGACCGCCCGTCGCGATCCCCGCGAGCACGGACGGGTCCTGGCGGATCTTCGCCTGGAGCTCCGACTGGTCGACCACGCCGCCACCGCTGCGGATCTGGTCGGCGAGGCCGGGGATGTGCGCCAGGCCCTGGCCGAAGACGATCCCGCCGACGATCCCGAGCGCGAGCGCCACGATGCCGGCGATGAGCGCGATCACGCCGAGTCGACGGGACGGTCGCGCGCCGCCAGCGCTCGCCCACGCCGCGCTGCCGCCGGACGGCTGCCCGTAGGGGTGCTGCGCGTACGGCTGCCACTGCGGAGCGCCGTGCTGGGTGTCGCCCTGGTGCGGCTGGCCGTACTGGGGCTGGCCGTACTGCTGGCCGTCGTGCTGTTGGCCGTACTGCTGCCCGTCGTGCTGTTGGCCGTACTGCTGCCCGTCGTGCTGCTCGCCGTACCGGCGCTGCCCGTACTGCTGGCCGTCGTCCTGCTGGCCGTACCGGGGCTGGCCGTCCTGCGGTGCCGGGTCCTGCCGCTCGCCGTACCGGGGCTGCCCGTCCGGCTGCTCGCCGTACCGCGGCTGCCCGTCCCGCGGGGCCTCACCGTGTCGGTCGGCGTCGGGCTGCGGCAGGCGCTCCCCCCACCGGGGTGCGTCGCGGTCGTCGTTGCTCATGGCGGTTCCCCACTCGTCCGGGTCGGTGCGACGCCGGGGGCCCGGCGGCACTGCGCTCATCCTGGCAGGACCGGCGGCCCAGCGGCAGGGGACTCAGCGCCCGCTCGTGAACACGGACCGGTTCGGCTCCGGGGACCCGGTCGCGGTGTCGTCCGTCACGACGGCCGCACCGGCGATGAGCGCGGTGAGTTCGGCGCCGTGCACGACCTTGCTCGGGAGCGGGTCGGACGCGAACCGTCGGGGCATGTCGGCGAACGGCAGTTCGGTCGGCGAGGCGAGGAGCACCACGTTCCCGAACCGCCGCCCCTTGAGCATCCCCGTGTCCGCCACGGCCGCCACGGAGGGCAGCACGGCCTGCAGCGTCGCGAGCTGCCCGCGCACGAACGCCAGGCCGGCACCGTCCGCCGCGTTCACCGCGATGATCCCGGTGGGCGACAGGAGCGCGGCGAGCTCCCGGTGGAACTCGATGCTCGTCACGTGGGCCGGCGTCGTCGAGCCGCTGAAGACGTCGACCACGGCGAGGTCGACCGTCCCGGCGAGTCCCGCGGGCAGCCGTTCGAGCACGGCGCGGGCGTCGCCGTACCGGACTCGGATGGACGCGTCGCGGGGCAGGGGCAGCTCCTTGCGCACCAGGTCGACGAGGTCCCGCTCGAGTTCGATCACCTGCTGGCGGGACCCCGGGCGGGTGGCCGCGACGTACCGTGGCAGCGTCAGCGCCCCGGCGCCGAGGTGCAGCGCGGTGATCGGCCCCGACGGCAGCAGGTCGATCGCGTGGCCGATCCGCCGCACGTACTCGAAGGCCAGGTGGGTGGGGTCCTCGAGGTCGACGTGCGACTGCGGGGTGCCGTCGACGACGAGCGTGTACGACCCCGGGCGGTGCCGGTCTGGCTCGATCACGGCGATGCCGGCACCGATGCGGATTGCGTCCTCCATGCCCCCATCCTCCGCCTTGCCCCGACGAGCACGATCACCACCCGCCTGCACCCCGGTCCCCACCCGGGGGTGGTGGGGCGTCCGCGACCCGATGACGAGGCTGGATCCCGGTGGTCACGGGAGCGTCCCGACCACCGGGAGGAGACCGTCGTCATGACGCTGCAGGCCATCGGGAACATCGCGCTCGGACTCGCGCTCGTCGCGTTCCTCATGTACCGCCAGACCACCTGGCGCCGCGTCGACCCGACCCGGGTCTGGCGGATGCCGGTCGTCCTTGCCGGCGTCGGCGTGCTCTCGCTCACGCACAGCGGCGTGACCCGCGTCGGCACGGTGGACGTCGCGCTCCTCGTGGTCGAGCTCGTGCTGTCGGCCGCCGTCGGTGCGGTGATGGGCACGATGACGCGGTTCCGGACCGTGGACGCAGGTGGCCCCGGGCGGCCGTCGTCCCTGGAGGCGCGGAGCGGCTGGACCGGCGCGGCGCTCTGGCTCGTCCTCGTCCTGGTCCGCGTCGGGATCGACGTCCTCGGATCGCAGCTCGGCGCCGTCCTGCTCACCTCGACCGGGGTGGTCCTGCTCGGGATCGCGGCGAACCGGGCCGCCCGCGCGTTCGTCATCGACCGCCGGATCCCGCGCGGACCCCTCGTCCGGGCATGATGGAGCGGTGAACAGCGTGGGCCGCCCCGGCACCGGTTCGACCGACGCCCTGCTGACGGACCGCAACGGAGTCGGCTCCGCACTCAACCTCGTCGGCGTGGTCGTCGTCGCGTGGTCGACGGCCCGGTCCTTCGCCGGCGCGGACGTGCCCGTGCTCGTCGTGGTCGCCACCGGGGTCGCCCTGCTCGCGTGGGCCGTGCGGCTGTTCCTGCCCGGACGTGCCGGCCCGGCCGTCGCCGCGGTCGTGATGGTCCTCCTCGCCGCACCGGGCGTCATGGCGTCCTCGGCCGCCCTCGTCGCACCGATCATGGTCGCGCTCGTCGTCCTCGGGGCGGACCTCGCGCTGCCGGTGTGGCTCGGACCGTCGCTCGCCGGGGTCGCGGCCGTCATCGTCGCGGTCGTGGCGGCCGTCGAGGGCGTCCCGGCACTGGTCCTGCTCGGCGTGCTCGCGGGCCTCGCGGTGGCGGTCCTCATCGGGGTCAGCCGGCGGCAGGCCCGGCTCGCCAGGCGCCGAGAGGAAGCGCTCGCACACCGCGTGGCCGAGGCCGAGGCCGAGCAGCAGCGGTCCGCGTTGCTCGCCGACCGGGCTCGGGTCGCCCGAGACGTCCACGACGTCCTCGCGCACGGACTCGGCGGACTCGTCCTCCAGCTCGACGCGGTCGAGGCCCTCCTCGAGGCCGGGCGGACGGCCGAGGGCACCGCCAAGGCCGCCGATGCCCGCCGTCTCGCCGCGGACAGCCTGGTGGAGGCCCGGCGTGCGGTCGCGGCGCTCCGCGATCCGGAGGGGAGGGACGGAGCCGCACCGTCCCTCCCCGCCGCGTCCCGCGCCGCCGTGTCCGGCAGCGACGTGTCCGGCGCCGCCACGTCCGGCCCTTTCGACGCCGGTGCCGCCGTGCCCGACCCTGGCGCATCGGGCGGCGGGCTCGTGCCCCTCGTGGCCGCGCACCGCTCGTTCGGCGGCGCCGTGCTCACCGAGGGCGACCTCTCGCTGCGGGACCTCGACGACGCGCACCGCGCGGTCGTCGTCGCCGCGGCCCGGGAGGCCCTGAGCAACGCCCGCAGGCACGCGCCGGGTGCCACCGTGGAGCTCTCCGTCGTCCACGGTTCCGATGCCGTCGACGTGGTCGTCACGAACCCGCTCGCCAGCGGTGGCCACGGCCTGGTCGGCATGCGGGAGCGGTTCGCGGAGCTCGGCGACGGTTCGGCCGTCCGCGCCGATCGCCAGGCGGGGGAGTTCGTCGTGTCGATGCACGTGCCCCACGTGGACGGCGGCCCGCGCTCGTGACCCCGATCCGCGTCCTCGTCGCCGACGACCAGGCGATCGTCCGCGACGGGCTCGTGACGGTCCTGTCGCTCCTGCCCGACGTCGAGGTCGTCGGCGAGGCCGCCGACGGCGCCGCGGCACTCGCGCTCGTGGCGACGGAACGCCCCGACGTCGTCCTCATGGACCTCCGGATGCCCGGGGTCGACGGCGCGACGGCGACCGCGGCGATCCAGCGCGAGCACCCCGGGGTCCGCGTCCTCGTGCTCACGACCTTCGCGGACGACGCCTCGATCGTCACCGCGCTCCGTGCCGGGGCCCGCGGGTACCTGACGAAGGACGCGGGTCGAGCCGAACTCGCGGCGGCGGTCCGGGCCGTGGCGAGTGGGCAGACGACCCTGGACGCGTCGGTGGCGGCGCTCCTCGTGGCGAACCTGCCGGACGCGACCGAGCCGACGACGGGCCTCCCGGCACCGGCGGCGCCGCGGGCGACGGGCGCCGCGGATCCGGGGACCCACCCCCTGGCAGCGCCCTCGCGAGCGGCGGACCCGGCGACACCCGGGGCGCTCCGCACCCGCTGGCCGACGCTCACCCCGCGCGAGGCGGACGTGCTCGCGGCGATCGCGGCGGGTCGCACGAACCCGGAGATCGCCAGCGCGCTGTTCCTGACGGTCCCGACCGTGAAGTCGTACGTGAACCAGGTGTTCGCCAAGCTCGGCGTCCGCACCCGGGCCGAGGCGGTCGCGGTCGTCCTGTCCCCGCGCTCCTGACACCCCTCCGGCCCCGCCCATCCGAGCCG
>NZ_QKTQ01000015.1:0-64689 GCF_003234875.1 Curtobacterium sp. MCBD17_028 | reverse complement strand
TCAGATGTGTATAAGAGACAGCTCCCCCGTCCCACCGCCCGGCGAGCCGTACCCGCCGGTCCCGCCGCTCGGGAACTGCTGCGTCGTCGTGCCGGACGACCGATGCCCGATGACGTACCCGCCGACGCCACCGACGAACAGGGCCACGACCGCGACCGCAGCGACGACGGCCGGCCAGAACCAGCGCCGCGACGACCTGACCGAGGTCGGCGGCAACATCACGGGCGGCACGCGCACCGACGGCACCTCGCTCCATCCCGGGACGCCGCCACGCCGCTCCCCGCCGGGCCCCCGGGGCATCGGATCGGGCGCCGGGCGCTGGTCCACCCCGGGAGCGGGCGTGTGCTCCCAGTCGGGGCGTCGGTCCGTGTCGTTCGTGCTCGTCATGGCTGGTCTTCCTGATCGTGGTGCTCCCGGACCTCCGGGCGTGTGCAGCGCCGCGAAGCGCCTGGATCGATGACACCGCTCCCGCCTGTGGCACCCGTATGACGGCTCGGTGCGTCCGCTCCGAGAGCACGAACTGCCGGAACGGGCGTCGCTCGGTTCCTTGGCGGTTCCTTGGTCCGGGACGAACAGGATCGTTCCCGTCGCCCCTCCTTCAGCGGAAGCGACGCCCGCGCGGTGCTCGCGCCCGGTACCCCCTTAGGCGGCGTGGGCACCGCGCCGGGTCTGCAGCTGTCGGTCGAGCCCCCACGTCGCGGTCGTGCCGTCGGGCCGCACCGCGAGGACCACGCACCCGTGCTCGGACGCGGCGAGCGCGGCGGCGGTCGCACCACCGGCCATCACGGCCGTGGCGAGGACGTCCGCGGTCACGATGTCGGCCGCGACCACGCTCGCCTGGACGAACCGCTCGCTCGTCGACTGGTCGCCGAGCGGAGACCAGATGTGTGCGCCACGCTCCGCGGTCCCCGAGGTCGCGACGGCGCGGTGCCGGGCGAGGAGCCGCACGCGACGGATGAGCGACGATCGGTCGGCGGGGTCGACGATCCCCGCGGTCCAGGGGCGCCCGGTCATGGTCGTGCCGGCGACGAGGACGTCACCACCGATGTTGCACACCCACCCCACGGCGTCGAGGTCGTCGAGCACGGCGCCGACCCGCTCGATCGCGAGCGCCTTCACGATGCCCGCGAGGTCCACGGTGCCGTCGGGTCGATGGGGATCGAACGCGCCTCCCGAGCGGTTCCGCCAGTCGATCGCGAGCGCGTAAACGGCTCGGTGCTCCGCGCTCGTGTCGCCGAGGCGGAGTCGGCCGTGGGCGACGGCGCTCGCCGGGGAGCGTGGGTCCCAGCGACTGAACTCGCGGTCGAGCCGGTCGACGACGGCGGTGATCCGGCCCTCCAGGCCGCGGGTGTCGCCGCGGGGTCCGTCGACCCGGATCGACGCCATCGTGCCCATCGTCGGCACGACGAGTCGCACGCCGTCGGGCGCGTCGATGCGTCTGACGCCGGCGCCGTCCCCGGTCGATGTCACCGACCCGATCGACGTCATCGCGCCTCGTCGAGCGCCGCCTGCAGTGACTGCAGGTACGCGTCGCTCGTGTAGGTCGCGCCGCTGATGGTGTCGACGTCGGCGGACTGGGCACTGAGGACCTCGTCCTCGAGGAGCGGTGCCGCCTGCTCACTGATCATGACGGAGCGCTGCTCGGCGTCGGTGAGGTGGAGGGGTGTCACGGCCGTGATCTTGCCGCCCGACACCGTGACCTGCACCTGGACGTCGCCGTACTGGGTCGACACCGTGGAGCCGGTGAAGGTCCCGTCGGTGAACGTCGCCGTGCTCGTCGAGCCGGACGACGTCGAGCCGGACGACGACGAACCGGACGACGACGAGCCGGACGACGACGAGCCGGACGACGAACCGCCGTCGTCGCCACTGGCCGCCGGGGTGGTCGTGGTGGTCGTCGTGTGTGGCTGCCCGACCTCCCAGGACCCCAGGACCACGGCGACCGACGCGAGGACCCCGCCGATGAGTGCCCGTTTCCTCATGACCACCCTCTCCTCACCAGTCGAATCGTTCGCGGTGCAGCCGGTCCGCGGGCAGACCCGCGCGTCGGGCGTCCGCCTCGACGAGGTCCGACCAGCCGTCCGGTCCGCAGATGTACAGGTCGCTGTCCGCGATGCCCGGCCAGACGGTGCCCGCACTGACCCCGCGCGACGTGTCAGCGGCGGCGAGCCACCCGTTGGAACCCGAGCCACGCGGTCCGATGCTCGTGTACACGCGGGCGCCGTGGTCGGTCGCCCACTGGAACACCTCGTCCCACAGGTACGTCTCGCGCTCGCTCCGGGCGCGGAGGAGGATCGTCACGGCGCCCCGGGGCACGTCGAGGTGGTCGAGGAACGCGCGGATCGGGGTGACGCCGATGCCGGAGGCAGCGACGGCGATCCGGTCGCCTGCCCGGACACGGTCGGTGAAGACACCGTACGGTCCGGCGAACGACACGCGCGTTCCGGGCGGGAGCGTCGCGAGTCGACCGCTCCCGGCACCGAGGGACCGGACGGTGATCCGCAGCCGCGTGCTCGACGGAGCCGCCGACAGCGACAGCGGATGGGCGTGCCACCAGGTCTCGCCGGACCAGAACCGCCAGATGAGGAACTGTCCGCCGCGCGCCCCGAGTCGGTCGAGCCGACGTCCGCGGATCCAGAGCGACACGACGTCGGGCGCGATGCGCTCGACGTGCTCGACCACCATGCGGTGCCGGACGCTCCGGATCGCGGGCAGGGTGAACCGGAACCAGCCGATCGCGCCGATCGCCGTCGCGTACAGGAGGATCCAGTACGTGCGCTGCCACGAGCCGTGCGCGAGCATGCCGCCGAGCGACAGCTGGTGTGGCAGAGCGATGAGCACCGCGACGTAGCTGAGGAGGTGGACGGCGTGCCAGCCCTCGTACGGCAGGTACCGTCGGACCGCGACGACGCTCGTCACGACCACCGCGATCATCGCCAGGATCGCGAGCAGCGAGAGGAAGACGTCGTACGTGGTGACGAGCGCCCACCCCTCGGCGAGGACATCGACGTGCGCCTCGAGCGCGTACCCGACGACGAGCAGCACCGCGTGGGCCAGCAACAGGTACAGGGACGGCTTGCCGAGGGACCGGTGCACGGCCATCGCGCTGTCGTGTCCCACCACGCGGTCGATCCACGGGATGCGGGCCGCGAGCACGATCATCACGAGCACGAGGTCGGTCCCGACGAGGCCAGCCGCGATCCCGAGGTCGGTGACGACGACACCGATGCCGTCCCACCGCACCGGGACCGCCGTGAGCCAGAGCGCGAGCGCCATGGCGGCCGACACCCACACCGCGACGACGAGCAGGTCGACGGTGACCTGGCGCGTCCGGTGCCGCCGGCGGAGCTGCCGCTCGGTGGGGCGCCGTGTGGGCGCTGCCCGCCCAACGGTCCCGATCGCCATGGGGTCTCCGATCCGCTGCGACGCCAGCACCCTGCCGGTGGTCGTGGGATGATCGAACGGTCTCAGGCTGTGTCGATCCCATGAGCGGGCCGGGGGCGGGTTGTGAGAACGCGCGGGTTCTCCTCAGTGGCCGTACCCGCGCACGGCGGCTCCGAGAATCGACCGAGAAATGCCCGGTCACGCCGCGGATGTGCTGGGAGACTGCAGGTGATGACGAATCCCCCCGCACCCGCTGCCGCCGGACCCCAGCCGCGGCCAGCCCGAGCCCAGCACGTGTTCGTGGTCGACCGGACCGAGCGCCTCGGCCCGCACCTGGTCCGCGTGCACCTCGGCGGCCCCGCGTTCGACGACTTCGTCGCCGGGGCGTCGCCCGACCGGCTGGCCGCCGCCGACAAGTACGTCAAGCTCCTGTTCGCGCGTCCGGACCTCGGCCTCACCCCGCCGTACGACCTCGACGCGCTCCGCGGCCGACTCGCGCCCGAGGACATGCCGGTGCGCCGGACCTACACCGTCCGCGCCGTCGACCCGGTCGCCCGCACCATCACGATCGACTTCGTCGTGCACGGCGACGCGGGCGTCGCCGGCGTCTGGGCCGCGTCCGCACGGCCGGGCGACACCCTCGCGCTGTCCGGTCCCGGAGGCGGCTACTCCCCCACCGCCGACCCGGCGACCTGGCACCTCCTCGTGGCCGACGACTCCGCCTTGCCCGCCGTGGCCGCCGTCCTGGAGGCCCTGCCCGCCGCCGCCTCGGGACGCGCGTTCGTCGAGGTGGACGGCCCCGAGGACGAACTCCCGCTCGCGGCCCCGGACGGGGTCGTGGTGCGGTGGCTCCACCGCCGTGGGCCCGACGGAGCCGTCGCCGGAGCCGGGGCGCTGCTCACGGACGCTGTTCGCGGACTGTCGCGGCCCTCCCGGCCGGTCGCGGTGTTCGCGCACGGTGAGCGCGGCGCCATGCAGGCGATCCGAGCGATCCTGCAGGACGGCTGGGGAATCGAGCGCCGCGCGATGTCCCTGTCGGCATACTGGGCGCTGGGTCGCGCCGAGGACCGATTTCAGGCCGAGAAGCGCGAGCCCGTCGGGCAGATCTTCGCCGACTGACCCCGCACCGCCCGCCCTCCGGGCCGGGTGCGCACCGCCCATCCTCGATCCGAGAGCGACCCGTGACCGAACCGACCACCCGGCAGCCGTCCGCCGACGCCGTGCCCCGCCGCGCCTGGCAGGCGATGATCGTGCTCCTCGCGGGCATGTTCATCGCACTGCTCGACACCACGATCGTGAACGTCGCCCTGCCGACGATCCGCCAGTCGCTCGACGCGTCCGAGGCGACGCTGTCGTGGATCATCTCGGGGTACGCGCTCGCGTTCGGGCTGACGCTGATCCCGGCCGGACGGGTCGGCGACCGCATCGGGCACAAGTGGGTGTTCTTCTCGGGGCTCGCGCTGTTCACCGCCGCGAGCTTCGCGTGCGGCATCGCCTCGGACGCCGTCTGGCTCGTCGTGTTCCGCGTGGTCCAGGGTCTCGCGGGCGGCATCTTCGTCCCCGCGGTCACCGCCCTCATCCAGCTGCTGTTCCCGCCGCGGACGCGCGGACGTGCGTTCGCGATCATGGGTGCCGTCATCGGGGTGTCCACGGCGCTCGGGCCGATCCTCGGTGGTCTGCTCATCCAGGCGTTCGGGGACACCGACGGATGGCGCACCGTGTTCTACGTCAACGTGCCGATCGGGATCGCGACCCTCATCGCGGCCGTGGCGCTCCTGCCGGCCCGACGCGACCTCGACGTCCGCGAGGGCGCGAAGGGCGTCGACCTCGTCGGACTCCTGCTCGTCTCCGCGGGCCTCGTGGCGCTGCTCGTCCCGCTCATCCAGGGCCAGGACGAGGGGTGGCCGCTCTGGACCTACCTGACGCTCGCGGCCGGTGTCGTGCTCATCGCCCTGTTCGCGCTGTGGGAGCTCCGGATCAGCCGCCGGGGCGCGGCACCGCTCGTCCCACCGCACCTGTTCAGCCACGGGGCGTTCACGGGCGGCGTCATCCTCGCCCTGGTGTACTTCGCCGCGTTCACGAGCATCTTCTTCACGATCTCGCTCCTCTGGCAGAGCGGCCTCGGCCACACCGCGCTCGAGTCCGGGCTCGTCGCGACCCCGTTCGCCGTGGGCTCGATCGCCGGCTCGTCGCAGAGCGCCCGGCTCGTGGGCCGGCTCGGACGCAACGTCCTCGTGCTCGGCACGGCGCTCGTCACGATCGGGCTCGTGTGGTCCTGGCTCGTCCTGCAGCTCACGGACGCGTCCGACCTGACGAACTGGGAGTTCCTGGCGCCGCTGTTCATCGCCGGCGTCGGCAACGGGTTCTTCATCGCCCCGAACGTGCAGATCATCGTCGCGACCGTCGACCCCGCCGAGGCCGGCGCCGCGAGCGCGGTCGTCAACGCGATCCAGCGGGTCGGCGCAGCCATCGGCATCGCGGTGATCGGGTCGGTGCTGTTCGGGACGCTGACGGTGTCCGGCCGCTCGAAGGCCGCGCTCGCCACCGGGTTCGCCGACGCCGCGGCCCACGCCATGCTCGTCAGCGCGGCGTTCGCGCTGCTCGCGTTCCTGCTCGTGTTCGTGCTCCCGCGCGGGCAGCAGCCCGGACGGGGACAGCAGCCCGGCCAGGGGCAGCAGCCCGGACGGGGGCAGCAGCCCGGGCAGGACGCGCAGACCGAGCCCACGCCGCACGACGAGCACACGGCCGCCGCCGACCACACGGCCCCCGCCCAGCCCACGCAGCATCACGACCACACACCGGCCCACCTCGCATCGGGGGCCCCGACGGACGCCGGTGGCACACGGGTCCCGGCGGAGCACCACGCCCGCCACGTCGCGCCGCCGGACACCGGAGCCTGATCGTCCCCATGGCCGCACCCTCCGGATCCCGCCGCGCCGTCGTGACGCGCCGGTCACTCGTCGTCGGGGCGGTCGGCGTCGCCGCGGTCGGTGCCCTCGGTGCCGCCGTCGACCTCCGGGCGCTCCCCGGGCGGTCCACCCTGTACCGGGTGCTCGGCCTGGACGGCCACGCCGGGCGCATCCCGGACGTCCGTCCCGTCCCGACGAGCTCGGGCTCGTTCACCTCGCGCGCACGACGCCGACGACGGGTGGGCTGGACGGTCGCGGCGCCGACGTCGGACCACGCGCTCCCCGTCGTCGTCGCGCTCCACGGGTACGGGGACGACCACGCGGACCTGTTCGGACACCGGCTCGGCCTCGACCGGTTCCTCGCCGAGCACGTCGACCACGGTGGTGCGCCCTTCGCGATCGCCGCGGTCGACGGGGGCGACCGCTACTGGCACCGGCGGGCCGACGGTGACGACCCCGCGTCGATGGTGCTCGACGAGTTCCTCCCCCTGCTCGCGCGGCAGGGACTCGACACGGGCCGCCTCGGGTTCACCGGGTACTCGATGGGCGGGTACGGCGCACTGCACTTCGCGGGAGTGCTCGGGCGCCACCGCGTCCGCGTCGTCTCCGCGCTGTCCCCCGCGCTGTGGACCACCGCCGGGGACACCGCCCGCGGTGCGTTCGACGACCCGACCGACTTCGCCGCGAACACGGTGACGGGCCGGCAGCGCGCGCTCGACGGCATCCCGGTGCGGATCGACTGCGGCACCGGCGACGGATTTGAACCGGCGGTCCGGACGTACGTCGACGGATTCACCCGTCGTCCGGCCGGTGGGTTCGAGGCCGGCGGCCACGACATGGCGTTCTGGAGGCGCCTGGCACCCGACCACGTCGCCTTCCTCGGGCAGCACCTCACCTCGGCGACGTGACGGGCCGGCAGACGGCGCCCGCCAGCCCGGCTAGCATCGGTGGAGTCACCGATCGGGCCTCGATTTGGGTCCGGGGTGCTCCGTCGAGCACCGGTCCGCCGCCCACGCCGTCCGGGAGCCCGCCATGACCGTGCCCACACCCGTGCCCGTCCCCACCGCCGTCCCGATCCCGGATCGGCGCGCCCCCGGTTCCCCGGCGCTCGACCGGGCCCTCGATCGCGCCCAGTCGGACGAGCCCATCGACGTGGACGACGCCACCGCCCTGCTCGGAGCCCGCGGTCGCGACCTCGACCGCCTGCTCGCCGTGGCCTCCCGGATCCGGGACGCCGGACTCGAGGGTGCCGGACGCGCCGGCGTCATCACCTACTCGAAGAAGGTGTTCCTGCCGATCACGCAGCTGTGCCGCGACCGCTGCCACTACTGCGTGTTCGTCGACACCCCGGGCGGCCTGGCCGTGCGCGGCGTCCCGACGTACATGGAGCCGGAGGCGATCCTCGCGATCGCCCGTGCGGGTGCGGACATGGGCTGCAAGGAGGCCCTGTTCACGCTCGGCGACCGCCCGGAGGACCGCTGGCGTGCGGCGCGCACGTGGCTCGCGGACCACGGGTACGACTCGACGCTCGACTACGTGCACGCCATGGCGCGGCTCGTCCGCGAGGAGACCGGGCTGGTCCCGCACCTCAACCCGGGCGTGATGTCCTGGGCCGAGATGCAGCGCCTCCGCCCGGTCGCGGGCTCCATGGGGATGATGCTCGAGACGACCGCGACGCGGCTGTGGTCCGAACCCGGCGGCGTGCACCACGGGTCCCCCGACAAGGACCCTGCGCTGCGGCTCCGGGTCATCGAGGACGCCGGACGCTCCCGCATCCCGTTCACCACGGGCGTCCTGCTCGGGATCGGCGAGGACCACCACGACCGCGCCGAGGCCCTGTTCGCCATCCGCGGGCTGCACGAGCGGTACGGGCACGTGCAGGAGACCATCGTCCAGAACTTCCGCGCGAAGCCCCGGACGGCGATGCAGAACGAACCGGACCTCGGCCTCGTCGAGTACGTCGCCGCCGTGGCCGTCGCGCGCGTCGTGATGGGGCCGGACACCACCGTGCAGGCGCCGCCGAACCTCACCGACGCGGCCGAGCTCGACCTGCTCGTCCGCGCGGGCGTCGACGACTGGGGCGGCGTCAGTCCGCTCACCGCCGACCACGTCAACCCGGAGCGGCCGTGGCCGGAACTCGACACGCTCGCGGACCTCACCGCCCGGTCCGGGTACACGCTCCGCGAGCGACTCACCGCCCACCCGCGGTACCTGGCCGACGCCGACCGCTGGCTCGATGACGCCGTCCGACCTGCCCTGGAGGCCCTGCAGGACCCCGTCACCCGGCTCGCGGACGAGCAGGCACCCGTCCGCGGTCGGTCCGCCACCCGCGACGACGGCGCGCCGGTGCGACTCGGGCGCGACGCGGCGGCACCGCCCGTCGGCGATCCCCGGGTCGACGCCGCACTCGCCGCGGCGACCGTCGCCGTCGGGACCGACCCGTCCGCGATCACGGACGAGGACGCCGCCGTGCTGCTCACCGCCCGTGGCGCGCAGCTCGACGCGCTCGCCGAGCTCGCCGACCGCGTGCGGGCCGCGGCGGGACTCGACGCCGTGACCCACGTCGTGAACCGCAACATCGACACCGCGCGGCTCGTCGGGGACGACCACGAGGCCGGGAAGGGGGACGGTCTGACCGTCGAGGACGTCGCCGCCCTGGCCGCGGAGGCGGCGGCGCTCGGCGCCACGGAGGTGTGCCTGCAGGGACGACCCGACCCGGCCCTCCCGGCTGCCGTGTACACCGACGTCGTCCGCGCGGTCCGTCGCGCGGCCCCCGCCCTGTCGGTGCACGCCTTCCGGCCACCCGAGCTCGTCGACGGCGCGGCCCGTGCGGGGGTCGACCTGCCCGGGTTCCTCCGGATGCTCCGGGACGCCGGCGTGACGAGCGTGCCCGGCACGGCCGCCCGTGTCCTCGACGACGACGTGCGCGCCGTGCTGAGCGAGGGGCAGGACCCACCGGCGACGACCTGGTCCGAGACGATCAGCGCCGCGCACGCGGCCGGTCTGCCCTCGACCGCGACCCTGGTCTACGGGCACGTCGAGACGCCCGAACAGGTCGTCGCGCACCTCCGGACGATCGCGCGCGTGCAGGACCGCACCGGCGGGTTCACCGAGTTCATCCCGATGCCCTTCGTCCCGGCGGACGCACCCGCCGCGGTCGCGGCGGTCGCCGGGCCCGGTCCGACACCGTCGGAGTCCCGCGCGGTCATCGCAGTCGCACGGCTGCTGCTCGCGGGGCGGATCGACCACGTGCAGGCGGCGTGGACGAAGCTCGGGCTCGCGACGGCGGCCGACGTGCTCCGAGGTGGCGCGGACGACGTCGGCGGCGTCCTGCTCGACGGCGCGCTCCGACCGTCAGCCGGCCCGGAGGCGGGCCTCGTGCTCGAACGGCGGGACCTCGAGGCCCTCGCGGCAGCCGCGGGACGTCCCCTGCGGGAGCGACGGACGGACTACGGGGCCGTGACGGGCGAGGGCTCCCCCGCGTGACCGGGCCGGTCGCACCGTCGCCCTGGCACACCCTGCCCGCCGTGGTCGACACGGTCGTGGTCGGGGCCGGCATCGGCGGGATCGCGGTGGCGTCCGGCCTGTTGCGGGCGGGACACCGGGACCTCGTCGTCCTCGAGCGCGCGGACGACGTCGGCGGGACGTGGCGTGACAACGTCTACCCCGGCGTGGCATGCGACATCCCCGCCCGTCTCTACGCGTTCTCGTTCCGCCCGAACCCCGACTGGAGCCGCCGGTTCGCGCCCGGCGCGGAGATCCAGGCATACCTGCAGGGCGTGGCCCGCGCCGAGGGCGTGACGCCCCACGTGCGCTTCGGCACCGAACTGCTCGACGCGCGGTGGCACGAGGGACCCGAGGACGCGGCCGGCTGGGTCCTCACCACGAGCCGCGGGGTGGTCCGGTGCCGCTCGCTGGTCCTCGCGGCCGGCCGGCTGTCGGAACCCCGGCTGCCGGCCGTGCCGGGGCTCGATCGGTTCCCCGGCACCGTCGTCCACAGCAGCGCGTGGGACCCGAGGACGTCGGTGGCGGGCGCGCGGGTCGCGGTGATCGGTACCGGTGCATCGGCGGTGCAGCTCGTGCCGCACGTGGCGGTCGAGGCGGCACGGACGGTCGTGTTCCAACGCTCGGCGCCCTACGTCGTCCCGCGGAACGACGAGGCGGTGCCGACGACGGAGCGCGAGCACGCCGCGGCCGACCCGGCGTTCCTCGCGCGCGAGCGCGCGACGCTGTTCGACCAGGCCGAGGCTGGGCACGTCGCCCGCCGCGCTCCCGGTGCCGCCCGCGACGCCCTGCGTCGGCTCGCGCTCGACCACCTCGCCGCGCAGGTGCCCGACCCGGCGATGCGACGCGCGCTCACCCCGGACCACGAGATCGGGTGCAAGCGGGTCCTGCTCTCGGACGACTACTACCCGGCGCTGGCGTCCGGTCGCGCCGTGCTCGAGTCGTCGGCGCTCGTCGCGGTGGACGACACGGAGGCCGTCGCCGACTCGGGGCGCCGGCACCCGGTCGACGTGATCGTGCTCGCGACGGGCTTCGCCGCCACCGAACCGCCCGTCGCCCGACGCGTGCGGGGCCGCGACGGCCTGTTGCTCGCCGATCACTGGGGCGGCGGGATGACGGCCTGGGCGACGACCCTGGTGGCCGGGTTCCCCGACCTGTTCGTCGTCGACGGGCCCAACGCGGCGCTCGGCCACAACAGCGCCGTCGACATGATCGAGACGCAGGCACGGTTCGTCGTCGCGGTCCTGCGACGCGCGCGGGCCGACGGTGCGCGCACGGTCGAGGTGGACCCCGACGCCGAGCGCCGATGGACGGCGGACCTCGACGCGATGGCCGCGGGCACGGTCTGGCTGACCGGCGGATGCCGCAGCTGGTACGTCGACGAGCGGAGCGGCCGGCTCACCCTGCTCTGGCCGGGGACGGCGCGCGCGTTCCGGCGGACCCTCGAGCGGTTGGCCACCCAGCCGCTCCCCCGACGAGCGGCCTGAGACGCATCGCGCGCTCACCACGCGATCCGTTCGAACTCTGCTCGCAACGCCGCTCCGCGCGCCGGGTGCACCTGCTCCACCCAGCCGACCCGTCCCTCCAGATGGGCGCGGAAGTCGGCGTGGTCGCCGCGGTCCTGCGACGCCGGTCCGTACCGCACGCAGTTGTGCAGGACCGCTCCGAGGCGGTCGAGCTCGCGTCGGCCGACGCCGGGCACCGCGTTCACGACCACGCCCGTGACCGACTGGCGGACCCCCTGCCGCCGCACGCGCGTCTTCCGGGGGTTCAGCGCGTGCCCCTCGTCGGCGACGATCCGGTCGACGCCGCGCAGGAACGCGTCGGGTCGCGCGGCGATCGCGCCGTCGCCGCTGAACGCCAGGTCGTCCGCGTACCGCGTGTAGACGGCGTCCGCGGCCTGCGCCCACCCGGCGAGCCGGGCGTCGAGTCGGCGGAGCGACAGGTTCGCCAGCGCCGGCGAGGACGGCGCACCCTGCGGCAGGTGTGGCGTGGCGAGGGCCTGGCGGAGCGCCCACCGCTCGTCGAGGTCCCCGCCCGGCGGCATCGCGCGGAGCACCGCGTCCGGCACGACGTGCGTGCACAGTCCGGTGAGCACGTGCGCCACGGGTTCGGCGTACCCGACCCGGCGGAAGATCCCGTACACGCGGGAGGCCGGGACGGCCGCGAAGAAGGACACGAGGTCGGCACTCACGACGACGTCGTGCCCGACGTGGACCTCGGCACCGGACAACGCGCTGCGACCGCGCACGAAGCCGTGCACCGCGTCGGACAGCGGGAGGGGCGCCAACACCTGGTCGAGCACCACCCGCTGCATCGTCCGGAGCTGGTGGAGCGGCGCCTCCAGCAACCGTGGGGTCCGTCCCGGGCGCTGGACCCACCGGTGCTCGTAGTGGTGGAGCGGACTCCCGGCCGGGACCCGACGGTTCCACCCGCGGGTGTCGGCGAACCAGAGCAGCCGCTCGGTGGTGACACCGAGCAGCGTCGCGAGATCGGGCAACGCGTCGACGACGGGAACGTGCGCCGCGACCGGAGCCGCGACCACGGGTGCGACCGTGCGCACCCGGAGCCGCACGGGCCGGCGGGCTGTGAGGCGTGCGAACGCCGCGGTGAACGAGCGGTCGGACGCGAGGACCCCGGCCAGCCGACGCGGCGCGTCCCGTGGGGCGCGCGGGTACACGGCGAGGACGGCCGCGACCGCGGGCTCGACCAGACCCGGACGGCGTCCAACCGTCGTGGTGCCTGCGGCCGAGAGCTCCGCGGGTCGCCACGCCGACGCGGCCAGGAAGGCGTCCGCGAGCGCGATCGCCGTCTCGACGAGACCGGCCGACCGCTCCGGGGCGACGAGCCGCGAGGTCGGTGGCGGGTCGGCGTGCTGGTGGTCCCCGGACGACTCGTCGTGCCGTTCGGGAGCGTCAGCGCGCGGAGCGCGCCCGAGCTCCTGAGGCGTGTGTTCCTGGTCGATCCGCGTGCCCCGGGGTAGCCCCGGAGAGGATGCAGCAGCGCGTGCTCCATCCGCCTCGCCCGGGGACCACCGCACGGGCTCACCATAGTGCGCAGCGGATCGTCGTGGTGGTGCGGGATCAGGACCGGGCGAACGCCGCCAGCGTCCGCGGCCCCAGGCCGGACCCGAGGGCGGCCAGGTGCGCGCGGGTGTCCACGTCACGTCGGAGGCCGGTGAGGCCCGGCAGGTCGAGCTCCGTGTAGCCCTGGGCCCGATGGGCGCGGGCGGAGCCGCGTCCGAACCGCGGGCGGTGGTCGTGGCCGTGCAGTGCCGTGAGCAGGACGGTGCCGGTCCCGTCGGCGTCCGGCAGCACCGCGCGCGGGTACGGTGCCGCCGCCGCGAGCGCGGCACGGAGCTGCGCCGCGTCGAGTGCGGGCAGGTCGCCCTGGAGGACCGCGGTCGGGCCGTGTGCGCACGTCGCGACGCCCGCGAGCACCGCGGCGTCGAGGCCGCGGCCCGGGTCCTCGACCACGGTGACGGCGAGGGCGTGGAACGCCGGCGCGGACGACGGGTGGGTCACGACCACGACCGGCGCGACCGTGGCGGCGACGGCGACCGTGTCGAGCGCGATGGCGAGGGCCTGCTCGGGCGTGGCCGCGAGTCGCGTCTTGGCCCCCGCCGTGCCCTTGACCGGGACGACGATCGTCCAGTCCGGGGTCACGGCACCTCGGTGGGCGGCAGGATCCGGTGGGTGCGGGTCTGCTGGGCCTGCTCGGCCGCGGCCGCGGCCGCTGCCAGACCGGCCTCGTAGCCGTCGCGGTGCGCCTCGGCGGAACCACGCCGGAACCAGTCGCGCTCGGCCGGGTACTGGAGCACCCGCGCGCCGGGCGCGTCGGCGTCGAGCAGGTGCCCGAGTCCGCGGACCACCGCGACCGGGAGGCCCGTCGCCTTGCCCTTGGCGAGGTCTGCCGCGGCGGCGATCTCGTCGCCGACCGCCGGAGCGGTCACCCCGAGTGGCCGTCCGCTCGCGTCGAGGGTCCCGGCGAGGTCGACGAGCAGCCGGACGCCACTCGCGCCGATCGCGACGTCGGTCTGCCCGGTGCGCCACGCCCGCCCGAGCGTGTCGGTGACGACCACGCCGAGGCGGAGGCCGAAGCGGGCCTCCAGGGCCGTGCGGATGCGGCGGGCGGAGGCGTCCGGGTCCTCCGGCAGACGGAGGACGGTGCCGTCGGCGGTGTTCGAGGCGTCGACCCCGGCGGCGGCACCGACGATGCCGAGCCGGTTCTCCACGATCCGGGTGACCCGCCCGTCGGGGGTGGGACGTTCGGCGACGACGCGGACGGTCTCCTCGGCGATCACGCGGTCACGATCGGCGGCGGGGGCCGTCCGCCCCTCGGCCTTCGACACGACCTTGCTCGTCACCGCGAGGACGTCGCCGTCGGCGAGCGCCTGCTCGGGGTCCGCGGCGATCGCGTCACCGATGAGCGCGGCGAGGTCGGCACCCGGAACGACCTCGGGCACGCCGCGGATGGCGAAGACGGTGAACCGGGTCACCTGGTCAGCTTCGGCAGGACCGCGTCGGAGAACACATCGATCCATTCTCGCTGGTTCCGCCCGACGTTGTGCAGGTAGATCCGGTCGAAGCCGAGGTCCGCGTACCGCTGCAACGCCCGGAGGTGCACGTCCGGGTCGCTCGAGATGACCATGCGGCCCTCGAAGTCCTCGGGGCGGACGAGCTTGGCCATCTGCTCGAACTCGAACGGCGAGCGGATGTCGGCCTTCGGGAACTTCATGCCGCCGTTCGGCCACTCGACCATCGCGTTCCGGAGCGCCTCCTCGTCGGTCGGCGCCCAGGACAGGTGCACCTGGAGGACGCGGGGCATGGTCGACGGGTCCTTGCCGGCCTCGCGCGCGCCCTCGTCGAACTTGGCGAACAGGCCCGCGATCTTCTCGAGCGGTGCCCCCACCGTGATGAGGCCGTCGACCGTCCGCCCGGCGCGCTTGGCGGTCACGGGACCGGCGGTGGCGACGAGGATCTCCGGCGGCACCTCGGGCATGGTCCACAGCCGGGTCGACTCGAGCTTGAAGAAGGTGCCGGAGTGCTTGACGTCCTTGCCCGCGGCCGAGGCCCGGAACAGCTTCTGCATGACGTCGATGGCCTCGAACATGCGGTTGATGCGTTCCGGCGTCTCGGGCCAGTACTGCCCGACGACGTGCTCGTTGAGCGCCTCGCCGGATCCGAGTCCGAGCCAGTGCCGGCCCGGGTACATGGCGGCGAGGGTCGCCGACGCCTGGGCCACCATCGCCGGGTGCCAGCGGAACGTCGGGGCCGTGACGCCGGGCCCCATGTCCCCCCGGGTCCGTTCGCCGATGGCGGTGAGCACGTTCCACACGAACGAACTCTGACCCTGCGCGGGGACCCACGGCTGGAAGTGGTCGGCGGCCATCACCCCCGAGAACCCGTGCTGCTCGGCGTACTCGCTCAGCGCGACGGCCTCGGTCGGGTGGAACTGCTCGAGCATGGCGGCGTAGCCGATGGTCGGTCCGGTCACGGGATGCGTCCTCCTGTCGTGGGGGCCCGTGCGCCTGATGCATCCGCGGTCCGGGCTCCGGCTCGATCGTACGGGCGGTCAGGTCATGACGCTGGCTGCGGATCCGCGACGACCATCCGCTCCGCTGACGCTCCCCGGGCCTCCAGCCCGAGCGCCAGCGCGGCCCGCGCCATGTCGGCCGTGGCGTCGTCGTCGGTCATCCAGAGCGGGACGGCCCGGGTCGGGAGCCCGTCGCGCTGCAGCTCGGCCGCGGCGTCCGCGTCGACCTCGTCGACGAGCCAGGCGTCGAGCAGCCCGCCGTCCCGCCGGGCGCCGTAGTGCCGTGCGATCCCCGCGGCCGTCGCCTCGACGCCGGCCACCGCACAGCAGACGTCCGCCATGCCACGCACGGGTCGACCTCCGATCACCGGGGCGACGCCGACCACCGGACCCCGGGCCGCGGCGAGCGCCTCGCGGACCCCTGGCACGCCGAGCATCGTGCCGATCGACACCACCGGGTTCGACGGCGCGAGGAGCACGACGTCGGCACCACGGATCGCCGCCGCTGCCGCCGCACTGACCGACGCCCGTTCGACGCCCTGCTGCACGAACCCGTGCGTGGGGATCGCGGCGCGGTGGCGCACCCACCACTCCTCGAAGTGGATGCGGTCCCGGGTGCCGTCGGGACGGTCGACGTCGACGAGGGTCGGGACCTCGTCGTCGGTCACGGGCAGGAGCGTGACGTCGAGGGCCCACCGCGCTGCCAGCCGCGCCGTGGCCCGGGTCAGGTCGTCGCCGTCGCGGAGCATCGCGGTGCGCGCGATGTGCGTGCCGAGGTCGAGGTCGCCGAGCGTGAACCACGGCCACCCCACGCCGTAGGCGGTGAGCTCGGCGCTGACGCGTTCGGACTCACCGGCACGCCCCCATCCGCGCTCGGTGTCGTTCGCGTCGGCGAGCGCGTACATGACGGAGTCGAGGTCGGGGCACACGCGCAGGCCGGTGAGCCAGAGGTCGTCGCCCGTGTTCACCACGACCGTGACGTCGAGGTCCTGCTGCCGGGCGAGGTGCCGGACGCCGCGCGCGAACCGTCCCCCGCCGACGCCGCCTGCGAGCACGGTGACGGAACGGCGGGTGGGCACGGGTGTCGAGGTCGAGGAGGCCATGCGTCTGATCCTCCCAGGCACCGGGAACGCCAGGGAACGCGGATCGGTCCGGCACGGATCAGCAACAGGAGGAGCACGTCCCCCACATCGTCCGACATGCGTCGTGGTGCCGCGTCCCGGGCCGCAGAAGTGCGCGAGCGGCTCCGTTTGTCCCCCGTTCGATGGGTGGCACCCGGACATGCGGGACGGCACGGCCGAGAACGCGTTGCATCGCCTGCGTCGACGTCAGCCCGTACGGCGCGTCGCGATCACACCGGCGCAGGGCCCGACGTCCACGCGCTCCAGAGCAGACCGAGAAGCAGACCCGAGAAGCACCACCGACATCAGGGAGAACGCGATGATCGACACCACCACCATGAACGACATCTTCGACGCGACGGTCATCGACCGCGACGGCGACAAGGTCGGCACCGTCAAGCAGGTCTACGTGGACCAGAACGACGGTCACCCGCTGTTCGCCAGCGTCTCGACGGGACTCTTCGGCACCTCCGAGTCCTTCGTCCCGCTGGAGAACGCGAACTACAGCAACGGCACGTTGACGGTCGGGTACGAGAAGGCCAAGATCAAGGACGCCCCGCGGGTGGACGCCGACGGCCAGCTCGGCATCGACGAGGAGAACACCCTGTTCTCGTACTACGGCATCACCGGCGGCACCGGCACGACGGACACCTACGCCGGCACCGACACCACCACGACCGGCACCGACACCACGGGCACGGTCGGCACCGGCACCACGGGCTTCGAGGGCGCCGGCCACGACACCTCCGGCCCCGACACCGACGACGCCATGACCCGTTCGGAGCAGCACCTCCAGGTCGGCACGCAGCAGGTCCAGACCGGCCGTGCGCGCCTCCGCAAGCACATCGTCACCGAGCAGCAGAACGTCACCGTCCCCGTCCAGCACGAGGAGGTCCGACTCGAGCGCGAGCCGATCACCGACGCGAACGTCGGCGCCGCGACCGACGGCCCGGAGCTCAGCGAGGAGGAGCACGAGGTGACCCTCAGCGAGGAGCGCGTCGTCGTCGACAAGGAGACCGTGCCGGTCGAGCGCGTCCGCCTCGGCAAGGACACCGTCACCGAGCAGCAGAACGTGACCGAGGACGTCGCGCACGAGGAGATCGAGCTCGAGGGCGACGGCGGCACCACCGGCACGACGGGCACCACGCGGAGCTGACTCCGCAGCACCGTCACCACGACGACGGCCCGCCACCCCTCGGTGGCGGGCCGTCGTCGTTCGTCGTGCAGGACGCGTCCGGACCGCACGGGACGTCGACCCCGAAGAGGGGCCTGCGCGGCACCTGGGAGGCGCCGGTACGGTCGCCGCATGGGGGAACTCCGTGACACCGCCGTCCCGTCCGAGCCCGCGGGAGCGGCGGCCCCGCCGTTCCGGTTCCGCCGCCCGCTCGGGTGGCCCGAACCGTCGGCGGAGTGGGTCGCCCTGCACCAACTGTGGGAGCCGCCGGAGGGCTGGTCCCCGGCACCGGGCCTCCCGGCCGCGCCACGCGGATGGCGCTTCTGGACGCGCGATCGCGCGGCGATGCTCGCGTTCCTCGGCCCGTCGTGGTCGACGGCCCGACGCGCCCTCACCGACGGCACGCCGACCACCGCGTTCGTCGGCGGCGTCGGCGGCGGGGACGCCGCGACGATCCGCGCGATCACCTGCGGCGGGGTCTGACCGGACGACCGGCGGATCAGCGCGCGTCGGTGCCAGGGACGCCAGCGCGTCCGGGCGCGGTGTGCTCGAGCTCGGGTGCCGGTTCCCCCAGCACCCACCGGGCCACGGCGTCACCCAGCAGCGGGCCCATCGTCAGTCCGGCCGCGCCGTACCCCGTCGCGACGACGACGCCCGGCGCACCCGGCAGCGCACCGACGACCGGCATGGTGTCGTCGGGCAGGGGCCGCAGCCCGACCCGCGTCTCGATGAGCGTCGCGTCCGCGAGTCCCGGCGCGACCGCCAGCGCGTCCTGCAGGACCTGGAGCTGCCCGGCCGCGGTGACGCGTGGGTCGAACCCGCTGCCGGTCTCCCGGGTCGCGCCGACGGCGACGCGCGAGTCGTCGAACGCCACGAGGTAGTGGTGCGACAACGGGTGGACGGAGGGCCAGGCGGACGTGTCGACGCCCTCGACGCGGAGGTGCGTGATCTGACCGCGCTGCGGTGCGACCGGGACGGCGGCACCCGTGGATGCGAGGAGGTCCCGTGACCACGCGCCCGCGGCGACCACGACGACGTCCGCCGTCGTGTCCGCGCCGTCGACGTCGACCAGCGGCCGGCCCTGCACGACGCGCACCGACCGGACGTGGCCGCCCCGCCGCACCGCGCCGAGGCGCTCGGCCGCCAGGAGGAGCGCATCACGGAGCGTGCGGCCGTCCACGCGTCCGCCGCCCTCGATGAAGAGCGCGTCGAGTCCCGCGGCGAGCGGAGGGAAGCGTCGTCGAGCCTCGACGTTCGTGATGCGCTCCACCGCGCCGACGACCGACCCGGCGACGGCCGCCCGCGACCGGACCCGGGCCTCCGCGGCGTCCAGGAGGGCCGGGTCGGCGTTGACGACGAGCGCACCGCTCCGACGGTGGTCGGTCCGGGTCACGCCGACGCCGGCGAGCTGCGCGAGCAGGTCCGGGTAGAACGCGGCGCCCGCCGCGTAGAGGTCGAGGAACGGCCCGTCGACCGCGGACGACCAGGGCTGCAGGATCCCCGCACTCGCCGCGGTCGCCTGCCCGGTCGCGCCGTCGTCGACGACCGTCACGGCCACCCCACGGCGCGCCAGGGCGAACGCGGTGGCGGCGCCGGCGATCCCGGCTCCGATCACGAGGGCGGTGGCGGTGGTGTCGGAGCGGGGCACGGAGCGGCTTCCTGTCGGCGGGCGGGGGCGCGACGATGCTCTCACGAGCCGGCGACGAGGCAGCGCCGGTACCGGTACGCCGCGTGCGAGGGCGTGACGAGGTCACGATCGCGGAGGATCGTCATGCGCGGCCGCGACGCGGAACGGCAGGCGGCGGCGAACGTCGTGCGGAGCGCGTCGCTGTACTCGACGTCGATCACCCGTCCGCCGTACACGCGGGTGTACGCACGGCACTCGTCGTAGCGCACGCACTCCTCGGCGACGGCGAAGTCGAAGCCCGCGACGTCCCGCCCCCGCGTGCCGAGGCCCGGCGCGTTCTTCTGCCCCGCGGCGAGGCCGTCCCGGTGCGCCACGTCGACCAGGAGCGCGGCGGTGGCGAGGGCGTCAGCGCGGCTGAGGCGCCCGCGCGAGCGCGTCCACGAGTCGAGGTTGTCGAACTCGACGGCGTCGAACCCACGACGTGCACAGCGGTCCACGGTGCGGGACAGGACCCGGACGACGTCTCGACGGTGCGCCGCGGTCCCGGTGTCCAGGAGGACCTCGTCCGGCCACCCGGGATCGCTGACCGGTTTCCCCGATGCGGTCCGGAGGAGGTCCCTCGGGTGCTCGCGCCGCCACCACGCGGTGTCCTGGGGCTGGGTCTGGAACCCGTTGACGTAGCAGATCCCGTACGTGCCCGGTGCCGGATGCGCGGTGCTGTCCCGTTCGACGATCGTGACGCCGGCGGGCGGACGGTAGGCGCCGCCGAGCTGGTAGTCCGGGCGCCCGCGGGTCGGGAACGGCCGGACCGGCGGGGACGAACGCGTCGCGGTGGACGCGGGTGCCGCGACGGCGAGCCTCCCGACACCGAGCCCCCCGACGCCGAGCCTCCCGACACCGAGCCTCCCGACACCGAGCCTCCCGATGGCGGCCGACGCGGGTCGGTCCGACGGCGCGGCGGACGCCACGGACGGGGCGACCACCCAGCCGGCCACGACGAGCACGGCGGCCATGCAGGCTCGCCCGGAGACGCGACGAGCGGTCACCCGCCGAGCACCGCCCAACCGGAGGCCGCCAGTCGGACGCGACCGTGGTCGACCTCGCCCGCCCCCGCCTCGACCGTGGTCGACCCGGCAGCGGGCAGCGACACCGCCTCGTCGCCGATGTTGAGCGCGGTGACGACCGCGTCCGTGCCGATCGCCGTCCGGAGCACGATCGCCGTGTTCTCGAGGTGCACGATGTCCGTGTGCGCGCGGTGCAGCCACGGGTGGCGACGCCGCACGGCGACGAGCGCCTGGTGCGTGCGGAACGCGTCCCGGCCCTCCGGATCGAGGTCGGCCGGAGCCGGTGGCACGGGTGGGAACGCCGGGCGCACGGCGTCGTCGCCGCCGACCCGGGCCTCCTTGACGCCGCGGAAGGCGTACTCGTCGCCCGCGTACACACTCGGCACGCCGGCCACCGTGAACAGGACCGCGAGGGCGTGCGGCAGGTGCCGCGGACCGACCGCGGAGGTGATGCGCGTCACGTCGTGGTTACCGACGAACGTGCTCGGGACGAACGTCGACAGGAGCGCGTCGTGCCGGCGGATCGCGTGTGCGAGCTCGTGGCAGTTGCCGTCCGCGATGCCGTGCCAGATGCCCTGCCACAGCTCGTACTGGGTGACCGAGTCCATGGTCGAGGCCCGCACGACGGCAGCGGCGTCACCGTGGATCACCTCACCCGAGAACCAAGCGTCCGGGTGCCGCTCTCGCACGCGGGGCAACACCGCCGCCCAGAACGCGGGCGGCACGGCGTACGCGGCGTCGAGGCGCCAGCCGTCCACGCCGCGGTCGAGCCAGTGGGTCATGACGTCGACGACCAGGTCGACGGTCGCCGAGGAGCCGTGGTCGAGGGCGACGAGTTGGTCGTGTCCCTCGAACACGTCCGCGTCGACGCGGTCACCGGGACGCCACCCGTCCCAGCGCACGCGGAACAGTCCGGCGGTCGGGGCCGCGGGTCCGTCCTCCTCGAGCGCTCGGAACGCCGGATGCGCGCGCCCCACGTGGTTGAACACCCCGTCGAGCAGCACCCGGACGCCGCGGTCGTGCGCCGTGGCGACGAGACGGAGGAGGTCGTCCTCGTCCCCGAGCCGCGGGTCCACCCGGAAGTGGTCGAGCGTGTCGTAGCCGTGCGTCGACGACGCGAACACCGGTCCCAGCGCGATGCCGTTCAGCCCGAGGTCGACGACGTGGTCGAGCCACGCCTCGAGTCGGCCGAGCCGGTGCTCGACCGGGCGTTCCCGTGCCGACGGCGCGGGGGCCTCCGGCGGACGGATGTCGGCACCGACGAACCCCAACGGGTACACGTGCCACCAGAGGGCGTGCTCCACCCAGGACGTCATCGACCACCTCCGGTTCGTCGGCCTGGTCGACCCTACCGATCCGCGCTGGGGGCCACGCGGTCAGGAGCCGGACCAGCCGGGTGCGACGAGGCCCGTCTCGTAGGCGAACACGACGAGCTGCGCCCGGTCCCGTGCGCGGAGCTTCACCATCGCCCGGCTCACGTGTGACTTCGTCGTCGCAGGGCTGATGAACAGGCGTTGTGCGATCTCGCTGTTCGACAGTCCCCCGGCGACCCAGCGCATGACCTCGCGCTCCCGGTCGGTCAACCGGTCGAGTGCAGGGGTCAGTTCCGCCGGGGTGGCGTGCGTGGCGAAGGCGGCGACGAGGGACCGGGTCGCCCCCGGCGAGAGCAACGAGTCACCCGCGACCACCGTCCGGATCGCGCGGAGGAGCTCGGCCGGCTCGGTGTCCTTGACCAGGAACCCGGCCGCTCCGCCTCGGATCGCCTCGAACACGAAGGCGTCCTCCTCGAAGGTCGTGAGGACCACGACGCGCACGTCACGGAGCGCCGGGTCGGCACCGATGCGCCGCGTCGCCACGAGTCCGTCGACGCGGGGCATGCGGATGTCCATGAGCACGACGTCGGGGTGGTGTTCCACGGCGGCACGCACGGCGTCCTCGCCGTCGGCGGCCTCGGCGACGACGGTCATGTCGGGCTCGGACTCGACGAGCGCCCGCAGTCCGCCGCGGACGAGTGCCTGGTCGTCCGCGATCACCAACCGGAGCGGTGCCGCCTCGCTGGCGTCATCCACGGTGTGCCTCCTGTCCTCGCTCGAGGGCAGCGGTCCGTCGGTCCGAGATGTCCGTGCCCGTGCCCGTGGTCGTGGTCGTGGTCGTGGTCGTGGTCGTGCCGGTGGTCGGGAGCCGCGCGTGCACCCGCCATCCGCCACCGGTGACCGGGCCGGCTTCGAGCACGCCGCCGACCGCAGCCACCCGCTCCCGCATGCCGATGATGCCGTTGCCCGACGGACCGAGGTCGGCCTGGGCGCGGTCGAGGGTGTCCTGCGGGGCGTCCACCGAGGCCGACGCGGAGGACGCGGCCGACGCGGCCGACGCGGCCGGGTCCGGCTGTGCAGCAGTGCCCCTCCGCCCGCGCGCGTCGGGCAGGTCCTCCACGGTGACGTCGAGGACTTCCGCAGACGCGCCGACGACCACCGCGACACGATTCCACGGCGCGTGCTTCATGACGTTCGTCACCGACTCCTGCACGATGCGGAACGCCGTCCGATCCACGATGCGGTCGACGGCGCCGAGGTCGCCGTCGACGTCGAGCGTGACGTCGAGTCCGGCCGCCTCCGCGCGCAGGACGAGATCCCGGAGTCGATCGAGGCCGGGCACCGGGGACCGTTCGGGCACCACGACGCCCCCGTCCCCGGTCGCCTCGATCCCACTCCCGGTCGCCGCACCTGCGCCGCCGCTGTTCGTTCCCGCGTCCGGATCGTCCACCCTGCGGAGGACCCCGAGCACCGCGCGGAGCTCCACGAGGGCCTCGTGGCTGGCGTCGCGGATGCTCGTCAACGCGGCCCGGGTCGGGTCCGGCAGGTCGGCGCCGAGGTGCAGCGCCACCCCGGCCTGCAGGTTGATCAGCGACATGTTGTGCGCCACCGAGTCGTGCAGCTCGCGAGCGATGCGGACGCGTTCGTCCTCGGCGCGCCGCCGGACCGCTTCCGCGCGTGCGCGGCGGGCCTCGGCCGCGCGGAGCACGCGGACGCGAGCGAGCTCGCTGAGCGCGATCGTGAGCCCACCCCACGCGAGCATGACGGTGACCGTCCCCCAGGGCAGGACGGACGAACGCCCGGTCGCGAGGTCCACCCACGGGAGCGCGAACGCGCCGATCGCCACCGCCGCGGACGCGGAACGTCGACGACCCGACAGCCACGCGTTCACCGCCGCCATGGTGAGGGCCGCGACGAAGGGACCCCGCGGGCTCACGAGGACCGCGTAGCCGAGGGTCGTCGCCAGCGTCACGCCGAGGACGACGACCGGCCAACGCCACCGGAACGGCAGGACGACCACCGCAGCGACGAGCATCGCGATCGCGAGCGGACCGGGTGCCGCCACGACGGCCTCCCCCGTTCCCGGCCCCCACGGCGGTCCCGGATGAGCAGGCACGGTGCCGGGCGTCGGCCCGGTCCAGCGCGACAGGACGAGGGTGCCGACGAGTTGCAGTGCCGCCACCGGGAGCACCCTGCCGACGCGCGCGAACCGCCGCCGCCCGGTCTCGGTGGGTCTCCTCATGCCCGGAAGCCTAGGTGCCGACCGGGGCGCCGTCGTCCGCCCGGGGAGGTGTCCGTGGACTCCTCCCTCCGGCGTGATGCGTGTGGAGGAACGACCTTGGGTACTGCCGTCGGGAGCACGTCCAGGAGCGTCCCCCGAGCGGACGACAGGACGACCGCGGAGCAGGAGCCTGGACCGGTCGCACCAGCGACGCCCAGCCACCGACCGAGGAGGTCACCATGACACCCGCACTCACCGCACTCGCCGCCGCACCGTCCTGGCACGGCGGCCCGCCCATGGCCCCGTTCGCCGTCGTGTTCCTCGCGACCCTCGTCGTGCTCGCCCTCGTGTTCGGGGTCCTCCGCCGCGGGCCGTGGCGCGCTCGCTCCGACGCCCGGGCCGTCCTCGCGGACCGGTTCGCGCGCGGCGAGATCGACGCGACGGAGTACCGGGCGCGGTCGTCCGAGCTCGACCGACGTTGACGCCGCGGCACCGTGCCGCACGCCGCGGTCGCCGCCGGTCCCGGGACTACGTCCCGTCTCCGCCCGCGGCGGCCGCGTCGGACACGACGCCCTGCGCCTGCTCGAGCAGCCCGGTCGCGAGGTCGTTCAGCACGAGGTACAGCCCGGCCCGGTGCTCGGCGTCGACGGCCCGCATGACCCCCTCGTAGCGGCGCCGGATCTGCGCGACGACGGCCTGACCCGCGGGTTCGAGCGTCAGCAGGGACCCGCGCCGGTCGGCCGGGTTCGGGATCCGCTTGATGAACCCGCCCGCCACGAGTCGGTCGAGCATGCTCGTGACCGCACCGGAGGTCAGCTCGAGGAACCCGGCGACCTCGGTCGGCGTGGACCGGGCCGTGTCGTCGATGAGCACGAGCGCCCGCAGCGCGTTCTCGTGCACGCCCGCGAGGAGGCTCAGCTGCCGCATGAGCGCGGCGTTCGCCCGCTGTACGGAGGTGAACGCCGCGATGAGGTCGGACACGTCCTCGTCCGCTGTTCCCACCCGTCACCCCCCCTGCTCCCGCCCGGAGGTACGCACGCTACACCGAGTCCAGGTCGTCCTCGGCGCGACCCGCGAGCGCCGCGGTTGCCGGACGACGCCCCCGATCGAGGGGGACGACGGCCGCGCCTGGCAACGACGAAGCCCCGAACCTGCGGCTGATGCCGGGAGGTCCGGGGCTGGTGGTGCGCCCCCTGGGACTTGAACCCAGAACCCACTGTTGAGGGCTGATAGTTCGGGTGATCTCGGGCTATCTCGGAAAGTCCCGACCAGCGTGCGGATTGCTCTTTCCGAGGTTGGGCCAGCGTTGGTCTATCTCGGTGGATATCGGGAGCAAACCGCCGGGTAACCGGTGGCTACATCCCGGATTCCACTGCTTCCGCGAACCGATCGAGGATCGTCCGAACGTCGGGCCCGACCTTGGCTTTCGCGGCGTAGTGCTTCTTCGTGACGGCGTTGCTCGAGTGCCCTAGCTGAGCGGCCGCGACGTCGATGCCGTCCTCTCGGTCCAGTACCGTCGCGACGGCTTTTCGGAACGTCTTCGGGGTGATCCAGGTTGGGTAGTCCCAGTGCTCGCGGAAGTCCCGCCACTGCCTGCGCATGTTGTTCGGCGCGCGAAGAGTTCCCGTTGAGGATGGGAACACCCACTCCCCCTGGGACTCGGTGCGTCGTCGCAGCAGCATCGCCACGGCGAACGACGGCAGTCCCAGGGTTCGGTGCGATGAGTCGCTCTTCGGCCGCTCCTGCCGGCGCAGTCCTTGGCCGGTGATCTGGACGACGGTGGAGCGGATCGTGACCGTGGGCAGATCGGCTCCGAGGTCGAGGTCTGTCCAGCGGAGCGCGAGGACTTCGCCCGTGCGGGCGCCGGTGGCGAGGAACATGTCGACGATGTCGGCGAGGTCAGTGACGCGGCCTCGCCCGCCCTTGTCGGTGCCGCGGTCCCACTCGGCCACTCGCTTGCGCATGAGGGGCACGTCCTCCATGTCGACGACGAGAATGTCCTGCCGTGCGGCGCGGACGGTCTCGGTCTCCCGGACGGGGTTCGTGGGGGCGGCGCCATGCCGGACGGCGAGGGACATCGCCCCGGTCAGCACGACGCGGGCTCGTTTGGCGGCGGCGTCGCCGTTGGTGGCGCGGACGGCGGCGAGGAACCGGTCGACGAGTGGGACTGTGCACTCACGGATCCGGACGTCACCGAGCGCCGGGAGGATGTGCACGCGCAGAGAGCGCCGGTAGGCCTCGAGGGTGGACTCGGCCAGCTGCCGCTGCTCAAGCGCCGATGCCCACTGCTCGGCGAGGTCGCGGACCCGGCTGTCACCGGTGAGTTCGCCGCCGTGCATGCGGGTCCGGTCCCTCAGGTGCTCGACCAGCGCGTCCTCGGCCTGCCGACCGCTAGCGCCCTGGCGCTCGACCTTCCGAGTGACGCCGTCGAAGTCCCGGAACCGCGCGGACGCCACCCAAGTGGCACCGCGCTTGGTGCGGCTGATCTTCCCCCAGGTGCCGAGGACGAGCGGTGGTCGCGGCATCAGGCCACCTCACTAATCCGGAGTTCGCCGGCGAGGATCGCCTGCTGGAACACCTTCACGCAGTGGAGCGTGACACCGAGCTCCTGCGCGATCGCGAGGGGACTGGCGCTGATGCGCTCGGCGCGTGCGTAGTCGTCGGGGTGGATGAGCATGCGTGCTGCCTCTCGCTGTGCTCGGTGTTCGAGGGCGGGGTGGCACGAGCGGTCGCGGTGCTTCGCGTGCACGTACTCGTGGCAGAGCGTCTCCGCCTCGAGCGCAAGGGTGAGGTCAGGGCGGATGACGATGAGGCGCTGGTCGTCGTAGTAGACACCCAGGCGGCCGGGCGGGAGTTCGGTGCTGTACTCGAGTCGCACCCCCAGCGACTCGATCAGGCGGAACACGTCCACGAGCCCCCTCTCAAGGCCGATCCTGCTCGCGCTCCTGCTCCGATTGGTAGTCGGGGCGGTCGGATGCTGCGATCGCTTCGTCGGCGTCCAGGGTGATCGCCGACGAGCTGTCACTTTGACGCAGAGGTGTGACATTGCTGGCTCCGTCGAAGCGCGCGCGGAATGCCTCGTCAGCTTCGATGCGCGCCACGAACACGTCCGGCTGCATGCCGATGAGCTCGCAGAAGTCCTCGATGTCGTTGAGGGACCACTCGTAGGTGTCCTTCACGCGCTCGCGCACGTAGCCCTCGGACTTGCCGAGCTGGCGTGCGAGCTCTCGTCCGGACATCCGATGGTTGCCCATCTCACGGCGGATCGCTGCGGAGACCAGCTTGGCGAACTCGTTCGGCTCAGGTGCCTGGTGTCGTGCCACGCGAGGACTGTACTGGTTCCGGACACTAACTGTCTACCTAGAAGCGCGTTTGCGTGTCCAGACGACACTCCGCGCGTCAAGGTGCTTGCGTATGCGTGTCTAGACGCGCACACTGTCTGCCATGGAACAGAACGTGACTCCTTCAGGGCACAAAGTGCCTCTGCGCGAGCAGGTTGCGTCCAACGTTCGGGCGGAGCTCGCTGCGAACCGGATGACGGCCGCGGACCTCTCCCGCATCCTCCATGTCGGCTACCGGGCCGCGCTCCGACGCTTCAACGGTGAGCAGGAGATCGGCCTGGGCGAGCTGGCAACGATCGCGGCGGCGCTGCAGGTGCCGGTCTCGGCGTTCTTGGCTCCGCGCCCCGTCGAGCGGGCGGTGGCGTGATGGCTGCACTGCTGAGTCTCGAGCAGGCCGCCGAGTACCTCGGCGTTCGGCCTTCGACCATCTACGACTGGCGCACCGACCGGAAGGGCCCGCAGGCCGTGAAGGTCGGCCGGCTCGTGAAGTTCCGGGTCGAGGACCTGGACGCCTTCATCGACACCCAGGTAGAGCGCCGCTCCGCCTGACCCTCCCCCACCGCGCGCGGCTCCCGAACGCCGCCGGGTTCTCTCCCTCACATCTAGGGGCAACGACACCATGAAGCAGAACATCAAGAGCTCAGTGCGCCCGAAAACACGTCTGAGCGACCGCATCCGAGCCGTCGGACCGCTGATCCTCGCGATCGCTGGCGTCCTCGGCCTCGCGCTCTCTCAGACCGGAATCGGCCGATGACCGGGCAGATGATCTCGGCGACCGCGCTCGCCGAGGGCGACCTCGTCATCCTTGAGCACAACGAGGACCGCGCGACGCGTCTCGTCGTCGAGGTCAGCTACGACACCGCGTGGGTGACGATCTTCCACCGCGACAGCGAGGGCGCGGGCCCCGTGGCGTTGTCGTCGGTGCCGGTCGATTCGATGGTGGTGCTGCTGCCGTCGCGGGCGGCGCGGTCCGAGCCGTCGGAGGCGTCGCGGGTGCTGCTGCGTGGCGTGCCGTGGTTCACGGCCGTCGCGGTCATCGCGCTCGTCGCGGTGCTCGTAGGGGCGCCGCGAGGGGGCGGCGCGGGGTTCCTGATCGTGGTGCTGTGGCTGGTCGCGGTGGTGCGGATGGCGACGACGCCGGACGGCCGGCGGTGAGCGCGGTGGAGCTGCCCGCGAACCTGCAGATCGCGCTCGCGGACTACCCGCAGTGCGACAAGCGGACGCAGCGGCCGGGCGGCATCGTCGAGCGCTGCGCGAAGCCGTCGGAGTGGGCGATCCGCTGCAACCGGTGCGGTGCCGTCGCGATGGTGTGTGACGAGCACGGCGCTGAGGTCGCGAACGTGCAGCGGCCGCAGGGATGTGCGGTGTGCAAGCAGGTGGGGCTCGTGCCGCTGCGGTGGACGTTCATCTTCCTCCGGTGCCGGTCGTGACGGCCGTCGTCGGGCTCGACCTGTCCCTCGCTTGCTCGGGCGTGACGTACATCTCGCCCACCGGCCATATCGACGCCCGTCGAGTGCAGACGAGCACGACGAGCGGCGTGCTCGAGGAGTGGCGGCGGATCCGGACGGCGGCGGCGCGCGTCGTGCGTCTCGTGCCGGCGCCGTGCTTGGTCCTCGTGGAGTGGGCGTCGTACGGGTCGAAGTTCGGCGCGCAGGACGAGCGCGGTGCACACCGGTGGCTCGTCGCCGGGACGCTCGCGGAGCTCGGCTGCGACGTCGTGAAGGTGTCGCCGAAGCAGCGGGCGAAGTACGCGACCGGCAACGGCAACGCGAAGAAGCCGGAGGTGCTCGCAGCGATGCGGGACCGGCACCCGGGAGTCGCGATCCCGGACGACAACGTCGCGGACGCTCTCGCCCTCGGGGCGATGGGCGCGCGGTGGCTCGGGCACCCGGTCGACGGGGACGCGAGCCGTGAACAGCAACAGGTCATGCGCGCAGTGCGGTGGCCTCAACGAGAAGGAGCAACAGCGTGAGCAAGATCAGCATCTCCGGCCAGGTGCCGGCGGAGCAGAACAACGGGCTCATCGATCACGAGGCGGAGCTGCTCGGCGAGCGCACGCCGGAGCCGCTCGTCGCGATCGTGATCATCGACCGGCACGGGCTGAAGTTCGTCGACGACAAGCAGGACTGGTCGGCGACGGTGAAGTTCCGGCACATCGAGCCCCTGTCGGGCGCGGCCGCGGACACGGCGCGGGCGCTGCTCGAGTCGGCGTACCAGACGCGGACGGGCGAGGCGAAGCTCGACTTCGGCGACGTCGACGGCGCGGCGGCCGAGGACGGCGATCCGTTCGGGGACGACGAGTGAGCGCGGCGACGGCGGCGCTGCCCGCGTGGCTCGAGGCCCGCGCCGGCGCACCGGACACGGATCGCACGCAGTGGCTGTTCGAGCGTGCGCAGGGCGTCACGGCGACGGAGGTCCGGGACCTGTACCTGCGGGCGAAGGGCCTCGGCGGTCGGTCGGCGGAGGACCTCATCCGGGAGAAGCTGGCGCTGCTCCTGGCGCCGACGCCGGAGGCGCGTGAGGCGGCCGCGGCGGCGACGTTCGTCGGGAACCGCTACACCCAGTGGGGGAAGACGCGGGAGCCGATCATCGCGCAGCAGCTGCTCGACGAGTTCGGGATGCTGCCGGAGGCGCGTGTGTTCCGATCGCGCGACGACGCGCGGCACCTGGCATCCCCGGACGGCGTCCGCGTCCGTGAGGACGGCGCGCTCGAGGTAGCGGAGATCAAGACGTCGGGCGTCGACATCGCGCCCGGCACGGCGGCCTACCGCAAGAAGGGCTACGAGTACCAGCAGCAGTGGGTCATGGGCGTGCTGGGCGCGGAGCGGTCGCTGTACGCGTGGGAGCAGCACGACGGCGACTGGCTGCCGCGTGGTGGGCAGTTCGAGGAGCCGGAGCCGCTGGACCTGTACGTCCCGTCGGCGTGGATCGACTTCGACCACGAGATGTTCGGCGAGCTCGTCGTGCTCGCTGATCACTTCCTCGAGCGCCTCGACGCGGCGCTGGCGGCGGCGCGTGCTGGCGAGGGGCCGGTGATCGACGAGGAGCTGGACACGCTCGCCGTGAACTACCTCCGCGGCCTCGAGCTCGAGAAGGAGGCGAAGGCGCTGAAGGAGCCGGCGTACCGAGCGATGTTCGACCTGCTCGACGCCGGTGAGCCGGTGGTGCAGGAGTCGGCGCTGGCGCGGGTGTCGTTCACCCCGGCGGTCGTCGAGTCGAAGCCGACGTTCGAGTTGGACCAGGTGCGCGCGAAGGCGGCGGCGCCGGCGGGCCTGTACGAGCGGCTCGAGCAGGCGCAGCACGACGTCGAGCAGGCGCAGGAGGCGCTGGCGCGTGAGCAGCTGCTCGTGGACGCGCACGAGGCGGAGTTCGTCGTGCAGGCGGGCGTGGAGCAGGTCGTGGTGAAGAAGGCAGCGCTGCGGGTCACCGCGGCGAAGGGCACGAAGGAGACGAAGTAGATGGCGCTGCAGACACGCAAGCCGACGGGACTCCCGTCGTGGCCGATCGGGCTGCTCGCGGGCAAGGAGAAGACGGGGAAGTCGTGGGCGTGCGCTCAGGCGTCAGCGTCGCGTCTCGTCGCTCGGACGCTGTGGATCGGGATCGGTGAGAACGACCCGGACGAGTACGGCGTCGTGCCGGGCGCGGACTTCGAGATCGTGCTGCACGACGGGTCGTACCGGGGCATCCTCGGCGCCGTCCGGGACGCGGTCGCGGAGCCGCGCGGTGACCGGCCGAACCTGATCGTCGTCGACTCGGGGACACGGCTGTGGAACCTGATCACGGACAACGCGCAGGTCGCGGCGAACCGGCGGGCGAAGGGCCGGAAGAACGCGAACAACGACTACACGATCTCGATGGACCTGTGGAACGTGGCCGCGCAGCAGTGGAAGGACGTCATGGACGTCCTGCGGTCCCACGACGGGCCCGTGCTGGTGACGGCGCGTCTCGACGAGGTCGCGGTGATGGACGGTGGGCAGCCGACGACGGAGCGCACGTGGAAGGTGCAGGGGCACAAGTCGCTGCCGTTCGACGTCGACTGGGTCGTCGAGATGCGCGAGCGCGGGAAGTACCTGCTCACGGGCGTCCGGTCGGCGCACATGCCGCTCGAGGGTCCGCAGGACGTGAAGGGCTGGACAGTCGACGCGATGTGGTCGCGGCTCGGGATCGAGCAGGGTGCCGCGATGGGAGCTCGGACGCACTCGGACACGGTGCGGGAGTCGGAGGACGGCGAGCAGTCAGCGGCCGCTCCCCGCGCGCAGCGTCCGCAGGGGTCCGGCCGGAACTGGATCGCCGAGGCGGACCAGGTGGCGACGCAGGAGGGCGCGAACGCGCTGTGGCGGCAGATCCCGCCGCACGAGAAGTCGCCCGAGATCCGGGAGCGGATGCGTGCGGCGGTGACGGCGGCGCAGGCACGTGAGCCGGAGCCGGAGCCGCAGTGGGCCGAGCAGCAGGCGCCCGAGGCGACGACGAGCTGGGCCACGGCCGAGGTGCCGCAGTCCGAGGGCGGCCCGATGGCGCTCGACGGCGTGGACGAGGCCGAGGCGGAGCCCGAGAGCGGATACGACCGGTGAGCGCGGTGGATGCCGGCACGGGCGAGGTGATCGAGCGTCCGGTGCTGAACCCGCGGATCGCGGCGGTGCTCGAGACGGTCGGCATCCACCGGCCCGACCCGACCGACGCACTGCACCGGGCTCTCGCGGAGGCGGTCGGTCGGACGCTGACGGGCTCGTACGGGGCGCAGCTGATCGCGATGCGGTTCGAGGTCGCGCAGTTCCTGCGGGAGGCCGGCGAGGGGTACGCGACCGCGAAGGCGAAGTACGAGCACCACGTCGCGTCGACCACGGTCCGCGAGGTCGCGGCGAACAAGACGTCTCGGACGCTGGCGCAGCAGATGGCGGAGGGCTCGGACGAGGGTCACCGGCTGCTGCTCGAGCTGCTGGTGGCGGAGAAGCGGGAGCAGTGGCTGCGGAAGCTGCTCGACACGTTCGCGGCGGCGGGCGACAACCACCGCACCGATCGCGCGGATCAGCGCGCGGCGGATCAGTTCCAGGCTCACGGGCACGTTCCGGAGCAGAGGTAGGAGAAGACGATGCCCACTGGGTACACGGAGGCGCTCTACAAGGGCGACAAGCAGACGTTCGAGCAGTTCGCGATGAAGTGCGCACGGGCGTTCGGCGCGCTGGTGGAGCTCCGCGATGAGCCGAACGCACTGATCCCGGAGTGCTTCGAGGTGTCGGAGTACGAGCGCCGGCGGCTGGACGAGGCAGTCGAGCTCGTTGTGGCGCTGAAGCATCGGTCGCCGGAGGACTGGTCTGCTGCACAGGACGCGGAGGTCGCCGAGCACAACGAGCACGTTCGGACGGCGATCCAGGCCGCCGGGGAGCGCCGGATCCGGTACGAGCAGATGCTCGCGCAGGTGCGTGGGTGGACGCCGCCGACGTCGGAGCACGAGGGGATGCGCGACTTCATGGTGGAGCAGCTGACGACGTCGATCAAGTTCGACTGCTCGACCAGCTACCTCGACGAGCAGCGGCCGCTACCGGTCGACGAGTACGCGCTCCTGAAGCAGGACAAGGCGGCTCAGGAGCTCGAACGTGCCGAGCAGTCATGGCGTGACGCGAAGGAGCGTGCGGATGCTCGGACGTGTTGGGTGCGCGCCCTGCGGGAGTCGTTGGGGGTGCGAGCGTGAGCGACACGATGCTGGTGCGTCGCGGCGACGTCGTGCACGTTCGGGGCTGCGACCGCACCGCGGGCGCGAAGGTGACGCCGGTGTACTCGACGGGCCCGGGCATGCAGTTCTGCACGCTGTGCGGCGCGGAGCCGCGGCCGAAGGTGGCGGCTGGGTCGCTCGGGTCGAGCGTGGTCGGGAAGACGGTGGCGGTGCCGCCTGCTGGTCTGGACGAGGCGTTCACGGGCCGCGTGCTGTCCGTGGCGCACGAGGGTGGCGCGACGGGTCGCACGATCACGTCGTTCCTGTTCGAGCCGGCCGAGGCGCTTGGTCGGGCGCGGTCGCTGACAGTGGACTCGTCGGTGCGGGTCGAGGTGCGATCGTGATCGCGGGCTCGTCGCGTCCGGTGCGGCCGAACACGGAGCGTTCCGCGCGGTGCTGGCGGTGCGGTGTCGACTTCGCGCCTGGTGCGGAGCGGGTGAAGTCCGACGCGCCGTGCCGCGACTGCCGACGGGCGCTTCGCGAGCAAGGTGACGAGACGCGCTGGCGGCGGGGGCAGGCAGCGTGAGCGGCCACGACCTGTACGCCGACGACTTCCCGCCGCATGGGACGACGGCTGGGTACCGCGCGGGATGCCGCTCGAGCGGCGCTTGCCCGGGTCGGCTCGAGCGGGGTCAGACGTGTGTGCAGGCGAACCAGCGGTACGCGTCGGACTGGGCGTACCGGAAAGCCGTTGACGCAGACCGGGAACTGGCAGCCCTCAGCCCGGATCCGTCGCCCGAGGAGACAGTCGTCGCGAAGCCGAAGCCCCGCTCGCGGCCAAAGCCGCCCGCGCCGACTCCGGTGGCGCCAGAGCTGCAGCAGTGGCCGGACGAAGCAGCGCCGTCGGCTGTGGATCTGCTCGCCGAGAAGCGAACGACCGAGGGTCGCGAGCTGCACCTCGTCGAGGGAGGGCCCGTCGTACCGATTGGGAAGCACGGCACGACGAACGGCTACCAGCGCGGCTGCCGCGACCCCCAGGCGTGTCCGAAGGGCGACGACGGGCGCTCCTGCGTTCAGGCGTATCGCGACTACCAGCGCGAGTACCGCCTGCGCCGGAAGGCGCAGGAGCAGGAACGTCGCGAGGCCGACGCTCCGGTGCAACCCGCTGATGCGCAGCCAGTCATGCCTGCCGTCGAGGTCGTCGAGGCCCCGCCGGTGGCTGAGGACGAGGAGCCGCGGCCGCGCGGGAAACAGGTTCTCGACGATGCAGTACGGACGCTCGCGGAGGCCCTCGAGCTGCAACGCGCCATCGCTCAGATCGGTGAGCGAGCACTGCGCACCATCCGGATCGAGATCAATCACCTGCGTCGCGAGGTCGCGGCGCACGAGAGCAAGCAGGAGAGGTCATGAGCAACGAGGGAACGGTCGTGCGGGTGGACCCGGCGACGCTGATCGTGGCGGCGAACGTCCGGTCGAACACGAAGGTGACGAAGGAGTTCGTCGCGTCGGTGAAGCTGCATGGGGTGCTGGTGCCGATCACGGCGCAGGAGGCCGAGGACGGGCTCCGCGTGGTCGACGGGCAGCGGCGGACGCTGGCGGCGCTGGAAGCCGGCGTGGCGGAGGTGCCGGTGTTCGTCGTCGCGCCGCTCGAGGACGCGGCGCGGATCGTCGACCAGGTGGTGGTGAACGATCACCGTGAGCAGCTGGACGAGGTCGAGCAGGTGCTCGCGATGAAGGAGCTCGAGCAGCTCGGGGTGAGCGCTGCGGCGATCGCCAAGCGCACGGGCACGAAGCGGAAGGCCGTCGACGGCGCTCTCGCGGTCGGCGGGTCCGAGCAGGCGCTCGTCGCGATGCGCGAGCACCAGCTGTCGTTCGACGCGGCGATCGCCATCGCTGAGTTCGAGGGCGACCGGGCCGCGCAGGACCGCATCATCCGCATGGGTGCGAGCTCGTACGCCGTGGCGCAGGAGCGCGAGCGTCGGGCGTCCGCTGCGCTGGCCGCGGAGGTCGAGGCGCAGGGCGTGAAGGTGATTCAGCACCCCGACTGGGACGACGCACGAATCCGTCCCGCCAGTCGGCTGTACCTCGATGAGGCGATGACCCAGCGACTCGACGAGGTCGAGCACGAGGAGCTGGTGCGGCTGGCGGGCGACGGGCTGCGAGCGTGGGTCGTTCTCAAGTGGACGGCAAGTGACGGTCGGGAGCCGTCGGTCGAGTATGGCGTCTCGGGCTGGAAGGACCGCGGGTTGTTCGCCCGGGAGGTGCCGACGAGCTCCGCCCCGAAGCCGGAGACGCCGGAGGAGATCTCGGCCGCGAAGGAGGAGCGCCGCCGCAGTCGCGAGTCGACGAAGGCATGGTCGACGGCGACGGGTGTGCGTGTGGCGTGGCTGCAGGAGCTGCTGCAGCGACGGACGCTTCCGAAGGGCTGGGAGCTGCTCTCCGTTCGGCGGTCGCTCGCGTCGTCGATGCAGGGCTACCCATGGTCGATGGTGCTCACGCTGCTTCGCACCGAGCGGTCGTCGGGCGGTCTCGGGAAGTACGACGTCGAGGCGTACCTGACCGAGCACCCGACTCGTGCGCCGCAGGTGGCGTTGGCGCTGGCGGTCGGGTCGCTCGAGGGTGCGCGTGAGTTCGACCGGAAGGGCTGGCAGGGCCACTTCGGTGAGACGAAGCCGTACCTCGAGCTGCTGGCGTCGTGGGGGTACGAGCTGTCCGACGTCGAACGGCAGGTCATCCACGCGGAGACGGTCGCAGCATGAGCTCGCTCACTCCGAAGGCGCTGCTGATCGCGCTCGAGCAGCGTGACGGTCGCCGGTCCGCGTGGACGGGGAACGAGAGCGACACGCTCGTGCCACAGCATCGCGCGAACCGGGGCATGGGCGGCCGGGGGTCGTTGGACCGGCTGTCGAACCTGGTGTGGCTCGAGAGCGACCTGAACGGGCTGATCGAGTCGGACCCGGAGTGGCAGCAGGTGGCGGTGGCGCGCGGGATCAAGATCAGCGGCCACCAGGATCCCGAGGACGTCGAGGTACGGCACGCGGTGCACGGGTTGGCGCTGCTGACGGACGACGGCGACGTGATACCGGTCGGGCCGGCCGTGGAGGTGTGGTCCTGATGGCGGTCATCGCGCAGTTCGACGGCGGCACCTGCCGTGACTGCCTCGCCCCGATCGTCGTCGGAGACCCCATCGTCCCGAAGGTGCTGGACGGGAAGCGGGTGTGGACGCACGAGACCTGTCCCGCCGGCAAGTGGGACTCACGACCGGGCGTCGAGGTGTGCACCGAGTGCTGGCTCGAGAAGCCGTGCGCGTGTGAAGACGGCCAGTGATGGCTGCGCTGAGCAGGGACGCAGTGCTGGCGCACCTCGCGAGGTGGCAGGGCCACCAGAGCCTGCTGGTGGCGGCGATGGCCGAGGGCATGAGGACCCGCATCGAGGCGGGCGAGATGGACGAACGAGAGGAGGAGAGCTGATGGCAGCCGATGTGACCGCGGACGCGTACTTCGCGATCGTGCCCGAGTGGGTGCTCGACAGCGGCGTCTCCGGTAACGCGGTGAAGCTGTACGCGATCCTGCGCCGATACGCGGACAACGCGACCGGGGAGGCGCATCCGTCGCGGCGGACGCTGGCGACGCGGATGGGGTTCTCGCGGCCGCAGTCGATCGATCCGATCGTGCAGGAGCTCGTGCAGGCGAGCGCAGTCAGCACGTTCGAGCGGTGGACGCACGCGGGCGATCAGGACTCGAACGGGTACCACGTGAGGACGCAAGCGCCGCACAGGGTGGTGCGGCAGAGCGCACCACCGGTAGTGCGGCAGAGCGCACGAGGGGTGGTGCGCGAGACCGCACACAAACCAGAGCCAGTGGAACTAGAGCCAGAGGAACTAGAGGGGCCGCGCAAGCGCGGCTCACGCCTCCCCGAGAGCTTCGCCGTGGACGACGTGATGCGGCAGTGGGCGAAGGTCAACGCGCCGTCGGTCGACGTCGTCGCGGAGACGGAGATCTTCCGGGAGCACTGGGGGTCGAAGGCCGGCCGGGACGCGGTGAAGGTGAACTGGCGGCTGACTTGGCAGACGTGGATGCGTCGTCAGCACGGGTGGAACGTCGACCGTGGGTGGAAGCCGACGACGCGGGCAGCGAACGTCACGGACGAGGTCCTGGCGGAGCAGAAGGCCGCGTGGTGCGCCGAGCACGGGATCACGGTCGCGGAGTGGGACGCGCACGAGGGCGACGAGGCGTGGCGGGCGGAGGTGATCCGTCGTGGAGGATCAGCAGGCTGACGTCATGGCGGAGCAGTCCGTCGTCGGCGCGATGCTGCTCGACAAGGACGCGATCTGGTCGGCGCTCGAGGTGCTGCAGCCGGGCGACTTCTACCAGCCGCGGCACGAGGCGATCGCGAAGGCGGTCGTGGCGCTCGCGCAGCGTGGGGAGCCGACGGACACCCTCGCGGTGATCAATGAGCTCGAGCAGACGGGTGCGATCGCCCGGGCAGGTGGCGCCCCGTACCTGTTCGAGCTGACGTCGACGGCGACGATGCTTGCGGCGGCCGCGTCGGTCGAGTACCACGCGGACATCGTGCGGCAGAAGGCGATCCGCCGACGTCTGCGGGAGGCCGGCGTGCGGATCACGCAGATGGGGACCGCGACCGAGGGCGACCCGATGCAGCTGGTCGACACGGCGCAGCAGGAGCTCGAGGACGTCGCGAAGAACACCCGCGTGCAGGTGCACGCCGTCGGGGAGACGATCGCGGCGACCATCGACCGGCTGCAGGAGCGGCCGGAGTACGTGTCCACGGGCTTCGAGTCGCTGGACCGGGTGATCGGCGGCCTCGCGGCGGGGAACCTCGTCATCGTCGGCGCCCGGCCCGGCGAGGGGAAGACGATCCTCGGGATGAACCTCGCGACGCGGCTCGCGACGCACGGGATGGTCGTGTACGTCTCGCTCGAGATGTCGGAGGACGAGCTGCAGTTGCGGCTGCTGTCGCAGTTCGGCGAGGTCCACATGAAGTCGCTGCGGAACCACACGCTGAACGACGAGCAGTGGAACCGGGTGGCGATCGCGCGTCGCGCGATGCAGGGCGCGCCGATCTTCATCGACGACCGCTCGACGACGCTCGCGGAGATCCGGTCGTTCGTGCGGACGGTGTCGCGCCGCGGGAAGCTCGCCGGCGTTGTCATCGACTACTTGCAGTTGATGGAGGGTGCGACGCAGCAGCAGTCCCGGCAGGAGTTCGTCGGCGCGGTGTCGCGGGCGCTGAAGAAGCTCGCGAAGCAGCTCGGGGTGCCGGTGATCGCGCTGTCGCAGCTGAATCGCCTCGTGGAGGGTCGGAAGTCGCGGGTGCCGATCCTGTCGGACCTGCGCGAGTCCGGGTCGATCGAGCAGGACGCGGACGTGGTGCTGCTGCTCTCGTACGACCGGGCGAGGCCGCACGACCTGACCGTGTCGGTGGGGAAGAACCGGCACGGGGAGCTGGGCGAGGTGTCGCTGATCTGGCAGGGCCAGTTCGCGCGCCTGAGGGACAGGACATGGTCGCCGCACGGTGCGGTGGCCCTCGACGGAACGGAGGCAGCGTGATGACGATGGAACTGCGTAACGAGCCGGTGCAGGCGCGTTCGAAGACGACGCTCGAGCGGCTCACGACGGCGGCGCGCGAGGTGGTGGACGAGGTCGGTCTCGACCGGCTGACGACGGCCGACGTCGCGGTCCGGGCGGGGCTGAGCATCGGGACGGTGTACCGGTACTTCCCGGACCGGATCGCGATCCTGAACGCGATCGAGCCCGAGCGGGCGATCGCGGCGGAGGTGCGTGAGGAGCGGCGTCGGCAGGACGCGAAGTGGGGCGAGCAGAACCACCCGGACGGCACCGGCGCAGGTCGCTACCCGGACGTGATGATCAGCAAGTCGTGGGGCGGCCTCCGCGACCTGTTCCGGGACCTGACCGACGCGCACGCCGCTGACGACACCGTGACCTTCCTCGACATCCTCGCCGAGGAAGTCCTCGAGGCGTTCGCCGAGGACGACCCGGTGAAGCTCCGGACCGAACTGATCCAGGTCGCCGCGGTCGCGCAGCAGTGGGTGTCCGCGATCGACCGCAGGACCGCCTGATGGGCGTCACGAGGACGAAGACCGAGATCGTCGCCGACGCGTGGGCGGACGACTTCGGCGGCGTATCCGTCGAAGTCCGCGGCACGCAGGCGCAGCTCGAGATCGCGGAGGCAGCGCAGCTCCGCGACGAGCTCGATGAAGCAATCAGCGCGGCACTGACTTGCCGCATCGAGAAGACCGCCACGGCGGCAGAGACGGAGAACTGAGATGGCCGGAGAGACCGTGATCACCGTGGTGGGGAACCTCACCGCGGACCCCGAGCTGCGCTACACGCAGAACGGGAAGCCGGTGGCGAACTTCACCATCGCGAGCACCCCGCGCACCTTCGACCGTCAGGCGAACGAGTGGAAGGACGGCGACGCGCTGTTCCTCCGAGCGAGCGTCTGGAACGAGTTCGCCGAGCACGTGTCCGGCAGCCTCACGAAGGGCAGTCGCGTCATCGTGCAGGGCCGGCTCCGCCAGCGCTCGTACCAGGACCGCGAGGGCAACAACCGCACGTCGATCGAGCTCGACGTCGACGAGATCGGCCCCTCGCTGCGGTACGCCACCGCACAGGTCACTCGCACGTCCGGCGGTAGCGGTCGCGGCCAGTCGAACGGCGGCGGTCAGCAGGCCGAGCCGTGGTCACCGCAGAGCAACGCGAGCAGCCAGGACGTGTGGAACACGCCCCAGGGCGGCACGTACGACGACGACCTGCCGTTCTGATGCCCGTCGAGACGTGGAACATGGTCGCGATCCCGAAGCGGGTCGCCAAGCGCGCAGCGGAGCGGTTCGAGGAGAACGAGTCGGGCTGCCACCTCAGCACCTACTCGACCGGCTCGCACGGGTACGCGCAGATCGGCTGGCAGCAGGCTGCTGAGCGCCACGTCGTCCTCGCGCACCGCGCAGCGTGGACTGCGGCCAACGGGCCCGTGCCGGTCGGGATGACGCTTGACCACATTTGCCGTGAGCGGCGGTGCGTGAACGTCGAGCACCTGCGGTTGCTGTCGAACTTCGAGAACGGGCGCCGGAACACGGGCGTCGACTTCCCGCTCGGTCAGTGCGCTCACGGGCACGGCGACGAGCACCTCCGCACCTACACGCGCTCGGGCGGCAAGAAGTCGCTCGGGTGCTCGATCTGCCGCTCCGAGATGCAGCGGCGCTACCGAGAGAAGGCGGCAGCATGACCGACACCATCGAGACCGAGGAGCTCGCGCCCGAGATCCGCATCGGACTGAAGGCCGCGACCGCACGACGTCGCCTCGAGGACCTCCCCGAGCTCGTCGCCTACATCCGCTCGCTCGTCGTGCCCACGCTCGGCGGCGCGAAGGACGGCATGCCGAGGGCCGCGTCGAAGGAGCCGCCGCTGCCGATGCGCGCCGACGCGGCGGACGATGCGGACGCGATCTGGCGGCAGCTGATCGAGTGGGTCGACTTCTGGGCCAGCGTGTTTCAGGTGAAGCCGCCCGCGGCCGCGCAGGCAGCATGGCGGAACGAGAACGGCGACCTGCTCGGCTTCCGACCGCACATCACCCCGCCCGGCGCCGGCGTCATGACGAAGTACCTCGTCGACTGGCTCCTCGTCCGACACGAGGCGATCGCCGACAAGCAGTCCGGCGAGCTGTACTACGACGACGTCGCGGACCTGCAGCAGGTCGACCACGAACGGCAGTCGCGCTCGTCGATCTGGGGGAAGTACCCGCGTGCGCCCCGCCGGCAGCGGCCGGTGCTGCCGCGGCCGTGCCCGGTGTGCGACCACTACGCGTACGGCGCCGAGTGGCCCGACGGCGGGCAGCCGGAGGACGTGGTGCTGCGATGCGAGCACTGCGGCCACGTCGACGAGCAGCCGCTCACGACGTCGAAGGGTGCGCGGCAGGTGATCGTGGAGCTCCGCGAGGAACGGCAATCGTGGGACCGCCGCGGCGTGCTCGCGTTCTACGACATGCACGGCTACTACCCGACCGAGGAGGAACCTCTCGACCGCGAGCGCTCCTTGCCCGTCTGCGGCGCCCTGACGCTCGTCGACGGTCGCACGTTCGTGTGCACGCTCCTGACCCGGCACGAGGGCGACCACAGTGCGGCGCCGGGTGGCGATGGGAAGCGGTTCGAGTGGCCGCGAAAGGAGCAGGCAGCATGACCGAGCAGGAGTACACGCCCACCACCGAGCAGGTCCGCGAGAACTACTACGCGTCTCCGGGGGTGATCGAGTGGGAGGCGTCACGTGCAGCGGCGTTCGACCGGTGGCTCGCCGCGCACGAAGCCGAGGTCCGCGCGTCCGTGCAGGTGCCGACGCGCGAGCAGATCGACACCGCAGTGGGTGCGGTGCTGTTCAACGCATCGAACTACCCGCGACCAGCCGTGCCGCACATCGCGGGTCAGGACATCGCACCGCTGCGTACGAAGGTCACCGACGCCGTGCTCGCCCTGCTCTCGCAGCCGAAGGGGGACGACTGATGGTGGCGAACCACGACACTGTGGCGGGCATCCTCGGGCGTCCCGGCTACTGGCAGGCGCGAGCCGAGCAGTTGGAACGAGAGAACGCCGAACTGCGCGCCCAAGTAGCGGCGCTCTCGCAGCCGTTTCCGAGTGTCGAGCCGGAGCGAACCGCCGACGACGAGTACGAGGGTGGTCGCGCCGACGGGTGGGCGGCCGCGATCGACGTCGCCCGCGCTGTCGCCGAGGAAGAGGGCGACATGGACTACGAGGAGACGAATCGAGCAGCCGGAGCGGTCGCAGTTCTCGCCGCGCTGGAACGTGGTGGCGAGGTTGCGCCGTCCTCAACCGTCGCCGAGCCGGTCCGCATCGAGGACATGGCACCGGGGACGACGTTCCGAGCCGAGACGTTCCGCGGGTACGCCTCGCACTGGACCTGGCTGGGTGACGGGTTCGTTCGCTCCGGCATGGGCATCGACCATTGGCTCCGAGGGTCCGACGGATCGAGTTACATCGACCCGTCCACGGTCCGCGACGTGACCCCGCCACCCACACAGCCCGAGACGATCACGGACCACGAGTACGTCGAGGGCCGATTCGGCGATGACGGCGTCTGCCACGCACACACCCCTGGCGTGACGAACTACAGCGCCTGGCCGAGTCGCTGCTACCACCCACGAGCCGAGCACGCCGCGCCCGCACAGCCCGAGGGGACCGGCAGTGCCGGATGAGGAGTGGTGGACGAAGCGGCAGGCGTGCCGACACCTGCAGATCACCGCGAAGACGTTCGAGCGGTACGTGCAGGACGGCATGCCGACCCTCACCGTCGACCGGCGCGTGTTCGTGAAGCGCGACGTCGTCCAGGCGGAGTACCGGCGCCGGAGACTCGCGGAGAAGGCAACACGCGCCACGCCGTAACCGCGCGCTTCCGGGCATGTCGCATCGCGTGTGTACACTGGCGCTAGCGAACGACCATGCCAACCCGGCTCGGTCGCACCACGAAGGCCCTCGACATCACGTCGGGGGCCTTCGTCGTACCAGCTCCCGGCGAGGCGTCGTTGCCCCGGGCAGGGGATGATCCACCCGCGTTCGGGCGAACGGATCCCGGGCCGGCCGCTAGCTTGGAGGAGCGCGGCCGGCCCGACGACCTCACTGAAGGCGCACCCGTCCCTTCCGCTGACGACCCTTGTAATCACGCCAGCGGACATGTGCGCGCTTCGCGACAAGCAGCTTCCCGCCACTGCCGGTAGCTCGCTGCCACTTGCCGTCTCCGTCACGCTGGTAGCGGCCGAGCGCGAATCCCATCGCATGCGTCTCGTCGAGCTCGGCAACCTCACCTGGCGCAGCTGCCCCCAGCGCCTTGTAGGTCCGGGTGCGCATAGCCTTGTCCTTCGCCTGGGGAAGCCGGATCGTCATCTCGATGTGTGAGGCGAATGACCCACCCGTGTTTCTCAGATGCCAGCGGAATACGCGGCCCTGGGGCTCGAGCAGCGTGAACGAGGCAGGCCGAGGTCGGGTGCGCTCGAGATGAGCTGTCCATGCCTGCCAGCCAGTGAAGAGGGCGGCGAGGATCGACACGATCAGTGCGGCGATCGCGAGCGCGGCGGCGTCCATGGTCGTGATCGTACGACCTGAGGCGGGCTCGTCAGAGTGGAAGCGCGGGGCGTACGGGTGCATGATCAGCGCCATGGGCATCTTGTTCCGCAGTCGCCGCAAGGTCGGTTCGAACCTGTGGCTGAACCTCGCCAAGAGCGGCGCATCCCTCACGGCGCGCGCTGGACGAGCGAGCGTGAACAGCCGCGGCCGCGTGACAGTGCGGCTCGCCAAGGGCATCACCTGGCGCATCAAGTAGCTGTCCCGCGTCGCACTGCGGGGTAGGTCACCGACCAGCACCCGCAGAAGGGACGCGTCATGCCGTCGTTCACCACCGCCGACGTCGTAACCCTCGACAGCGTCTACCGCGACGCACTACCGGACGCCGAGCTCCGCGACGCCGAGATGAGCGCTCTGTGCCTGTCCGACGCTGGACTGCTCGCCGTCGCGAACTACGCCGCCGACGTCGCCCGCGTCGAAGCCACCCCGACCGTCAGCACCGACCCGGTGGACGTTACCGACACCGACGGCCGCGTGATCGCGCAGGTGCCGCCCGAGCTGAACATCCTCGCCGGCATCGAGGACCAGCTCACCCGCATCGCCGAGAACACCGGCCATGCACCCACCCCCATCACCGCGGAGCAGGCGGTCGCCGTGTGGACGGACATGGTCCGCATGTACGAGGACCTCGCCGTCCCGTACCTGAAGGCACTCGGCATCACCGTCGACGAGTGACCGTGGACAACGGCATCACCGTCCCAGCATGGTCCGGCCGCCGCGCACAGCAGGCACTCGAGTGGGTGCGGCAGTCGTACGGCCCACGCGGACCGCTCGCCGGCTCGACCGCCGAAGCGCGCATGCACGGCGCACCGTGCGTCATCTGCGGGATGCGCATCGACTACAGCAGCCGCGGGAAGGCCGACAGCCTCACCGTCGAGCACGTTAAGCCACGCCGCCACTACCCGCACCTCACGTGGGATCGCAGCAACCACCGGCCAGCGCACGCGTCGTGCAACTACGCGGGCAACAGCGACCGACCGAACCAGTCGCTCGGCCTCACCTCGATCTGAACCCACAGAGGAGGCACCGACCGTGCACACTCTGACCACCACCCCGAACGTAGTACAAGTGCGGACTTGTATCGGGGTGCAAGATTCGTCCAAATCCGCCAACGCCCATCGCAACCCACTAGGGGCGGGGGTGAAGATCCACGCCACCGCACGCGCCGACAGCGCCGCCGGTGGTGTCCTCCCCCCCCTGGGGTGGTCGGAGGGGGTCGCGCGCACGCCTGAGGGGTTGGGTCGGGCTGCTGGGGAGGGTCGGAGGGCCCGCAGGAGGGCCGTGGAGGCCGTTTCGGGCCAGTTCGGGGGACGAAAGGCTCCCGAATCGGCGGCTGAGACCGCTCGAGGAGCGATTTCGGGGTACATCAGGCCGGACTGGGCGTCGAAGTGAGCCTCGCGGAGCAGTTCGAGGCGTCCGTGGAGGCGGCGCAGCACCTCGACGAGCGTGATCACGCCGCTGTCGAGCTCGGTCGGATGATGGCCCGCAAGATCGACGCCTGGATGGTCATCGTCGGGTGGGCGGAGGCCGACGCGGAGGAGCGTGGCGGCCGCCCGCTGGTCCCGCAGAACGACAACGTCACGATGTCGGCGTTCCTGAAGACGTGCGACGCGTTGGGGCTGACGCCGATGAGTCGGAGAGCGATCGATGCCGCCTCGCGGCCGCGGATGACGGGCGGGGGCGACAGTGGCGACGACGACGAGGACGACAAGCCGCGCGAACCGGCCCGGGTCACGTCGGCGGCCGAGTACCGCAGTCGCGCAGGTCGCCGATCCTCGTGACGGGTCGATCCACGACGAGTACGTCTACGCCGGCTGGGAGAAGCTGAGCCCGCGGAAACGGTACGGGAAGGCTGTTCCGCGGCTCTGGACGCCGTCCCTGCGCGAGCTGACGCCGGAGACGTCACTCGGGTTCGACGTCATCAACTTCGCGCGCGACGTGCTCCGCCAGGACCTGCTGCCGTGGCAGCGGTGGCTCGCGATCCACATGCTCGAGCTGCGCGTCGACGGGTCGCTGCGGTTCCGGAAGGCGATCGTCTTGGTCGCTCGCCAGAACGGCAAGTCGACGTTCATGCAGATCCTCGCGCTCTACATGATGATCGCGGAGGCGTGGCCGCTGACGCTCGGCACCGCGCAGGACCTCGGGACCGCTGAGGAGGTCTGGGAGGACGTCGTCTCCACGCTCGACGACGACCCGGAGCTCGCAGGCTTCGTGAAGAAGGTCACGAAGGTCAACGGCAAGAAGTCGCTGCTGCTCACCACGGGCGAGCGGTACCTGGTGAAGGCCGCGAACCGCCGCGCGGGCCGTGGGCTCCGCGGGAACCTCGTGATCCTCGACGAGCTGCGCGAGCAGCAGACGTGGGCGGCGTGGGCGGCGATCTCGAAGACGACGAACGCGCAGCGCCTCGCGCTGGTCGTGGGGATCTCGAACGCCGGCGACATCACCTCGGTGGTGCTGTGGTACCTGCGGCTACGCGCGCACCGCGCACTCGGGGACCCGGACGGCATCGACGTCGAGGGCGACCTTCTCGCTGCGGCGACGCCGGGCAACGTGGAGGCGGCGATCGAGTCGCCGTACCTCGAGAAGTTCGACGTGGACGTCGAGGGTGAGGACGACGGCGAGGACGACGAGTTCTACGACGACGAGCTCGACGAGAACCCGTTTGACGACGAGGACGACGACGACGTGTCCCTCGGCCTGTTCGAGTGGTCCGCGGCGCCGAACCTCGACCGGATGGACAAGGACGGGTGGGCGCAGGCGAACCCTTCGCTCGGGCACGTGATGGAGATCCGGGCGATCGCGTCGGATGCGAAGGACGACCCGGAGTGGGTGTTCCGCACCGAGGTGCTGTGCCAGTGGGCGAACACGTCGCTGTCGGGCCCGTTCCCGGCCGGTTCGTGGGAGCGCGGCCAGAACCATCCCGTGGTGCGTCCTGACGGCTCCTACGCGCTCGACGACAGCGACCGCATCGTCGGCCAGTTCGACGTCTGCATCGAGCAGACCGCTGACCGGTCCATGTACTCGCTCATCGCCTGCGGGAAGCGCCCGGACGGCGTCGACCAGGTCGAACTCATTGCGTACCGGTCCGGAAGCGACTGGATCGCGGACTTCCTCCTGCACGACGAGCGCTGCCGCGGCCGGGTGCGCCGCGTTACCGGGCAGACCCGCGGCGCTCCCGTGTCGGCGTTCATGGCTGACCTCGCCGACAAGTACGCGAACCCCGCCGACCCGTGGATGCTCGAGGTCGTGCCGTGGCTCGGCGCTGACCTGACGATCGCGTGCGCGATTCTCAGCGACGCGGTCGTCGGCACGCCGGAGAAGCCGGAGCCGACGGTGCGGCACAACGTGCAGCCGATCCTCGACACCGCCGCCGGCACCGCGGTCGTGAAGCAGCTCTCCGGCGGGTGGGTCGTGGACCGCGACAACTCCCCCGCCGACGCGGCACCCCTGATGGGTGCTGCGGGCGCGCTGTGGCTGTCGCGGAAGCACGCCATCGCACCGCCACCGCCACCGCCACCGCCGCGAGCGGTGCGGTCGGCTGACACCTCGCTGACTCGTCAGGGTCCCTCGTCCCTGACGAGCGACCTCCGGAACGTCGGCTTCTGACGAAGGGATCCCCATGGTCGACTCGAACGGCGCGGTAGACCTGCGGACCGCCGTCCCGAAGGGGCCGAAGGGGTACGAGAACGAGAACGCGTCGATCGGGACGCAGTGGTGGAGCAGTCTCGACACGTACGAGGAGACCCCGGAGCTCCGGTGGCCGCTGAACATCTACAACTACGACCGGATGCGTCGGCAGGACGCGCAGGTCATCCAGGTGCTCCGCGCGGTAATGCTCCCCATCCGCCGTACGCCGTGGCGGATCGATCCGAATGGCGCTCCTGACGAAGTCGTGGAGCACGTCGCGAACGATCTCGGGCTTCCGATCGTCGGGCAGTCCGCGCGGCCGCTGACGCGGGTCCGGAACCGGTTCGACTGGAACGAGCACCTCCGCCTGGCGCTGCTGTCACTGGTATTCGGTCACTCGTTCTTCGAGCAGGTGTACTCGGTCACGCCGGACGGTCCGAACGGCGCGCTCCGCGCGCACCTGCAGGACCTGCAGTGGCGGCCGCCACGGACGATCGCGCGCATCGACGTCGCCGCGGACGGGGATCTCGTCGCGATCCGTCAGCAGGGCCTCGTGGGCGGGAAGACCGAGGTCGACATCCCCGCGTCGCAGCTCGTGGCGTACATCACCGACCGGGAGGGCGGGAACTGGCTCGGCCAGTCGCTGCTCCGGCCGGCGTACAAGTTCTGGCTGCTGAAGGACCGGCTCCTGCGGGTGCAGGCGCAGACCATCGACCGCAACGGCATGGGCTTCCCCGTGTACACGGCGCCCGAGGTGCCGCTGACAGTTCAGGGCGAGGACCGCACGAGGCTCGAGCAGTCGTACATCGACGCCGGATTTGGGATCGCGTCGGGGATGCGCGCTGGCGAGAACGCTGGCGCGTCGATCTCGGCGGGCGCGAAGCTCGCGCTGCTCGGCGTCGAGGGGCAGCTGCCCGACGCGGACAAGCCGATCCGGTACTACGACGAGCAGATCGCGAAGGCGGTCCTGGCGAACTTCCTCAGCCTCGGCGGGGACAACTCGACGGGCTCCTACGCCCTCGGGGACACGTTCCAGGACTTCTTCACGCTCTCGCTGCAGAGCGTCGCCCTGGACCTCGCGACGACCGCGACGCGGCACGTCGTCGAGGACATCGTCGACCTGAACTACGGCACGGACGTCCCGGCGCCGCGGATCGTGTTCGACGAGATCGGCTCCCGGCATCCCGTCACCGCCGGCGCGATCAACGCGCTGGTCCTCTGCGGCGCGATCACGATGGACGACCCGCTCGAGGAGTACCTCCGCACGACGTACGGCCTGCCGCCGCGTGACCCGAAGACCGCCCGGAGCATCGGGCCGAAGACAGCACCGAACGCGGCGCCGGACGGCACCGCAGGAGGAGGAACCGCATCATGACCGACCACCGGACCGCGAACCGGTACTGGGGCAGCAAGCCCCTGCCGAAAACGAAGACGGAGTTCTTCGACGCCGTCACGACGCCGGCGCCGTCGGGCAGCGGCACGGTCGCGACGATCCGCATGTACGGGCCCATCGACTCGTGGGGTGGCTTCTGGGGCGTCTCCGCGAACGACGTCGGGAAGGTCCTCGACGCGCTGCCCGACTCGGTGACGCGCATCATCCTGCGCGTGAACAGCCCGGGCGGCGAGGTGTTCGAGGGCGTCTCGATCCTGAACATGCTGCGCGCCCACAAGGCGTCCGTGACCGCGGTCGTCGACGGGCTCGCCGCGTCCGCAGCGTCCGTCATCGCGGCCGGCGCCGACGACACGGTGATGTCGCCCGGCACGCAGATGATGATCCACTCGCCGTCCGTGTTCGCGTTCGGCAACGCGGTCGATCTGCGGAAGCAGGCCGACGTCCTCGACAGCATCGAGTCGTCGCTGATCGAGATCTACGCGGGGAAGGCCGGCGACAAGGACTGGCCGGCGCTCCTCGCCGACGACACGTGGATGAGCGCCACGGAGGCGGTCGCCGCTGGCCTCGCGGACCGGGTCGCGGTCATCCCGGACGCCGGGGAGACCGAGACCGTCGGCGACGAGGACGACGACGAGCAGCTCATCGTCATCCCCGACGAGGAGATCTCGGACTCCGCTGCCTCGCGCGTGCTCCGCATCGTCGCGCGCGCCACGCCGTCCAAGCCGACCCCCGCGGACGTCGCCCGCGCCATCAACTCCCGCGCGCAGCATGCGCCGCGGACCACTCGTCCGGCCGAGCCGGGCACACCCAACACCACCGACACGAAGGGAGGCGACCACATGGCCGCCCTCAGCATCGAAGTCCGGAACCGGCTCGGCCTGCCCGCCGAGGGTGACGTGGACGACGCGACGATCCTCGCCGCTGTCGACCGTGTCGCCGCCCCGGCTCCGACCAACACTGTCCCCGAGGGCACCCGCCTCGTGGACGCCGCCCAGTTCGACCAGCTCGTCGCCGACGCCGCCGCGGGCCGTGAGGCGCGCGCGCAGCAGGTCACCGAGCGCCGCGACGGCATCGTCCAGAACGCGGTCCGCGCGGGGAAGATCGCGCCGGCCCGGGCGGAGCACTGGCGTGCCGCGCTCGACGCCGACGAGGAGGGCGTGAGGGCGACCCTCGACTCGCTCGCCGAGGGGCTGGTCGCCCCGATCGTGCCGCTCGGTCACACCGGTGGCGTGGACGAGTCCGCATCCGACGAGGACGCGCTGTACAGCAAGGTCTTCGGTCACCTCGAGAGCAAGGGAGCCTGATCATGGCTGACTACGCACCCCGGTTCGTCCCGGGCCAGAACGCGACCTACGTCGCGACCACCCCGATCGTCGGCGGTCAGCTCGTCGAGGTCACGGGGAACCGCAGCGTCGGTACCGCGGCCGACGGATCCGTGAAGGTCGTCGGTGTCGCGCTGTACGACGCGCGTGTCGGCGATGAGGTCGCTGTCGTCCGCGGCGGCACGCAGCGCCTGCTCGCCGTCGGCGCGATCGTCGCCGGCGACCGCGTCGCACCCGCCGCGAACGGCGCGGTCTCGACGGACACCACCGGCACCATCGGCCTCGCAGTCGCGGGCGCCGCCGACGGCGGCATCGCCGAGATCAACCTCACCCTCGTCTAGGAGGACGACCACCCATGGGATACGCATACCCCGTCACCCCGGCTTCGGTCGGGTCGGATCTCTCCACCATCGAGATCCACCAGTTCCTGAAGTCGCCCACGCTGATCCGCCGCGCGCTCGCGGACATCACCGCGCAGGGCTTCATCGCCGACTACCTCCTCGGCGGCCGGTACAAGGCCGTCGGAGGCGCGATCCTCTACGAGACCGGCGAGGTCATCTACCCCGCCGACGCTCCCGAGGTCGTCGCACCCGGCGCCGAGTTCCCGAAGACCGTCATGACGGCGGGTCAGCTCGCCGCGGCGCACACGGCGAAGTGGGGCCAGGACACGCCCGTCACCGACGAGGCGATCGCCCGGTACAACTTCGACCCGGCGCAGCGGGCGCTGCTGAAGCTCGGGAACGGCATGATCCGGCAGGTCGACTCGACCGCGCTGTCCGTGATCGCGTCGCTCCTCACGCAGACGTACGCCGGTGGCGTGTGGTCCGAGGCGGGCAACATCATCGAGAACGTCCTCGGTGCGAAGGCGTGGGCGGAGGAGAACCTCACCCAGTACGGCGAGTACGACTTCAACGTCGTCGTCCTCAAGCCGACGCAGTTCGCGAAGGTCGCCGCGTCGCTGATCACGTCGAACTTCCTGCCCCGCGAGTCGGGGAACACGGTCGAGACGGGTGTCATCCCGAACTACCTCGGCCTGACCTGGACGACGTCGCGGTACGTGCCGTTCACGGACCCGTTCCTCGTGGACCGGAACCAGCTCGGCGGCATGGCCGACGAGGACCTCGGCTCGCCGGGCTACTCGCGCGCGGCGTCCGGCATCGAGACGAAGACGATCCGCGCCGAGAGCCGCGACGCGTACGACCTCCGGGCCCGTCGCGTCACCGTCCCGGTCGTCCGCGACATCCGCGCGGGCCTCCGCATCACCGGAACGGGGCTGTGAGCATGGCTGATCACGCGAGCCCCAGCACGGCGAAGCTCTACACGGTGACCGGCGCCGCCGCCGTCATCGGGTCCGGCGCTGCGCAGCGCTACGTCTACCGCGGTGGCGTGTTCACGGACGAGGGCGTGAAGCCGGAGCAGATCGAGCACCTCAAGTCCGTGAACCTCATCGCGGACCACGTCGCCGACACCTCGCAGGAGGTCACCCTCCCCGATGGTGACCCGACGGAGCAGTGGACGGTCGTGCAGCTGCGGAAGTACGCGGCCGACAACTCGATCAGCCTCGGGAGCGCGACCACGAAGGCCGACATCGCCGCGGCGATCATCGCGGCGAAGGCCGACAGCGACACGAGCGGCACCGGCACGGCCGGCGGCGCTCCGGGGGCCTGATGGGAGGGGACGCTGCGACCGACGACGAGCCGGACCTGCCGCAGACGCGGTGGGCGACGCCGAGCGACATCGAGGGCACGTGGCGTCCCCTCAACCCCGCGGAGACCGTCCGGGCGGCCAACCTGATTGGGACGGTCGAGCGAGCGATCGCGCGGACGTGGCCGACCACCGCCGACCGGATCACCGCAGGGACGCTCGACAAGGCGTCCGTCGTCGACGTCATCGTGTGGTCGGTGCTGCCGCTGCTCGAGGTGACGACGACACCGACCGGCCCCGAGATCCCGTCTCGGGCGACGTCGTACCAGAGCACGTCGGGCACGGAGGGACGCACGGTCACCCTCGATGGGTCGCCGCACGCGTCGTTCCTGACCTTCGCCGGGTGGATGGTCGACGTGTTCGAGAGCTCCCCTGCCGGCGTCGCGGTGGTCGTCCCGCAGCCGCGTCTCGGACAGGTGCGCGGCGGCATCGACCGTTTGTTCCCGCTGTGGGACCCCCGCCGCCGCTGGGAGAACGGATACGACGATGGCTACCCACGCTGAAACGGTCATCTGGCATCAGCGCCGCTCCGGGAAGGGCGACGCGCGGGGCCTCACCACTGTGACAACCGTCGACACGACGATCACGGGCTGTGAGGTGCAGGGACTCTCGTCGGTCGAGGCCCCGACCCGCACGACGTCGGCGGTCACGTTCTACAACGCGACGACCACCTACCGGGTGTCCACGCACGAGCCCGTCGAGGGCATCAGCAAGGGCGACCAGGTCACCTGGCGTAGCGCGACGTACAACGTGCAGGGCCGCGGCATGACGTTCTACGGGATGCTCCCGCACACCGAGTTCGACATGGTCCTCGAGGAGGGGTGATGTTCGGCAAGGTGATCATCGGCAGGGACACCCTCGACGAGATGCAGCGGTCCGAGCCGGTTCGGAAGGCGCTCCTGCGGAAGGCCGCGCGGATCCTCCCGCGAGCGCAGCGGCTTGCCGCGGAAGCGGGCGCGATCGAGTTCTCCCGGTCGCTGCAGATCGTGTCCGGCATCCGCCCGGGCACGAAGTCCCCGCGGGGCTACAAACGCGCGTTCGTGCAGGTGATCGCAACGTCGGACGACGCGGAGGACCTCGAGCACGGCAACGCAGGCGTGAACAAGCAGGCGATCCTCCGGAGGTCGATCGGGGCATGATCCTGAACGGCTTGTTCCCCGACGTGGAGCAGCTCGTCATCGGATTCGTGCACCGCATCCTCGATCCGCTCGTCGACGGCGGCATCGACGTGGTGTCCGAGTTGCCCATGGATTGGGATGCGACGGTCACCCCGGACAAGGTGCCGCTCGTCATGGTCGAGCGGACTCCCGGGCCTGGTTCCACGAACACGCAGTACGAGACGGCGCTGAGCGTTGACATCACCGTGTTCCACACCGACCGCGGGTCGCTGTGGGACCTCGTGCGACCCCTCGAGGCCGCGCTCCCATCCATCCCCGACACGGGCGAGGTCGACGAGCTGGCCGTCCCGTCCACGTTCGGGTCCCTGGCTTACAAGAACCCGAAGGTGAGGCGCGCCGTTGCCACCATCGAACTCGTCGCTCGAGCCCACTGAGGACCCCACGGACGCCGGTACGGCGGACACCGGGTCGCAGGAGCCGAGCTCGGAGACCCAACCCGCCGACGCGCAGCCCACCGAGGATGCCGCGGCGGAGGACAGCACCAGCACATCAACCAACGCGACTCCCGAGCTCCGGGTGGCCGCTCTCGACCAGGAGGTCAACATGCCCGACGTGGCATCGCAGCTCGCCAACGACAACCGGTTCATCCGCAAGCACGGCACGCAGATCTTCGCGATCGCCGACTACTCCGCCGCCGTGCCCGAAGACTGGTTCGGTGCCCCGGACGCCACCACGGGCGTCATCCTGCCCATCGCCCTGCCCGAGGGGTACTTCAACATGGGGTACATCACCACGGACGGCATCAAGGACGCGAACAACGTGTCCGCGTCGGCCGTGAACATGGTGCAGGACCTCGATCCCGTCCGGAACGACATCGACGGGATGACGAAGACCCTCGATGTCACGTTCGGCGAGTCGAACGCGTGGACCCGCGCGCTCGCGCACGGCATCCCGGTGGCCGACTGGCCGGCCTCGAAGACCGTCGGGTACGAGTACCACGACGGCGACAAGGCCGACTTCCCGTTCTACCGGGGCCTGATCCTGACCCAGGACGGCGTCGGCTCGAGCCGGTTCTACCGCGTGGAGTTCGCGTACCGGATGCAGGTCACCGACATCGCGGACCGCACCCTCAACCGCACCGACGTCGAGGCCACGGGGCGCACGTTCACGTGCCTCCGCGACCCCGAGGTGGGCCGTTCCTACACGGAGGCGTCCACGGGCCTCATCGTCGCTCCGGCGCAGGCTGGCGGCGGGTCGTAGCAGTGGCTGGGGGCGGGCGCGATTCCCGTGGTGAGTTGCGCGCCCGTCCCCCTCCAACTCACCACCAACCGCCACGAACGGAGGAAACCAGCATGACCAGCAACGCCGACGAGAAGCGCTCCGCCGCGTACACGCGCGCGAGTGTGCGCAACAAGGTCGAGGAGACCCTCGGGTCCGCCTCGATCAGCTACTCCCCCGACGGGGAGCACTACTTCGAGCTCCCCCACCCGATGCTCTACGACAAGGCCACGAAGGCGGCACTGAAGCCCCTCGCGGACGACGACGACGAGGGCATCGCCCGCGTCCTCCTCGGGGAGCAGTACGACGCCTTCATCGAGGCCGGCGGCGACCCCGACGAGATCGGACTCCTGCAGATCGCGGTGTCGCAGGACACCCGGGCTTCGCTGACCGCTGGCCGCCCTACGAAGCGGTAGGCCCCGACGACATCGACGACGCCCTCAGCAGACCGCTTCCCGCTCCGGTGGAGATCGCGGTTCGTGCTGAGGGCGTCGTCATGCTCGTGGACGAGTACGCGGAGTCAGCTGACGCGGCCCTGCAGGCGCACTACGCGCCGCGGGATCCGATCGCTGAGTTCATCCGGGGCGACATCACGTTCCGGCAGCTCCGCGTCCTCGCCGAGGGCCTACCCGCCGATTCCGCGGTCACGCGCGCACACATCGGATCGACGTGGACCGTCACCGACTGGCTTCTCCACGACGTCTCGTCGCAGCTTCGGTCGCTGAACGCGGGCCTGGCGAACATGTTCCGCGAGAAGGGCGAACCGGCGATCGAGCCGAAGTTCCTTCCGACACCCCTGGATGGGCAGTCCGTGGAGGACGCCGTCGAAGAGCAGTACCGGGAACAGCAGCGCGCCGAGATGGACGAGGTCGCCGCGGTCCTGTTCGCGAACAACCAACGCTAGGAGGTGTCCCGTGGCCGGTTCCGCCGCATGGGTCGACGTCATCCCCAACATGGCGCAGACCGCGTCGCTGATGGTCAAGGGGACCAGCGCTGCTGCGAAGGCTGCGGGCACGACTGCCGGCCGCGAGTTCTCTGCTGGGCTCGCGACCGGCGCGAAGGGCGGCGGTGGAGCGACGGCGCTGGTCGCCGAGATGGAGAAGGCGACGAAGGCCGCTGCGCGCGCGGTGCAGTCGGAGAAGAACGCGATCGCCGCCGCCCGGAACGCGGAGAAGGCGGCCACGGAGAACGTGGCGGCCGCGGAGGCGCGTCTTGCCGAGCAGCGTCTGAAGTACGGCACGACGTCGTCGCAGGCGTTGAAGGCGGAGGCGGCGCTCACCACCGCGAAGGGCCGCGGGGCGGCCGCGTCGCTGAAGGTCACGGGCACCGAAGAGGGCCTCGCGGCGGCGTACCGCGAGCAGAAGGTCGTGACCGGGCAGCTCGTGGAGGCGCAGGCTGCGCTCAGCGCTGAGCAGGCGAAGTCGCCGACGGTGCTCAACCGGATGGCGGCGGCGTCGGAGAAGGGCGCTGCCGGGTTCGCGAAGCTGAAGTCCGGCGCCGCTGGCCTGATGGGGTCGCTCGGGTCGCTCGCGCCGATGCTCGGTGTCTTCGCCGCTGCGGAGTTCGCGAAGGCGTCCACGGAGTCGGCGATCTCGTTCCAGAAGTCGTCGAACGTCCTCGTGACCGCCGCCGGTGAGACGCAGCGGAACCTCGCGATGGTCCGCGCGGGGCTGCTGAAGATCTCGAGCGACACCGGTACCTCGCTCGATCAGATGACCGAGGGCATGTACACGGTCGAGAAGGCCGGCTACCGCGGCGCTGCTGGTCTGTCGATCATGAGCGCGGCGGCGAAGGGCGCCGCCGATGAGGGCGCGGACCTCGGAACCGTGACGAACGCGCTGACGTCGGTCATGCAGTCCTACGGCAGCACGCTCGGGAACCCGAAGAAGGCCATGAACGCGCTCATGGTCGCTGCGGAGCACTCGAAGTCGACGCTGCAGGAGTTCGCGGGGTCCCTGTCGAACGTGCTGCCCGTCGCGTCGAAGCTCGGCATCCCGTTCAACCAGATCGCGGGCGCGCTCGGCACGATGACCTCGACCGGCATGTCGGCGCAGCAGGCGGCGCAGGACCTGAACCACACGATCGCTTCACTGGCGTCGCCGACGCGGGTCATGGCGACGGAGATGGACGCGTTCGGCATCTCGGCCGCCGACGTCCGCGACAACCTCGCGAAAAAGGGTCTCGCGGGCACGATCGAGTACCTGTCGGACACGGTGAAGTCGAAGCTCGGCCCGTCGACGGCTGAGGCCGCGTCGATCATCGCGTCGATGCCGAAGACGATCCAGACGTCCTACGGCGAGCTCGTGAACGGCACAAAGACGCTGTCCCAGTTCACGAACTCGGTGCAGAACTCGACGAAGCTCACGGCGCAGCAGAAGGCGCAGATCATGCAGGCCGCGCCGGCAGCTCGCGGGTACACGCAGGCGATGAAGAACATGACCGGCGGAATCGTCGGTCTGAACACGTCGATGATGCTTACCGGGAGCGCGACCAAGGGCCTACAGGACCGTACGACTGAGGTCGGCAAGGCGATGAACTCGACGGCTGACTTCCAGAAAAAGTGGAACCTGACGTCGCAGACCACGGCCAACCGGCTGGCGGTCGCGAAGCAGACCCTCGCGAACGTCGGCACCACGATTGCGGGCGACGTGCTCCCGGGCCTGGCGAACACCGCGAAGGGCTTCGCGACCGGCGTCAACGCGGCGGTGCGCTTCGCCAGCGCGAACAGCAGCTGGCTGAAGCCTCTCGTCCTCGGTCTCGGTGGGGCGCTCATCGCGTTCAAGTCGATCGGCCTGGCGATGAGGGGCTACGCGCTGCTGATGGGGCTCGCTCGCGCCGCGGTGGTGTCGTACACGCTGGTCACGAAGGGCATGGCGGCGGCGCAGGCTGTGGCGACGACGGCGACATTCGGTCTCGACGCTGCGATGGACGCTAACCCGATCGGGCTCGTGACGATCGCGATCGAGTTCATCATCGCGGCCCTCGCTGCCCTGGTAGCGGGTGTGGTCTACGCCTACACCCACTGGGCGTGGTTTCACGACGGCGTCACAGCCGCGTGGAAGGGGATCCAGGCGGCGGCCGCGTTCGCATGGAACTCGGTCCTGAAGCCGACGTTCGCCTGGATCGTCAGCGCTGTCACGACCGTCGGGAACGCCGCGGTGTGGCTGTGGAAGAACGTGTTCGTCCCCGCGTGGGACGGCATCGCTTCCGGCGCGACCTGGCTGTGGTCTTCGGTCATCAAGCCTGTGTTCGACGGGATTGGTGTCGGTGTCCGCGCGGTCGGCGGGTTCTTCGTCTCCTGGTGGAACACGACAGTCACCGTGTTCAAGGCGATCGGTGCCGCAGCCGTCGCGGTCGGCCAGTTCTTCGTCGTTCTCTGGACGGCGTACGTCGCTCCGCCGCTCACCGCGATCGGGAAGGCGGTCGCGTACCTCTGGTCGAACTACGTGTACCCGATCTTCGACCTGATTGGGCACATCTTCCTCTGGGTCGGCGCGCAGCTCGTGTCGTTCTGGACGACGAACGTGCAGCCGATCTTCTCGGCGATCGGCCGCTTCATCGCGATGGTGTGGACGACGTACATCCAGCCCACGTTCGTCGCGATCTCCGCGTTCATCACGAACGTTCTCGCGGCGGCGATCAACTGGCTGTGGACCGTGGTGATCGTGCCGGCGTGGACGGGCATCACGAAGGCGATCACGTGGGCGTGGAGTGTGGTCCTGCTCCCCACGTTCAACGCCATCGTGTCGTTCGTCCGGACGGTCCTCGGCGCTGTGTTCTCGTGGCTCTGGACGGCCGTGATCCAGCCGGCGTGGAACGCGATCAGCGGGGCGATCTCGTGGGCGTGGACGGTCGTCATCCGTCCGGCGTTCGCGGCGATCCATTCGTTCATCACGGGCACGCTGGTGCCGGCGTTCCAGTTCCTGTGGAACAGCGGCGTGAAGCCCGCGTGGAACTCGATCTCGTCGCACATCTCGAGCGTGTGGAACAACGACGTCAAGCCGGTGTTCAACGCCCTGAAGGGGTTCGTGACGAAGACGATCCCGGACGCGTTCTCGACCGCCGTGGGCGCCGTCGGGAAGGCGTGGGACGGGCTGAAGTCGATCGCTAAGGCACCGATCAAGTTCGTCGTCGACACCGTCATCAACGACGCCCTGATCGGGAACTTCAACAAGGTCGCTGGGTTCTTTGGGTCCAAGAAGATGCCGAAGGTCGCGCTCCCGAAGGGGTTCGCGGGCGGCGGTGTCATCCCGGGTTACCAGGCGGCACGTCGCGACGACGTGATGACGCCGATGCGGCGCGGTGAAGGCGTCCTCGTCCCCGAGGTCGTTCGAGCTCTCGGGCCCGGGTTCGTGCATGCGCTGAACGCTGCGGGGAATCGTGGCGGCGTGCAGGGCGTGCGTTCGGCAGTCGGGTACGCCGGCGGTGGCGTGGTCGGGGCGATCAAGGGTGCCGCGTCGACGGCGCTGGATTGGGGGAAGGACGCTGCGGGTGCGGCGGGCGCGTTCATCCGTGACCCGTCGGGTACGCTCGGCCGGCTCGTCCGCGCGGCGATCGCGAGGATCCCTGGCGGCGGCGCGATGACGTCGGTGGCGTCGTCCGCGGCGAACAACCTGCTGGGGTCGGCGCTGTCGGCTCTGAAGAGCCTCGGCGGGGTCGCGAGCGTCATCGGCAGCATCGGCAACGCTGGCGGCTCGTCGGGCACGCCGGCGGGGTCCGGTGTGGCTCGGTGGCAACCGGACGTCGTGAAGGCTCTCGCGGCGAACGGCCTGTCGACGTCGTCGGACATGGTCGCGAAGGTGCTCCGCCAGATCCAGACGGAGTCCGGCGGCAACCCGAAGGCCATCCAGGGGAACATCGGCGACATCAACAACAGGACGGGCGACCTCGCCAAGGGGCTGATGCAGACGATCAGCACCACGTTCGCGGCGTACCAGTTCCCGGGCCACGGCGACATCTTCAACGGGTACGACAACATGCTCGCCGCGCTGAACTACGCGAAGCACACCTACGGACCGAACCTGAACGGGCTCGGCGAGGGGCACGGCTACGCATACGGCGGCGTGGTGGGGACGATCGAGCCGACCCTGTACGACACCGGCGGGATGCTGCCGACCGGGCCGACGCTGGTGATGAACAAGACGGGGAGGCCCGAGCACGTGTTCACGGACCGGCAGCTCACCGAGCTCGTCACGACGGGGGGCGGTGTCACGAAGCACCTCGAGCCGCACTTCCACAGCGAGGGGCGTGAGTTCACGCTCCGCGACTACATGGAGCTGCAGCACCGCACGGAGGTCATGGCCGGCGGACGACGCTGATCGGCTGCACCGAGCAGGAGGAGGCACCTGATGGCGACGATCGCGGACGGCGGCGGCCCGGGACAGATCATCGACACCGTCGTGGACGGCAACGGCAGCGGGACCGGGACCGGGACCGTGGAGGACGGAAACGACGTCCTGACCGTCCAGCAGGCTCTCGCGGTCCAGCCGGTCCGCGCCGACTCCCGGACGCTGCACCTCGAGTCCATGGACGGGTCGGTGGTGATCCCACTGAACGTCGACGCGGATCGGGTGCTGCTCCCGGGCGCTACGGGGCTGGGACTGTCGCCGCTGAGCGTCGTCACGGCGACGACGCCCGGGATGCGAGGGTCATGGCTGCAGGAGATCGACGTGCTCGAGCGAGAGGTGTTCCTCCCGCTCGAGTTCGCGTCGGAGCAGTCACACGCGGAGTTCCTCGCGAACATCGCAGAGCTTCGCGCGCTGATCGCGCAGTGGGACTCGGTAACCATCGGGCAGACCGGCACGTTCCGGCTGGTCGCGAACTCGGTCTTCGGCGAGCGTGTGCTCGACGTGATCTACAAGAGCGGCTGGGAGGGCAACTGGGGTGCTGGGAACTCCGGCGTCAGCTGGGAGAAGGTGCCGCTCACCCTCGTCGCTGTCGACCCGTACTGGCGGGACCGGGAACCGACCGAGATCGAGTACTCGGCAACCCCGGGGGCGACGTTCCTCGGAACAGGCGACGGGACGAACCCGTGGCCGCGACGGATCACGCCGTCGGTGGTCGTGGGGTCGGACATGGAGATCGCGGTCGACGGTGAGGTGCCCGTGTGGCCGGAGATCGAGATCAACGGGCCGGCCGCGTCGGCGATCGTGCAGTACCCGGGCACGGACGTGGAGCTCCGCTCAGGGGTGCCGGACGGTTCGACGCTGTGGCTGGTGTCGGATCCGCGCGCCCGGTCGGCGACGCTCGACTCCGCGATCGCGTGGGAGCTGATCAGCATGGGCGCGACGATGGCGCCCCTGCTGCCGGGTGTGAACGCCGTCAGCGTCATCCTCGCGACCACGGGCGAGGGCACCAGCTTGATCGTTCGGTGGACCCCCGGCTACGAGTCGGCTTGGTGATGGGAGGTCGCTCGTGACGCCGCAGTGGATGGTGTGGCCTCGCGATCTCGACCTTCGACGTCGGTTCAATCCGGTGCGGTTCTGGTCGTCACTGACGGTCGTGGAACGGCACAACGTGACCGACGCGTCTCCTGGCACCTGGTCGGTCACGGCGCAGAACGAGGGGCTGCGGGATCTCTTGTACCCGGGGCGTGGCGCGATCCTTTACCGGAACGACGGGAAGGTGATGTCGGGTCCGATCACCGGCATTCAGCGTGGCGCGTACGTGTCCACGATCAGTGGCGAGTCAGACACGGCGACGATCTCGGACCGGATCCTGTTCCCGTCTGGCGCTGACCCGATCACGGCCCAGCCCGTCGGGTACGACAATCGGTCGGGCGCGGCAGAGGACGTGCTTCTCGGCTACCTGACGTCGAATCTCGGCTCCGGGACGACGTCGGACCGGCGGGAGCCCCTGTTCCGCATCCCGGCGTCACAGGGCCGCGGCTCGTCCGTCACGATCAACGGTCGGCTCGAGCAGCTCGGCACGACGATCGCCGACATCGCCGAGCTGGGCGGCCTCCACATCGACGTCGTGCAGGACGAGGACGACGACGGGCCGTTCCTGTCGTTGCTGCTTCGCCCGGTCGCGGACCTGTCCGCGAACATCCGCTTCGGCACTGCCGGTGCGTTCGTCGGCGGCGTCGTCGGCGACGACTGGTCCTACACGCTGTCGCGCCCTTCGTTGACGCGTGCGATCGTCGCGGGCCCGGGCGTCGGCAAGGACCGCACCTTCGTGCAGGTCGTCGACTCGGCCGCGGAGGCGCTCTGGGGAGCCCGCATCGAGGGGCTCGTGGATCAGCGCACCGCCACCGACTCCACGGGCCTGAACCAGGCCGGCGCCGACGCTCTCTCGTCCGGTGCTGCGCCAGTGACGGTGTCGTTCACGATCAGCGACTCCCCGACTATCCAGTACCGCCGTGACTGGCGGGTGGGCGACACCGTCGGCGTTGGCATCGACGGTCTGGACCTCACGAACGTGGTACGCGAGGTCACCACGATGGTCACCTCGCAGCAGGGCGCGCAGACCGAGAAGGTCTCCGCGGTCGTGGGGTCTCGGGACTCGTCTGCGTGGGTGTCCCGCACGAACAAGGACGTCGGCAGGGCGCTGCGTCAGCTGCAACTACTCAGGGCCGTCTAGGAGGCACCATGACCGAATCGTCCTTCCCACTGACCAGCGCTGACCTCACGGACGACATGTGGGGACAGGCCGTGGGAGCGGTCGGCGACGGGATCCTCGACGACTGGGGTAGCCCGTACGCGATCACGGTGAACACGAACGACACCGTCACCGTCGGTGTCTCCTCCGTGAGTGGGGAAGCTCGAGCGGTTGTCGGCGGCTTCGGGCACAGAATCGACGCTCCCGTGACGGTGTCGGTGCCCGCCGTCAGCGCGCCAACGACGTACTGGGTGGGTCTTCTCCGCGATCCCGCGAACGCGACCAACCCAGTGAAGCTCACGGTGCTGTCCGGCACGTCCGTGCCACTGTCGATCGGGCAACGGTTCGTGCTGCTGCAGAAGTTCGTGCGCGGCGCCGGGCAGACGCTCGCCGCCGCGCAGGGCTTCTCGGTACGGCCCTGCATCAGCCCGACGCTCACGATGGCGTCCTCGACATCGCTCCTCGAGACCCCACCCAAGCTGTTCCTGCGCGGCACGACGGTGTACTGCGCCGACGTCGAACTGTCGTTCACGGCCGCCGGCACCGCCGGGAGCCCGCGGTGGGACGAAGTCGGCGCCGTCACCGCGTTGACGGGCGGCACCCAGGCGCTCGGGATGGTCACGGCCGACGGGAAGATCCACCCGGTCGCATCGCGATCGTTCACCGAAGTCGTCCCGCACACCGTGCTGATCACGGTCATCGCCACAGCGACCGGAGCTGCGTCGAAGGCCACGGGCGGGAACCTCTACGTCCGCCTGAACGGCATCGACGTGCTCACGCCGACGACGCAGCGGCAGGACGAGATCGCGCCGGGATCACAGAACGTTCCGACGCTGACCGCCGTCGCGCGGACTCAGGTCGGCTCAAACACGGTGCAGTTCGCGGCGACCGCGGACAAGGGCAGCGACGACATCAAGTTCCAGCAGATCGCCATCGGCGTGACCGCTTTCAGCTAGGAGGTTCCATGGCACACCACGGTGAGCACGACGCCGACAACGACGACGCGCCGACGACTCCAAACAGCACTCCCCCGGACCTGGACGTGGACGCCCACGTCCGACCGGGGGTGGTCCTGTGACGGAGATCATGACGATCAACTCCGGCGAGGCGCTCGAGCGCGCGATCGGGGACATCGGGCAGCTGTACACGCCTGGCGGGTACTGCCTAGAGCACAACGCCCGCTGGCAGCTCGCCGGTGTGACGTCGCCGTTCGGACGGCAGGGGCGGATCGCCCAGATCGCGTTGGACGCGTGGAACTGGTCTGAGTACCAGGTGCCGGGCGACGCGAACCCGCCGGACGGTGTGCCGGCGTTCTTCGGCGTCAGCCCGACGCGGACGGACCGGAACAAGGCTGCCGGCGACATCGTCACCACGCAGCGCCGCAACGGGATCTCGGGGTGCGTCGCGACGGACGCGTACGGGAACCGGGTCGGCTGGATGACGCTCGAGCAGCGCGCCGCCGAGACGCAGCGGCCGTACCTCGGATGGACGCGGGACTTCCTCGGCGCCATCACCACCGCGGGCGTGACGCACGCGCTCGCTCACTTCACGCACAGCGCAACCGTTCAGGAGGACACCATGCTCGCTCTTCGCCGCAACGACACCGGCGCGTGCTTCGCGCTCGCGCCCGGCTACGTCCGCTACCAGGGCAACGCCCGGGAGCACGACCTCACCGCGAAGGTGTCGTCGTCGCCCGCTCGAGCGCAGAACACCGACGTGGCGTCGCTGAAGCTCATCTTCGCGGCGTACGGGGTGCCGTCGGAGGCGGCCGACCCGAACTGGCTCAAGAAGAACGCGAACGACGGCGCGGCCACCTGGTCGCGCATCGGTCAACTGCAGAAGGCACTCGGGCACTGAGCCCGGAGAGGACACATCATGGAAGCCACCATCAAGAAGTACGCCCCGTCGCTGCTGCCGCTGTTCGTCCTCGTCCTGGGTGTGTTCCAGGCCGCGGGCGACAGCGCGAACCTGCTGAACCCGGTGATCATCACCCAGGTGGTGATCCTCCTCGCGCAGGCGGGTGCCGCGTACTGGCTGCCGCTGCTGCCGAAGGGCTGGCAGGGGGCGTTCAAGACCGGCGCCGGCATCGTCGCGGTGATCCTCGTCGCCGTGCTCCCGTACGTGATCTCGGGGCACATCACGCAAGCGCAGCTGATCCTCGTTCTGACCTCGATCGTGAAGACCATCGCCACGGAGCTCGGCGTGCAGATCCGCACCGACAGCACCATCGACGCCGGCAGTACCTCGGACCCCGGGGTGCCGTCGCTGACGTCGGTGCAGACGGTCGCGGACACCCCCGTGAGCTCGACGGTGCCGGACACCACGGACACGTCGACCGCAGTCCCGGCGGTGTCCTGACCGTGGGCGGCGGCACACGGACGCGGCGGAGTCTGATCCGTCGGCTCCGCGACGCGTCCGTGTGGGGACCGGACGCGATCGGCCCCGACGACGTCCGAGTCCGCGGCCTCCTGCAGGCCGCGTTCCCCTGGTTCGACATCTGTCTGGTGCTCTTCGGCCTCGGCGGGTTCGACTCCGGGATCCCCGCTCTCCGGGACGTGTTCTCCGACGTGTACGCCCGAGCATGGTGCGCGACGATCGCAGTCGTCGCGCTCGGCTGCCTGCTGGGGGTGGCGTTCCCGGAGAGGTTCTGGCGGATCGAGCTGTACGGCAAGGCGTTCCTCGCGATGATGCTCACCGTCTATGCGTTCGCGCTGCTGTGGGCGGGCGCGGTCAGCGGTGACGGTGGGCGCGCGGCGGTCGGGTTCATGCCGATCGCGTTCATCGGGCCGCTCATCTGGCGTGTGAACGACGTCGTGAAGGACGCACGCCGGAACGGGTGGAAGGGGCATGTCTGATGGATGTCGACTCCTTCGTGCAGGTCATGGGAGCGATCGCGAAGGTCAGCGCCGGGGTCCTCGGACCGTTCGCCGCGGCCTGGGGAACGGTCAAGGTGGCGCAGATCCGAGCACGCCGGAATCCTGCCGAGCAGCAGCGGGCGGACAACGAGACCAGCCGCGTCACGATCGAAACGTTCGAGGCGTTCAAGTCCGAGTACCTGCAGAAGATCAACGACCTCCGTGAGGACGTGGACCGGCTGAAGACCGCGGTCACGCGCGCGACACGGGTGTTGCGGATCCTGCGTGAGGCGTTCCGGCAGTACATCCGCGACGTCGCCCACGACTGGGGCCGCACGGACAAGCCGCCGACGATCGCGGACCACATCCGGGACATGTTGATCGAGGACGACCTCGACAACACCTTCAGCGATGAGTCGATGCAGGACCTCCGTGATCAGGTCCGAAAGACGACGCGCACAACTTCGACGGCTGATCCGTCAGACGGGAGCAACTGATGGTGGACGAAGTACGGCGGCAGGAGCGCGGCGGTCTGAAGGCGGACCTCCTCGCCGCCAACCAGATCCCCCTCGAGCGGGAGATCGTCGTCGCGATTGACACCGGCGACGTGTGGATCGGCGACGGCGTTTCCCCACTCTCGGCGTGCCACCAGCTCGGACAGGGCCCAGCGGGTTCGTCCGCGTACCAGTCGTGGCTGAACCTCGGGAACACCGGTTCGGAGGCGGACTTCATCGCGTCCCTCGGCGGCGGCGTTTCCCCACTCTCGGCGTGCCACCAGCTCGGAC